>JAYSYJ010000292.1:0-27812 GCA_043727675.1 Fimbriiglobus sp.
CGGGTTCGCGGCCGATGCGGTGTTGATGGCCGTGGGTCGGGTGCCGAATGTGGAGTCGCTGAATCTGCCGGCGGCGGGCATCGCCTATGATGGGACGGCGGGTGTGACCGTCGATGAGCGGTTGCGGACGACGAACCGACGGGTGTTCGCGGCGGGCGATGTGGCTGCGAAAATGCCGCACTTCACCCATGCCGCCGATGCGATGGCGCGGGTGGTGCTGCGGAACGCCCTGTTCCTTGGCCGGGCGAAGTTCGACCCGCAATCGATCCCGCGCTGCACGTACACCGAACCGGAATTGGCGAGCCTCGGCGACACCAGCGGCGGAAATCGCGTCTTGCGGGTGGAGTTGGGCGAGTTGGATCGCGGGGCGACCGACGGGGCCAGCGGCTTTGTGAAATTGTTCCTGGCGGCAAAGTCCGATCGGATTCTCGGGGCCACGGTCGTGGGCCCGCATGCCGGGGAGATCATCGGCACGCTATCCATGGCACTGGCCCACCACCTGGGCGCACGAGCCTTCGCCAGCACGGTTTTCCCGTACCCGACGTATACCGAAAGCTTGCGGAAGCTCGGCGATCAGTTCAACCGGGAACGGCTCACACCGTGGGTGGCCCGCCTATTGCGAGGATGGTTACGCTGGACTCGGACGAGTTGACTAGGCTTTCGGCCGCGGCGTGGCTAATATAAACCCATAACCGAATCTCTCCGCATTGCTCGGCCCATCATGAATCTCCTCGTTCCCGCAGCGGTCCTGTACGCCGGCCTCGCCGGAGTGCTGCTTGCACTCATCGTGTCCACGGCCCAAAACAAATGGCAACTACGTGTCTTCGTGCTGCTGGCACTGCGTTTGGCCATCGGCTGGCACTTCCTATTCGAAGGGCTGCACAAGGTGCAATCGACCTACGTCGGGCCGACCGAGACGAATAAGGTCTTCACGAGTGAACCATACTTCGCCGTGGCGGAAGGCCCGCTGGGCGAAGAGTTGCGGAAGCGCTACCTCGGTGACCCGGAAAAAGTCTACACGGGAATGCTGAACCAAGCCGAGCCCAAGTCGGTGCAAGAATTCAAGAAACTGTCCGTCGAGAAGCAAGCGGAGCTTTGCCCCACTGACGTGGCGAAAGACCTGCAAGATGCGGCGAAGGGCGATTCGAATGCGGCCCAAATTCTGCGGGCGCAGTATGCCCGTTGGGTGTATGGTGTTGATCGCCGCGATACCAAAGTGACGTATGTGACGGGGGGCGATGGTGCGTTGCAATTCAGCGCTCCGGAACGCCTGCATTACATCGCGTTGCTCCAGAAGGAATTCGATGAATTTGTCACCCGAGACAAACTCGCCCTCGGCAACGGCAACGGCTTGGAACTGACGCGGAAGAAGAAAGTCCAAACCGACTTGCAATCGGCCAAGACAGAACTCGCGGCCGACGCCAAAGCCTTCGTGAAAGAATTGAAGACGAGCGCCGGCTTCGACGTGAAGGACGACGCGGCCGAGAAGCCCATTCTCCTGCTCGACAGGCTCACGCGCTGGAGCATCACCCTCATCGGCGGAGGGTTGTTGATTGGCCTATTCACCCGCGTCTGGTGCATCGCCGGTATCGGCTTCTTGGCGATGACGTACCTCTCGCACCCGACGGTTCCGTGGTTGCCATTGCCACCGGGCACCGAAGGGAACCCGTTGTTCATCAATAAAAATTTGATCGAAGCCCTAGGTCTACTCGTGATTCTCGTTCACCCGACGGGCCGCTGGCTCGGCTTGGATGCCCTGATTCATCGCCTTCTCTTTCCCCGGGCCACCGACCCGGTTTAACTCGATTGATTTTCCGCGCTCGGCATTCGCCGCGCGGCTCACTCCGAAATTTGGAACTCCATCATGGCACTTGATTTGACCGACGAGCAGAAGTCGATCGGGCTGAAAAACTTCGCTCAAGCCGCCGGTGATCTCGAACGAGCCCGGCAGATTCGGGAACCGAACGATCCGACGCGGCGGACGTTTCTGAAGGTGGCCGCCGCTGCCGGGGCCGTGGTGCCCGTGAGCGCCGCTGTCTACTTCGGTTACGAGCAGTGGAAGGGGAATAACCCCGTCAAAGTGGCGCTGATTGGTTGCGGAGACGAAGGCAATGTCCTCGTCGGCGACCACAATCCGGCGTTTACGAAAATCGTCGCAGTCTGCGATGTGCGACCTTACAACATGGAGCGTATTTTTGCCGGGGAACCGGCACCGTCTCCGCGAAAAGGGTTGAACAAGGTCTACGGTGAAGCCGAAGCCAAGACGATCGCTCGCTATGAGACCGTCGAAGCGCTCCTCGCGGACAAAGAGAAGCTCGGCATCGAAGGGGTCATCCTGGCCACGCCGCTCATCACGCACCGGCCGATGACTGTCCAGTGTTTGGAAGCCGGGCTGCACGTGCTGTGCGAAAAGCTGATGGCCCGCACCATCGCCGATTGCAAAGCGATGATCGCCAAGGCCAAGGAAAAGGGACTGCTCCTGAGCATCGGTCACCAGCGCCATTATTCGATGCTGTACGCCCATGCTTTGGAAGTGGTGAATTCCGGGTTGATCGGCGACATCAAGCACATCCGGGCGCTCTGGCACCGGAACCAATCGTGGCCACAAGTTTACGCGGATAAAGACAAGGAAGCTTTCGACCCGAGCTACGATCTGCCGCCGATCAAAGATACTTGGTACCCACCGGTGCGGAAGCAAGATTCGGTGAAGCTGCCGCAAGCGGAACTCGACAAGTTGACCTTCCTGCCGATCTCGGCCTTGGATGCGAACAACAAGTACGCACCGAAGTCGGGAGCGAAGCCGGAGCCGTACTACACCGACATCAAAGAGCTGATCCGCTGGCGGATTTCGGATCGCACCGGGGGCGGGCTGATGGCGGAACTCGGGAGCCACCAACTCGACGCGGCAAGCATCTTCCTGGGCAAGGTCAAGCCGATTTCCGTGCTCGGGAGCGGGGTCAAATCGTTCTACGGGCCGGGCAAGAACCCGCGTGACTGCGACGATGGTGTCTTCGTGACGTACGAATTCCCCGGGCCGACTTACGCCACGAATAAGCAGGACATCGTCGTGGTGACCTATTCGTCGATGAGCACGAACGGTTTCGAAGAGTACGGCGAATGCCTCATGGGATCGAAGGGGACGATGATCGTCGAGAAGGAGCAGAGCGTCTACCTCTTCAAGGAGAAAGATCCGACGAAAAAGGTGGATGCTGGCGGTAAGGACACGGCCATCACCGTCACCGTCAGCAAAGACGGCAAGCCGACAGCGGAAGCCAGCAGTACCTGGGGTGGCGGAGGCGGCGCGGCCATTACCAAAGGACCAGCCGGCCCGTCATGGGATTCGGACATCCGCGGCTACCGTACCGAGATGGAGCACTTCGCCTATTGCATCCGCAAGTGGCAGGAGATGAAACAGCCCGTCAGCTACGAGTACGAAACGACCGCCGAAGGCAAGAAGAAGTGGAAGTACGCGGACATCTTGCCGCGCTGCCACGGGGAGATCGCCATGGCCGATGCGATCCTCGCGCTGACGGCGAACTTGGCGATGAAGCACCGCGTCCGCATCGACTTCAACCCGAACTGGTTCGACCCGGACAAACGCGCCGTCGGCGACAATCCGGAAGATCTATTCGAGAGCAAGAAAGCGTGACATGCGGCGAATCACTCGGGCCACCGTCGCATGGTTAGTATTGATGGTCTTGGGCCAAGCCGTGGCCCAGGAACCGCCGAAGCCCGCCCCGATCTCGAGCAAGCGGGTGACGACCACGGCTACCGAATCGACCTTGGCGCTCGCGGTGGCCAGCATCACGAAACAGTCCGGAATCGACTTCGACCTTTCGGCTGTAGATAGCAGTCTGAAAGTCGAACCGATTGTGACCACCGATTTCTGGCTTGCGGCGGAATCGCTCGCCAAGCAGACAGGGACACGTTTTGGCCCGAGCGCGGGTAAGGTGAAATTCACCAAGGGCACGGCCGCACCGAGCAGCGTCGATGGGCCGTTCCGGGTGAGTGTGAAACAAGTCGTGGCGAAGCGCGACTTCGACACAGATCGTTCGGTCTACGACATCATGCTCGAAGTGAGCTGGGAGCCGCGCTTTCCGATCTACTTGATCGACGATGTTCCCAAGATCACCACGGCGACTGCTGGGAAAGAAACATTGAAGGTCACCCCGAGCACCGGGCGTGTCCCAACGGTAGGCTTCCGTCAGTTGGCCACAGTCCGGTTGCAGAGCATCCCCCGGAGTGCCGCGATCATCGATGTTCTGAGCGGGAACTTCAACGTCGTGGCGTCCGAGAAGTTGCTCGCCGTGGAGTTCAAGGATTTGACCGGTGACAAGCCATTGTCGCAAACGTTCGATGGTGTGAAGGTGACGCTGGCCCCGGCGAAGCGCATCGCCAACCGCGTGCAGTTCGATTTCAATTTGGAGTATCCGCCGAGCCACCCGGAATTCGAGAGCTTTGAATTGTGGGCGAGTACGAACACGTTAAAACTGTACGCCCCGAACAACCGGAATGCTTACGAACCGAACGACTACGCCACGAACGAAGCGGGGCGTCGCATTTCGGCCAGTTACAGTTACGATGCCCCCGTCGGCAAGCCGGCGCCGCTGCCCGATTTGAAGGGCTGGCGGGCCGTGTATGAAACCGCCGGGCCGATGGTGGTGCAGACGGTGAAGTTCGAACTCAAGGGCATTGCGTTGCCGTAGTTCAATATTCCAAATCGAGATTGGGGTTCAACTTCCGGGCCTCATCTTGCGCGGATTTGGTCACCTTCGATTTCCGCACTTCGATTTTCTTCAACAGTTTCGCTTCCCCAGCCACCGCCAGCAACCCGGAGTCGCCGACTTTGGTTTCTTGAATGGATAACTTTTCCAATGCCCGCTTGGTGGCCAAGAACTTCGCGCCATCGTCGGTGATCTTAGTGCGATCCAGATCGAGTCGCTTCAATTCGCGCAGGTTCGCAATCGCTTTCATCCCTTTGTCGGTGATGCCGGAATCGCTGAGGATCAAATTTTCTAACCCGCTCAGGTCGGCGATATCGGTGAAGCCAACGCCCGTCAGCGAGGGGAGTTCGCTCAGGTTCAGCTCCTTCAATTTCAGCAATTGGGCAATCGGCTGAAACCCCGCATCGGTGAAGTTCGTGCCGCGCAGTGTCAGCGTGACCAAGCCCCGTGCCGCGCAGAGTGCCAACACGCCGTCATCGCCGACGGCGGACTGGCTCAGATCGAGTTCGACGAGTTGTTTGAACTGGGCGAAGGTGGCTCCGGTTTCGGCCAACGTCAGTTTGGTGCCGTCGAGTTTGAGCGTTTTTAGCTGTTTGAGTCTGGCCAATTCGCGGAACGCCGCATCGTCGAGTACCGTCCCCGATAGGCAGAGCGTTTCGAGTTTGCCGGCTTGTCCCAATGCCTTCCAACCAGCCGGGGTGATCGCTGTCACCCGACTGAGGTCGAGGTCGTTGAGGTTCGGGAGCGCCGCGATCTCCTTCAGTCCGTCGTCGCCCAGATCGGAGCCTTCCATCGATACCGATTTCAACATCGGCAGCGCAGCGATTTGTTTCAGAGCCACATCGACGTTCTTCGCCCCCAAGAAACTGAGCCGGTTCAACCGGGTGGCCCCCGCGAGTTTCTTGAGATCGACGGCTTTGACATCGGCGGGTTTGGCATCGGTGCCGAGGAAGCTGATGGTGATGAGCGCATTCTTTTCGCCGATGTGCGAGACGTTCCGCAGGGGCGTCCCCCCGATTTGAATCGCGTACGCCTCCGCCTGTTGTTCCGGGTTCGGATCGACTTTGGTCACCGGCGGTTTGGGATCGCTCGGCACTTGAGCCGCCAGCGGCTGGGACGCGAATAGAACCGAGAGAATCCAGTAAAAATAGTGGCTGCGCGACATGGAGCACTCTCGGCGAAGTTCGGATGCGGATATAGTACCGGGGACGATCCCGACACGATAGAGACGACGGCGATGGCGTTGCCCAACATCGGTGGCATCATTCTTTGCGGCGGGGAATCGTCGCGGATGGGGCGGGCCAAGGCGTGGCTCCCATTCGGGAACGAGTTCCTCCTCCAACGGGTGGTGCGTGTCGTCGCCGGGGTCGTTCAACCCGTCGTGGTGGTCGCGGCGCCGGGTCAAGACCTTCCACCACTGCCCGACGGGATCGAGATCGTCCACGATTCCCTGCGTGGCCAAGGGCCGCTTGCCGGACTCGCCGCAGGATTCGCGGCGCTCGACAGTCGCGTGGATGCGGTCTATTTGTCGTCGTGCGATGTCCCGTTCTTGAAGCCGGAGTTCGTCCGCACGGTCATCGGCGCATTGCAAGAGTACGAGGTCGCCGTGCCGCGGATTCAAGGCTACCCCCATCCCCTGGCGGCCATATATCGTCTGTCGGTACGCACGGTTGTCGAACGAATGCTCGCCGAGAATCGGTTGCGGTTGCGCGATGTGTTCGATGCTGTGCCGACGCGGTTCCTCGGAGCCGAGCTGTTCGAGGAAGTGGAATCGTTGCGGAACGTGAACACGCCGGCGGAATATGAATTGGCGTTGCGAAGGCTTTTACCGTAGGACAGGCGCGATGTCTGTCGCACAACTTTGGAAAGATTATGCACCCGCACAAAGCCCATTACGACCGTCACGCTGGCTCCACCGAGAACGTGGCGTTCATGAAACGCATCAGCAAGCAGCGCATCGACCCGCCCGCCGTGCTACCCGGGATGGGCGTCGCCGACCTCATCGATTCCGCGTTCCTCAGCTACAACGGCGGCCGGCTCCGCGAGGGGTGCCAGCTTTACGCCCAGCGGATGCTCGCCCCCGATTGCACCGTCGGCTTGGCTCTCAGTGGGGCGCTCACCCCGGCCGGGTTGGGCATGAGTTGCCTGGTGCCACTGATCGAAGCGGGTTTCATCGATTGGATCATCAGCACGGGGGCGAACCTCTACCACGACACGCATTATGCGCTCGGTATGGACTTGTACCAAGCCGGGCCGAACCTGCCCGACTTGGAACTGCGCGCCAATCAAGTCATCCGCATCTACGACATCATTTTCGATTATGAAAACCTGCTCGGCACCGACAAGTTCTACCGCACGCTCTGCCGGGGTGAAGCCTTCCAAGGCACCTTCGGCACCGCGGAGTTCCACGGTCTCGTCGGCAAGTATTTGGCCGAGCGGGAGGATCAGACCGGTATCAAAGGCAAGAGCATGTTGGCCGCGGCCTACCGCTGCGGTGTGCCGATCTTCACGAGTAGCCCCGGCGACAGCAGCATCGGCATGAACTTGGCCGCGCTCATGCTCGAAGGGAACATGCTCCGCATCGACCCGCTGCGCGATGTTAATCAATCGGCGAGCATCGTCTGGGACGCCAAAGCCGACGGCGGCACCTCGGGTGTGTTCATCTTGGGTGGCGGCTCGCCGAAGAATTTCATCTTGCAAACGGAGCCTCAGATTCAGGAAGTGCTCGGTCTCGCCGAATCGGGCCACGACTACTTCTTGCAGTTCACCGATGCCCGCCCCGACACCGGTGGCCTCAGTGGTGCCAGCCCGAGCGAAGCGATGACCTGGGGCAAAGTCGATCCGGATAAGCTGCCGGGCACGGTGACGTGCTATGTGGACAGCACGCTGAGCCTGCCGTTGATCACTGCCTACGCCCTCACCCGCACCGCCCCCCGGCCGCACAAACGGTATTTGGACAAGTTGCCGGCGCTGACGGCGAAACTGGAGGCGCGCTACGCCGAGATCCGCAAGGAGCGCGGAGAGTAGGTGTGCTCATGGAGGGAACTGGAACATCGCTAAGCGCAACAAGACGCGATCCCATCCCTGTTTCACTTCGCCCGAGGTCTAAGGGTGTGGCGGAACAGGGTGTGGCAAATCTTTCTGGCGGTCGGATCCGGAGGATTTCGGCCCTGAAAGGGCCGTTCCACCAGCCCAGGTCGGAGCCGGCACCGCCGGCGGAGGCCTGGGAACCCCGATTCAGAAAACGGCCTCCGTCCTGAAGGGACGGTTCGGAGCAGTCCTTGGAACCGCCCTTTCAGGGCGTCTCAGTTTTTCCGGATCGCCATACCCAGGCCTCCGGCCGCTGAGCGACCTCCGACCTGGGCTGGTGGAACGGCCCTTTCAGGGCCAAAATCGACCGCCAGAAAGATTTGCCAGACCGTCGGCACTGGTTCTAAGGTTTAAGCTTGATATTGTCGAAGAAGGTCTTGTACGTCTCGGATTGCTCGGTGATCCCCGGTTCGATGACCACAAAGATGTAGAGGCGACCGTTCGCCAACACGGAGCGAATAATGGCTTCGCTACCATCGTTCTTCTGAACTTTAATTTCACGCCCCGGGTTACCTTCGAACGCGATATCCTTCTTGGAGAGGATTTTTCCATCGAGCAGCATGCCAGCTTGGCTGGCATCGAAAGCGTTGGCGGGATTCTTCTTCAAGGCCTCATAGTCGGCAGGTTTGGATTGCGAGGTCACGATCAGCATCCCGTTTTGGGAACCCTGTCCTGCGCCGGTGGCGAGTGAATCGACTTTGACTCCCGCTTGGATGCCATCCTTCGCATCCGGAACTCCGAGCGAATCTTTGAAGTAGGCCGTGTATCCCGGCTTCTCGAATCTCGTCCAGCCGTCCAGCGCATCTTTGGATGGACTGGTGCCATTGGTGGTGCCCCGCGAGGTGGCGTACCAGGCGACCGCCCCGACCACGCCGAGCGCCATCAAACCAACCAAGCCCAACAGGACGAACTTCAACGGGTTGGCCTTGGCCACCTGCTTTCGTTTCGTCCGCTTCCTCGATGGATCAATTTCGTCCTCGTCATCTACGACAACTTTCGATTTCTTGCGGGGTCGGTCGTCGTCCAATTGCACCGGCTTCGGTTGGGCTTTCACCGGCTTCACCGGATCTCCAAAAGCGAAATCGTCCTCGACTTCGACGACGGGCGTCGGCACCACGATCGCCGCTTGGCAGATCTTGCACTTCACTCTTTTGCCTGCGGCGGCGTCGGGAGCGACCAACTTGGCTTGGCACGACGCACAGACGACGGGAATCGGCATGGGAGTAACCAGTGATAGATGATCGTGCTGAATTCAGGGTCGATTACGCTGGATCAAGGCTTCAATTTGACGTTGTCGAAGAACGTCTTGTAGTTTTCGGATTGTTCGCTGATCCCCGGTTCGTTGATTCTGTAGATGTACAAGCGGTTGTAGGCCAGTACAAAACGCATGAATCCCTCGACACCACTCTTTTCCCGGACCTTGAATTCACGGCCGGGGTGGCCATCGACCGTAATTTTTTTGTCGGTTGAGATTTCGCGACCACGTCCCAAGTTCACTTTTTCATCGTTTAAGAATTCTTCGGCATTCACCCTGGCGATGGCGAAGAATTCGGGCGTGAATTGAGTGATCGTCATTTGCATCCCGTTCGTCGCATCGGGATCGTCGCTCACGGTCAATGCTATGACGTCGAAACCAGCGCGTTTGCTGAGACGGGTCTTGACCACACCGAGTGAATCTTTGAAATAGAGTGTAAAGCTAGGTAGCGGGTCGTATTCCGACCAACCGGCTGGAACTGCCTTTGTGGCCGTATCAGTCGGACGGCCCACTTCGATGATCGGACTCGTTCCCGCAACTTTTACTTCCTGTGAGGTGGCATACCAGGCGACCGCCCCGACCACGCCGACCGCCATCAAACCAACCAAGCCCAACAGGACGAACTTCAACGGGTTGGCCTTGGCCACCTGCTTTCGTTTCGTCCGCTTCCTCGGTGGATCAATTTCGTCCTCGTCATCGACGACAACTTTCGATTTCTTGCGAGGTCGGTCGTCGTCCAATTTCACCGTCTTCGGTTGGGCTTTCACCGGGTTCACCGGATCTCCAAAGGCGAAATCGCTCGCTTCCTCCACGACGGGAGTCGGCACCACGATCGCCGCTTGGCAGATCTTGCACTTCACTCTTTTGCCTGCGGCGGCATCCGGAGCGACAAGTTTAGTTTGGCACGACGCACAGACGACGGGAATCGGCATGGAAGCGACCAATAAGTATGGAGTAAAGAATTGATTTTACTATAGTCGTCTTGCGGTTGGCTACCGACTCGTATCATTTCAAAGCCACATCTCCTGTTCCCAATGAGGAGTTCTCCCGTGTCCGCACCCCCTCCCGTTCAGCCGCACACGCTCTTCGATGATTCCGCCGTCTACCGCATGGCCTGCGAACAACTCCGGACGGTCGCCCACGAACTCCCGGAGTTCGACGTCGGCATCATCGACCGACTGATGCTGCCGAAACGATCGTTGATCGTCAGTGTGCCGGTGCGGATGGACGACGGCCATACGCAGGTGTTCATCGGCTACCGCGTGCAGCATTCCCTCACCAGCGGGGCGAGCAAAGGGGGCCTGCGCTATGCCCCCAATGTCGATATCGGCGAAGTCGCGGCGCTCGCCATGTGGATGAGCTGGAAGTGCGGCATCATGGGCCTGCCCTACGGCGGCGCGAAGGGAGGAATCGCTTGCGATCCGGCCAAACTCAGCCTCGGGGAAAAGGAACGGTTGACGCGGCGCTTCACCGAGGAAGTGCTGAGCATCATCGGCCCACGCATCGACGTGATGGCCCCCGACATGGGCACCGACGAGCAAACCATGGCCTGGATCTACGACACCTACAGCATGAAAATCGGCTACGCTTGCCCCGAAATTGTGACCGGTAAACCCGTCGAACTCGGCGGTTGCGTCGGTCGCCGCGAAGCGACCGGGCGCGGGATCGTCTACTGCATTCTGGAAGCGCTCAAGGAACTCAATTTGCCGATCGAACAGAGCACCGCCGTGGTGCAGGGGTACGGGAACGTCGGCTCGGTGACCTGCGACGAACTGCACAAACTCGGGGCCAAAGTGATCGCCATCGGGGATCGCTACGGTTCGATCCGAAATACCAACGGGATCAATATCCCGGCGATGCAGAAGTACGTGCAAGCACCGGAAAATGAACGGCACACCATTGTCGGTTATCCGAAAGCGGAAGCCATTCCCGATTCGGAACTGCTGACGACCCCTTGCACGGTACTGATCCCCGCCGCGACGGAACGCGTCATCAATGCGGAGAATGCGGGGAAGTTGCAGTGCCGGGTGATCGCCGAGGGGGCCAATGGCCCGACCACCCCGGAGGCGGATCGCATCCTCGCGCAGAGCGATGTGTTCATCATCCCCGACGTGCTTTGCAATGCCGGCGGCGTGACCGTGAGCTACTTCGAGTGGGTGCAGGATCTTCAACAATTCATGTGGGATGACGACGAAGTGACCAGCGCACTCCGCAAGCAAATGCTCAAAGCGTATGCCAAAGTGCGGCACAAAGCCTTGTCCCGCAAGTTGACCATGCGCACCGCCGCGCTGAGTTTGGGGGTCGAGAAAGTGGCCAACGAAAAAGCGAAGCGCGGGTTGTTCCCGTGATCAGCGATCCACTTCGCCCATCACGACATCCAGGCTGCCGATGATCGAGGGCAAGTCCCCGATCAGCACGCCTTTGCAAAGTTCCTCGATCACGCTCAGGTTGCTGAAACAGCCGGAGCGTGCCCGCACCCGCAACGGCACTGCTTCCTTGTTAGGCCGGCCGACAACGTGGAACCCCATCTGCCCACGCGGGCACTCCGTCTCGAAATAGACTTCCCCCGGTGTCAGCGTCCGCGGTGGTTCGACGCGGTGCGAATATTTCGACTTCGCCAAGTCGTTCAACCGGGCGTCTTCTTTCTTCACTTCATCCGGTGGAAGCTGAGCCTTCTTCGCAGTCGATTCGGCCTGAATCGCCAGCCATTCTTTTCGCAGCACCTCGTACTTGTCCATCGCCTGTTCACACAGGGAAATACTCTGCATGACTTCCAACATGCGGACGTAAAACCGGTGCCAGCAATCGCCGATGATTGCTTCCGGCGGCGCTTCGACGAACGGTGGAATCGGCACCTCGAACGAGTACTGTTCGTAGCCGCTGTACGGTTCGGTCTTGCGCAAATCCCAAGCGGTGTCACCGTTGCGACTGTCGAGCGAACCGCGCAGCACCGGCCCGGTGCAACCGTAGTTCAGGGCGAGTGCTTTCGACAGGATGCCGATGCCGGCCGTGCGCTTCACGAAGATCTGGTTATTCGTGAGCATGGCGTGGTATTCGGGGATGCGCGGTTTGAACGACGTGAGGAACTGCCGGCAGCGGCCGAGCCAGCCGTCGGGCAAATCGTCGTGGGCACCACCGATGGTGAGGTAGCTGTAGGTGAGGCGAGCCCCGCAGCATTCTTCGAAGAGATCGAGGATCTGTTCGCGCTCGCGGAAGGCGTACAGGAACGGACTGAAGCTGCCGAGATCGAGACCGTAGGCGCCCATGCCGACTAGGTGCGACGCGATGCGGTTGAGTTCGACAATCAGCACGCGGAGGTGCTGGGCTTTCTCGGGGATATTGAGCCCGCAGAGCTTTTCCACGGCGAGCGAATAGCCGAGGTTCATGTTCATGGCCGCGAGGTAATCCATGCGATCCGTGTACGGGATGAACTGGATCGCGGTGACGTTCTCGCCGATCTTTTCCGCGCAGCGGTGGAGGTACCCCAAGTGCGGGACGACTTCCGAAACGAGTTCACCGTCGGTGCGCAGCACGAGGCGCAGCACGCCGTGTGTACTGGGGTGCTGAGGCCCCATGTTCACGAGCATTTCATCGGTGCGGACATCGAATTCGACAAGTTCATTCATGGTGGATCGGCGCTCGCATGGCTCGCGGCGAAGAGGTGTTCGCCGCCGCTTAACTTTCAAAGGGGGTCACGAAACTCCAATTCTGCTTCTTCTTGCCTTCTTTCAGAGGATTGTCTTCCACGTAGCGGATCGTCTGACGGACACGTTGATCGTCGAACAGATACACCGTCCACCCGTCGCGCTGCCAGCATTTCGGCACTGCGCCCTCCTCGTCGAGAAGCTGTTGGAAGGGGTGAATCTTTTCCTCTTTCAATCGGCGTGTGGCGTGCTGCTTCAACCGTGATTTCAGTATAGTCGCAGGGATCGCACTCGAACCGACGACGAGATGCACATGATCCGGGAGCACGGTGCAAGCGTAAATCGGGATCTTCACTTCGGCCAACAGATGCGCGAATCCGCGTGCGACGGCTCGGGCTTGAATGCCGGTGAACAACACCGCGGGACGCAGCAGATGTTTTTTCGCTTCGAGTCGCCGTTTTCGATCGTGGGGCACCCGACCGCGCGACTTGGCTCGATTTTCCACGAACGTGGCCGGGCCGAACGGCCGCAGCTCCGGTGCCCAAACTTCCGTCGAGCCGGAGCCACGAGGGTCGTTCGGCAGCCAGAAGCCGTAGGCGCCCCAGCAGAGGTGGACACCGAACATCGTTCGGGGGTCACTCATTATTCGTACCACCTCAGCAAGATCCATTCGAGCAGCCAGCCCAGCAGGCTCAAACTGGTATCGCGGACATCGCGGCCGGGGTCATACTCGCTGATCGACACCCCGATGACATTTTCGGACTCCCAGGCGGCCTCCAAGATTTGCAACACGGTGAGCGGAGCCAACCCGAACGGCAGCGGGTGATGCACCGCGGGGAAATGAGCGGGGTCGAAGACATCCACATCGATGTCGATCCAAACGCGGGTCGCTTTGCTGGCCCGCGCGCGGATGTCCTTCAGCACCATAGCCGTGTCGGTGGTCGTGCGGCCGGCGGAAAAGGCTTGAGAGAATGTGCGAGTCCATTCGGTGGCGTGCAGGAACAGATCGCGGTGGCCGACATTCACAATCTGCGGCAACGCCTCGCAGTGCAAGAGGAAGTTGCCATTGGCCGGCTGCGGCATCACGTCGTGGAGTTGGTAGATGTCGAGGTGGGCATCGAGTTGAATCACGAGTGTGCCGGCCCCGAGTTCCTCGTACACAGGGAGTACCGAGAGGTGATTCCCACCGAGCCAGATCACCCGTTCCCCGACCTTCAGCGATTGCTTGATCGCTTGCCGACCGGTCTGTTTCCAGTTGTTCAGGGCTTTGGTCGTCTCGAAAGTCAAGTCCTTGATGCTCACGAGGTCGCGGTAGGCATCGCAGCGTATCGCGCGGTCTTCCAAGGCGTTGTCTGCGAACATTTCGCGCAGGGCATCGCCGAGCAATTCCGCGCCGGCCCCAGTTCCGGCGGCACCGAAGAGGTCGAACGGAAAGACGATCACCGAAGTGCGCGGCGTCTGTCTCGATGCCATGATTCCTCCTTCGTTCGGGGGGGGACTCTAGTAAGATGGCGGAACGTTGTTGGTTCCACCACTGCGAAAGTCGGAAAAACGACATGACACTGTACCCGCTATTCCGAACGACACCCGGCGGTGGCTTCTTGGCCCGCACGGCGATCGTCACCGGCGATGTCCGCATGGCGGCCGGGGTGAACGTCTGGTTCGGGGCTGTCCTGCGCGGCGATGTCGCCCCGATTATCATCGGTGCCAATGCGAACTTTCAAGACGGTGTCATCGTGCATTGCGACTTCGATATTCCACTCATCATCGAAGAAGACGTTGTGATTGGCCACGCGGCGGTCGTCCACGGTAAACGAGTCGGTGCCCGCGTGCTCGTCGGCATCGGGGCCCGCTTGCTGACCGAATCGGATATCGGCGACGATAGCATCATCGCCGCTGGCACCGTCGTGCCACCGGGGATGGTGGTGCCACCGCGGAGTTTGGTGATGGGGATACCGGGGCGTGTCGTGCGGACGGTGAAACCGGAAGAAATCGAACGCACCCGCGCCACCAACGAGCGTTATCGCGCGCTCGCCCGGCAGTACGCCGCCGGGGAGTTCGACTGATGATGACGGACACCCGCCGCAACGATATCGATGCGAAGCAAGCGATCCTCACCCGGCTGCTCGCCGAACTGCAATGCGAAGCCGTGATCCTGCTCATGCCCGCCCATGTGGCCTGGTTCACCGGCGGCATGAACGTGCGTGGCCTCATCGCCGACGGTGAGCGCCCCGGCATCTACACCAACGGCCGACAACGCTGGCTGCTCTGTAGCAACACCGACACCCAGCGACTCTTCGATGAAGAACTCGACGGACTCGGTTTCATGCTCAAGGAATGGCCATGGCCGAGTGGCCGGGCCACACTGCTCGGCGAACTCGTGGTGAACAAGAAAGTGGCCACGGATCGACCGTTCCCCACGATGCCGCTGGTGAATGAAAGGCTCCGGCCAGAACTCCGGCCACTTTCGCCATCCGATGTCGGCCGACTCCGGGAACTCGGGCAGTTGTTGGCCCACGCGTTGGAAGCGACCGCGCGGAAACTGGAACGGGGCGAAACCGAAGAGGAAGTCGCGGGGGCACTGGCCCACCGGATCTTTCACCGCGGCGCCGAAGCCCACGCCGTCAGTGTGGTCGCCGAGGGGCGTGGCAAAACGTTCCGCCGCGCCGGTTACACCTCGGCACCCATCGAAACGATCTGCAACCTCCAAGTGACGGCCAGCCGCGATGGGTTGTTTGCCACGGCCAGCCGCACCGTCTGCTTCGGGACACCGACGGTCGAATGCCGTGCGGAATTCGACACCGCTTGTAAAGTGGCCGCCATCGACCGGCAGGGCAGTTACTCCGGTGGCACGATCACCGGCGCCGTCGAAACGGTGAGCGGATTCCTTCGGAATACCCCGTTTGAACACGAGTGGCGGCTCAGCCCGGCCGGATACGGCACGGGGTGGTTCCAAGCGGACGAACTCCGCAAATCCGGCTTCGACGAAGCGTTCGTCGCCCATCAAGCGTTGGTCTGGCAACCCCGGATCGGAGCCGCCAGTGTGGTCGATACGGTACTCGTCGGCGAAGCCGAGTGCGAACCGATCACCCCGACCGACCAATGGCCTTTCAAACGCATCACCATTGCCGGGACAGTACACGACATCCCCGATTTGCTGGTGCTCGAGTAGCACTCAACGGCCTTTCACGCGCCAAACCTTCAGAAGGCCGTCGGAACTGGAGGAGACCATCGTGGAACCGTCTGGGGCGAAGGTGACGCCCAGGCCGATGGTGCGCAAGCCTTCGTATTGCTTCGACATCTTGCCGCTGGCCACGTCCCAAAGTCGCACCGATTTATCTTCTTGAACTGTCGCCATCATGGCCCCGTCTGGGCTGAGGGCGAGAGCACGCGACAAACCGGCCCCGTCGAATTTGGTCGGGCGCGGTGAACCCGTGGGCATATCCCAAACCAAAACGCCGGGGCCGCCGGTGCAGGCGAACAATCCGGAATCGTCGGGGGCGAAGGTCAAACCATGGATGTGGTGCTTCCCCGCGTTCAACGTCTGCTGCGGTTTGGTACCGGCCTTCGGCCAGATTAAGATCGTACCGTCCTCACCACCGGACGCCAGTCGTTGGCCATCGTGGCTGAACGCGAGAGCGTGGACGTGTTTGGTGTGCCCGGCCAGCGTCCGGATCGGTTTCTTGTCCACCACATTCCAAACGTGAACCAATTTGTCGACGCCACCGACGGCGAGCGTCGTTCCATCCGTGCTGAACGCCAAACATTCGATCGCGCTGCCGGATGCGTCCCACGATCCCACATCTTGGCCGGTCGACCAGTCCCAAAATCGCACGGTGTGGTCTTCTCCGGCCGTCGCCAAAAGTGACCCTTTCGGAGCAAACGCCAGTGCCCGCACTTTGCCGGTGTGTCCGGTCAGCGTCTGCTTCGGCAGGTACGTCTTCGCGTCCCAGAGTCGCACGCTGAAGTCGTCGCTCGCACTCGCGATGACGGCACCATCCGGGGAATAGGCTACGCTCCGAACCGCACCCGTGTGGCCACGCAAGGTGGCGATTTCATCGGTTCGACTCAGCCAAACCATCCCCCCCACACCGAGTAACAACGTGCCGATGATGGCCACGCCAAGCACGACCCGCTTTGAATTCCGCATTCCGCACTCCGAGTTTCGCTTGATTCGCTTGGTTCAATAATCGCCGAGGACTTCGCCACCGGAACGCGTCCCGAGTCCGACCCAGGTGATGGGATTGATCGAATTGCGAATGAAGCGGACGGAGCCGTCGCCGAAAAGGGCATTCACACCGCCGGTGTGCTGGCTGCTCGGATCTTCAACGTGGTTGAACGGATTGTTCGGAGTGCGACCTTGCGAATCTTCGCCCGTTTGAAACAAACAAAGTGTCGGTGGGCCTTCGTCATCGTGCGCGGAGTCGAGTGGCGGGTTCACCGAGCCGGTGATCGCCCCGACCCAGGTCGTCATCGGTGAGCGTTTGCTCGCCCGTTCCGTCACGAAAAGGGTATTGCTGGTGCCGTCGCTGATGTCGCCAAAACGGTAAGCGCTGTTCCGTAAGAAAGGACCCGTGTTGGTGTCGGGGAATCCCGAAACTTCGAATGTTCCCCCGCACGCCACATAGTTAGCAAAAGCCACGTCAGTCAAATTTCCAGACGACCCGACCGCCGTGAACAGATCCCCTTTGGGTGTATCGGATGGGCAGCGGAACCCTGGCAACACGGTGGTGCGAACGGTGGCGTGACCGGGGTGCAGAATGTCGTTGGTCAGGGTGATTTGGCGGAAGAGATTGTCCTGTTCCATTTGCGGAAGCAGGTACGCGGCCCAGCCCCAGCCGGGACCCAGACCCTCGCCGTCGACGGTGGCCGCCCGCGAGCTGAATCCGGGTGGAAATTTCTGGTTCGCACTTTCGTAATTGTGCATCCCCAGGCCGATTTGCTTCAAATTGTTCTGACACTTCAACCGGGCCGCCGCCTCGCGGACTTTCTGCACGGCGGGGAGTAACAACCCGATCAGAATCGCAATGATGGCAATCACCACGAGCAGTTCGATCAGGGTGAAAGCGGCGCGGGAAGTTTTACGAAACATGATACCATCTCGAAATCGCGTGTGGGGTATTTTATAGTATAACGATTTCGGAACAGCATAAGTTCGAGACTTGCAAAAGTTTTTCCGGATCTAACCAGACAAAATCAGCTTGTCTAACGTCCGTTCGAGGTCTATCCACGCAGAACCCCTTTTGAACCCTCGTCGTAAGTTGCTGCGACGTACGGTCTGTCCAGAAAAGAGGGCCTGTCCAGAAATTCTGAGTCTGTCCACCGTAGTGTGGGGGTGGAACTACTGAACGGCCCGCAAGATCCTACGGGATTGCGACACCCCCGGTTTTTCTTTCGGATTGACAGTGTATCTTCCCCGGTCTATTCGGTTTCTCTCCGTTTCAAGAGATTCCGCGTATGAGTGTTTCCGCATGTCGTTTCGCGGCGGCGTGGTTACTGATTTTCGCATCAGTGGCATCGGCCCAGTTGCCGACAGCTGTCGTCCCGATGACCGCGCTCGAACAGTCTGCGAAGCCATTGGACGAGAAGAAAAAAGACGACGACAAAAAGGACGATGCCCCGTCGTGGTACAACGTCCACGGTCAAACGACGCTGATCCCCCAAGGGAATCTTAGCTTCCGTTCGCCTTATCAGGGCTTGTTCAGCCTCGATCCGAGCAACAAGTACCGCGCCACCGCCACCACGACGCTGAATCTGGTCGCCCGGCCATTCCCCGGCAGCGAGATCATCTTCAACCCGGAACTCTCGGCTGGCGGCGGCATCGGGAATCCGGTGAACGGCACCGTCGGCATCGCTGGATTCCCGAACGGCGAAGCGACTCGCACCGGCGCCCCGCTGCCGACGCCGTACATCGCCCGGTTGCTCTGGAAACAGACCATCGGCCTCGGTGGGGAACAGGAGAAGATCGAGGAGGGGCCGAACGTCCTCGGCGGCATGGTCGACGTGAACCGGATCACGATCCGCCTCGGCAAGATGTCGGCGGGCGACCTCTTCGACGACAACGCCTACAGCCACGATCCGCGCACGCAGTTCCTCAACTGGGGCCTCATGTACAACGGCGCGTGGGACTACCCCGCCAACACCCGCGGCTACACCTACGGCGGCGGCGTCGAATGGAACACCGAGAACTGGAGCTACCGCTACGGCATCTTCGCCGAACCGGCCGTCGCCAACGGCGCGGCGTTCGATCCGCAAATCCTCCGGGCTAACGGCAACACCTTCGAAATTGAACGCAGGCACAAGATCAACAATCGACCCGGCGCAATCGCGTTGCTCGCCTACCTGAACAACGCTCACATGGGGAACTACCGGCAGGCTGTGTTGCTCGGCGAGCAGATGGGTGCCACGCCCGACATCACCGCAACGCGGGACTACCGCATCAAGTACGGTTTCGGGCTGAACCTCGAACAGGAATTGACCGAAAACCTCGGTCTCTTCGGCCGGCTCGGTTGGAACGATGGCCAGAGCGAGTCGTGGGCCTTCACCGAAATCGACCGCACCGCCAGCATTGGTCTCCAGATCAAAGGGACGCGTTGGAAGCGGCCGGACGACAAACTCGGCTTCGCCCTGCTCTTCAATGGCCTCTCGGCGGCGCACCGCGATTACCTCGCGGCCGGCGGCGTCGGTTTCATCGTCGGCGACGGTCGGTTGAACTACGCCCCCGAGCAGATCTTCGAAACCTATTACAACTTCCAACTGAAGAAGGGCGCGGTCGTCGGGCTCGGTTTCACCGGCGTCAACAACCCCGGTTACAACCGCGATCGCGGCCCCGTCGCCATCGGAACCCTGCGACTGCACTACGAATTCTGAGATCCAGAGGCCGAACCGCGAGCGGCCGGTGCTCACGGTCGCATTCCCTTTCGAATCGCAGGCGGTGTCGATCCACTTCTGCGAAGCTTCACGATTTGGCACTTCATGCTTTGGGAATATTCTTGATGAGTTGGTTGCCCAGTTTTTCGAGGAGCCCGGCGCGTTCGCAGTCGTCACCGGCTACGAGAAGTATGACTAACTTCTCGTAGTAATCCCCCAATTTTTTGGCGAATTTTTCCCCGGCTTCGATGTTTCCTCTCAATCCCCGTTTCAGGAAATCGGCCTTCTGTTTCTTGTAGTAGTTCTCGATGTCGTCGATCCAGGTGTTGTAGTTCGGCTTCGGCGCGGGCTTGCCGAGCATGTTGTACTTCGAGGTGATACTTTTCTGGATGTCTTTGCCGATGTCCTCGTACGCTTTCTTGATGGCCGATTCGATGCTCTTCAACCCTTCGGCGATCATCCGTGTGCCGTGATCGTACATCACCTCGCCGCGCGGAACGCCGTCCTCGATCAATCGTGCTCCCATCGTGCGGAGTTGGTTTCCGGGCTTGATAACGCACGCGCTGATTCGGATGCTCGAGAGTAGCAACGATCCGAGATTCTGGCTGTAAGAACGCATCAGATCGCTGGCGGTGCCCGTCGACACGAGTTGCTCGGCCAATGTGAAAAGACCGCTCGGATCGCTCGAATTCACGGGGTCGTTGGCCGCGTATCCGTACCGGTTGGTGTCGCCGGGCCGGGCGGTGTCGATCGGGTTGGCATCGGCAGAGTGGAAGCGACCAGCTCGCGGATTGTACTCGCGGCCGCGGAGATCCACCAAACCCGACACGAGATCGGTCGGCCGTCCGAGGAAACCGGGAAGTTGGTTCGCACCCGCGCTGCTCTCGAGAACGCGGCCGAATGCATCGGCGGCACTGTGCTCGGTCTCGGCACCTCGGACGGTGCCGAGACGAGTCGTACCCTGCGCGTCCGAATGGAGAATCGTCGTGATGTCGTTTCGGCGAATGGAAATCAAGGCATCGGCAGCGACGGAATAGGCCAACAGTGTACCGTCCGGAGTGTATTCTTCGATCACTTGGGAAAGCGGGCGATTGTCATCGACGAGGTACCGCGTTTCCACGCCATCCGTGATCATTGCCACTCGGAGGCCGTCACCGGTGGTTCGGTAAGTTGCCGTATGCGTGTTTCCACTCGCGGTCGCCGTTGTCGAAAGGAGGTGGTGATCCGCGTCGTATGTGAAGAGGGTCCGGTCGGTGCCCGTCGCCACGGACAGCATATCCCCGCTGGAATCGTAGGTGTAATCGGTCGTCGTCCCGTTCAGTGTTTCGCGGAGCAAGCGGTTGTTGGAATCGTAACTCGAAACGGTCGTTCCTTCCACCGAATCGGCGCGGCTCAATCGATTCCCGGCCGCGTCGTAGGTGTAATTGATTCGCCGGGTGGCATCGATGGTCTCCCCGGTGAGTCGGCGAGCGGCATCGTAGGTGTAGTCGACGTGCCGAGCGTGCGTGCCTGTTTCATCGACGGCGATCCGAAGACCGCTGGCATCCAACGTGTACGCCAAATCCAACAGAAGTTGATCCGTCGCATCCCGAGTCACAACAGTGGATACGTGGTCGCGGCTGTCGTAAGTCCGGCTTTCGGCAGTTCCATCCGCAAACAGAGTACGGATCAAGTTGCCGCCGAGATCGTAGCTAAATTCGGTGGTTCCACTCTCGCCAGCACTCACGGTCGCCGTTCGATTCCTCGCATCGAAGGTGAAGGTCGTCGTTCCTCCCGGCGTCGTGATGCTCGTGCGATTTCCAGCCGCATCGTAGCCGTATTGAATGGTTCGTCCGTCGGGGGCCGTTCGGACACTCAGTCGATCTCGGACATCGTAGGTGAACAACGTCGTCCCCGTGGCATCGGTCATCGTCGCCACCTGACCCGTCGGCGTGTATGTGAACCGGGTGACGCTGCTATCCGGGAATGTGCGCGTTATAACTTGCCCATCCGCATTGAAAGTCTGCACGACGGTTCGGCCGTCCGCATCGGTTTGACGGATCGGTTGACTCCGTTCGTCGTAAACGACTTCACTGCGGAATCCGAGCGAATCGACCGTCGCCGTTTTGCGATTCGAGCGGTCGTATTCAAATTGTGTCCGGTGTCCGTTCGCATCGACGACGGACAGGATGTTCCCGATTTCGTCGTAGGTGTAATTTGTCTGTTGGCCCAAGCCGTCGGTGACACGAATGAGGTTGCTAGCCGAGTCGAATTGGTACCGACTGATTCGACCCATTTCATCGATCGAGGAAGTCTTGTTGCCGCCGGCGTCGTAGGCGTACTCGACGTGTGTCCCATCGGCGGAGTCGATGCGGACGAGTTCGCCGATGGCGTCGTAGCGGAAGTTGGTAGTCAAGCCGCGCGGATCGGTCTCGCTTATTTCATGGCCGACCGCATCGTAGCTGTACCGGTAGATAGCTCCGAGTGGATCAGTGGTTATTACCAATTGATCGGCGGCATCGTACCCGAAAGTCGTGCGGAAACCGCGCTCGTCGATGAAGGCGGTCTGGCGACCGAGTGCGTCATACTCGAAGGTTCGCCGGGGATTCACAACTGCGGGTGTGGCGTCTGGGAAAGTCAGATGGATCAGGCGTCCGAGCGCATCGAAATCGCGGTAGGTGGTTTGCCCCGCCGCATCGGTAGATGATGTGCGGTTCCCGACACCATCGTAAGTGAAACGGGAAACGTTGCCCCCCGCTGTCGTCGCGCCGGAGAGCAAATTCGATGAATCGTAACGGAGCGCCGTCGACCGACCATCCGGTTTTGTGGAACCGATCCGATTCCCCGCCGCATCGTAGGAATACGCGGTCGTATTCCCCGCCGCATCGATGACCGCAGTCGGGTCGCCATTGGCGTTGAACCGCGTGAGGGTGACTTCCAGCACAGGGCCGCTCGCCGTTGTAACGTTGACACTTTCGGAGATCGCATGGCCAACGGAGTCGTACGCGAAACGGGTCGTTGTCCCGAGTGCGTCGGTTTGAGAAGTCACGTTGCCCGCACTGTCGTAAGTACTTGATCGAGTGTGGCCGAGTGCGTCGGTGACACGGAGAACATTCCCGGCCGCGTCGACTTGGTACGTTGTCGCGTGGCCCAGTGCATCGACTTTCTGCGTCAAGTTTCCATGTCGGTCGTAGCTATTGGTCGTGGTGTTTCCGGCGGCGTCCGTGGTGCTCAGCACCATGTCCATCGCCCCGAAACTCGTGAAGGACGTCCGGCCCAACGCATCGGTCACGCTGGTGGCGTGGCGATTGGCATCGTACGTGAATCGCGTGGTGTGGCCGAGCACATCGGTGGTGCTCGTGAGATTATTGGAGTCGTCGTAGGTACTCCGGATGACACCCCCGAGCGCATCGGTTTGATTGATGACGTTACCGTTGTCGTCGTACTCGATGACGGTGGGGTTTCCGTTGCCATCCACGCGCGTGGCCGTGGCATGATTCGGATCGTAGCTGAACGCGATGCTCTTCCCATCCGCATCGAATGTCGCCGCCAGCCGACCATCGGCCCCATATTCGGCTCGCGCTCCGGTACGGCCGAGGGGGTCGATCACTTTTTCCAGGTAATGCGGGCGGTCTGTCCGGTACGCGTACTGAGTGACATTCCCCATTCGATCCGTCACCTTCACCAAGTCTCCCTTGGCGTCGTACGTGTAATTCACGCTGTGGCCTGCCGGATCGGTCACTCGGGTGATACGACCTTTGGCGTCGCGGTCGAAGGTGGCCGTCACGCCGGTCGAGGAGGAGATGCCGGCATCGCCGAACGTGAGCCGGTTGCCATTTCGATCGGTGACGGTTTGCAGAAGCCCGGTTTTGCCTTCGATGAAATACTGCGTACCGTCCTTCAAGGTGAGGGTGTATCCGCCGCCGAAGTCCTCCGAGGCCGGGTTAAAGTTCTCGCCTCCAAGAGTCGTGAGCTCATTGTTTTGGTTCAAGATATAAGTGCCACCGCGGATACTCAGAGTGCTGGTGATGCCGCGATCGGGAGTGAAACGGGGCGTGGCCACGATGAGTGGTTGACCGCCGAAACTCGGCAACGCCCGTAGATCCGGAGTGAAGGTGAAGCCTTGCCGTTCACCACCTGGGAGTGTGAGGTAGACTTTCGTGCCGGGTTTGAACGCGGAATAAATTCCCAAATCTTCGAGCCCGGTTTTGGGCAAGCCGGTGCGGAGATTTGTGTCGCGGAAGTCGACGCGCCAACCGTAACCGAGGTCGCCGGTGCGGTCGGCCTGCAAGGTGTTGTAGGTGCGGGCCAACGTGATCGGAATCCCGGCGACGGGAATCGTCATGTCCGCGAAACTGAGGCGGAAGTTCCCGAGCTTGAGATTCCCGGAGACGCCGATGTTTTCTTCGTAAACCGAGGTGCCGGCGATCTCGTCGAGTTCCTCGAGTCGCAGAACGTACTGGTCGTTTTCCAGCAAGCTCGTGTCCCATTTGCCGAGCACACCATCGATCACTTTCGAGGTGCCGCTGGCGATGTCCCGGTAGTTCGATTGATCGGCCCGACGGTACAACAGTTTGAACCCGGTGAAGGAATCGCTGGAGGCAGAACCGCGAATGCTCACGAAGCCGCCGGTGGATTCGTCGTTGGAAGGGGATGTGATGACGACCACGGGATTGGCTAGGGATGTCGCGGCCGGATCGTCGCCGAAGGGAACGAACGCGAATGCCTTGGAACCGCTGCCCACATTTCCCGCGGCATCGGTGGCCGTCGCAACGACGCGGATGGTACCGAAACCCCAATCTTGGAAGCTGAACGTGGCATTACCGAGGGCATCGAGCGTGATGGACTTGCCGTTCGCCGTCACCGCGAGGCCGGTCACCGCGACGTTGTCTGTGGCCGAGATGCGCACGGTATTGGTCGGGTAGAACGGTGTGATGTGGTAGCGTGCGAACACCTCCGCCGAGTTGGCCGCGACGCGAGTTTGCCCCGGGATCACGGCGATGTGCGGAGCCGTCGTATCGGCCTGCACCACGAATGAGAACGTCTGTTCGGCGGTGCCACCGCGCGGATCGCTCACCCGAATCGTCGCCGTGTGGGCACCGATGTCGGCCGGAGTGGTCTGCCAACGGATGCGTCCGAATGCATCGATGCTCATTCCCGCCGGTGACGCCAACAAGGTGAATTGCAGCGGATCAAGATCAGCGTCCGTAGCCTGCGCATCGTATTGGAATTTGGCTCCGGCTGTCACCGAGATGGCGGCCCGGCTCACAATCGTCGGCGCATGATTCGCGCTGAGTACGCTCAATTCAAAGGAAAGAACCCCCGCGGCACCGGCACCGTCGAACGCGGCGAAGGTGACCACGACCGTGCCGAGTTGATCGGCTGTGGGAGTCCAGTTCACCACTCCGGTGATGGCATCCACCGTCATGCCGGTGGGTCCGCGCCGGAGTTGATACGACACCGCGCCGCCTTCGGGATCGCTGGCCGAGACGGCGAACGAATAGGGGGAACCGACCGAAGCGACGAGCGGTGGAATCGTACTGATAACCGGTGCGCGGTTCGCGAGACCGGCCAACACGTTCACCGCGAAACCCTGCGTGGTAAATCCACCGGCGGCATCACTCACCTGAATAATCACGGCTTGCGGGCCGAGTTGACCAGCCGCCGGCGTCCAAGAAAGTTCGCCCGTGATCGCGTTGATCGCCATACCGGTCGGGGCTTGCAGTAACGAGTAAGTCAGGGGGTTATTCTCGGCGTCGTTCGCCAGCACCGAATAGAGGTAGGCGATGCCCACCGCCGAATCCGTCGGCGGCACCGACGTGATCGCCGGTGGGCCATTCGCACCGCGAACGGTGAGCACGAAACTCTGCACCGCTTCACCACCGTACGGATCGAACGCGCGAATCGTGATGGTGGTCGACCCCAACTGATCGGCCGCCGGTGTCCAGCGGAGTGTGCCCCGCACCGAATCGAGACTCATCCCAAGTGGGGCATTCACGAGTTCGAAGGCGACCGGATCGCTGTTTGCGTCTGACGCGACCAAATCGTAGGCGAACAGTCGATTCACCGGTGTGAAGCTCGGCGGCGTGGTCGTGATGGCCGGAGCAGAATTGGCGAACGCGCTCGTAACTGCGATGTTGAATGTCCGTTGGTCGGTGCCACCGCGTCCGTCGGTCACGTTCACTGTCACCGCATTGTCACCAAGCTGGCCGGCTGTCGGCGTCCAATTCACGGAACCATCCGCTGTCACGGTTATCCCGGTGGGGCCACTCACCAGCGCGAATGTGAGTGGATCGCCATCGGTATCGCTCGCGGTGACCCGGCCGCGATACGGGAGGCCGGGTTTCGCGGTGGTGCGCGGAACCGCTGTGATGACGGGTGCCGAATTCGCTCCAGCCGCCGTGACAGTCACCGTGAACGATTGCCGGGTTTCGCCACCGGCTCCATCGCGGACGGCGATGGTGAACAGCTGCGAGCCGAGTTGCGAAGACGTCGGCACCCAAGAAACGCGGCCTGTGGCGGCGTCAATCGCCGCACCAACCGGAGCGCTTTCCAAAACGAAAACGAGTGCGGTTTGTTCGGCATCTTGGGCCGAGACATCGTAGCGGAAAGCCAAGCCATCGAAGGCGACACCCGGCGGCGTACTCGTGATGACTGGGGCCGAATTCGGTGCCGAGACGTTGATGTTGAAATCGAGCAGATCGACAGAGCCTCGATCGTTTGTGGCTTTCACGATCACCCGGTTCACCCCGACTTGAGTCAGGGCGGGTGTCCATGCCAGTACCCCCGTGGCGGGATCGATCACCATACCCGCCGGTGCTTGCGCGAGGCTGTAAGTGATCCGGCGCGATGCGGGATCGACGGCCAAAGCCTGAATCTGGAGCGGCCGACGCGCCGTCGCGTTCAACGCCGTGATCGGCAGAAATCGCGGGCCGACCGCTTTCATCGGATCAGCCGGGGCGATAACGAAATCGTTGGTCGCGGACGTTTGTTGAACCCCGAGAGTCACATTGAAGCCGCCGCCCGTCGGAGCAGTGGCATTCCAATCGCTGGGCAGATCGAGCCGCACGGCGTAGCTGCCGGGCGACAGATTCTCGAATGTGTAGCGCCCGTTGGCCTCGGACATCGCCGTGGTTTCGTCCGTGCTTCGATGGCCATCGCCGTTGGTGTCGAGGTAGGCCAGCCAACCGGCTAGCGGGATCGACGTATCACCGCGCGTGATGGTTCCCGTGATTCGACTGCGAATCGGCGGTACCACCGTGACGTTGAATGATTGTTCGTCGGAGCCGCCTCGGCCATCTTCGACGCGGATCGTGAACGATTGCGTCTGCTCCGGAGCGAGGCCGATGATGGCCGTCGGCCAGTAATCGCCAGCGCGTCGGCCGTGATTCCCTAGCGTCGATGAGTCTCGCACGGTTTGGGCGTCGCCATCGTTGAAGCGATAGTCGCCGATCAATCCTGGGGCGTTTGGTGCTACCTCTCGGGAGAGATCGTCCCGGATCTCGGCTTGTGTCCGTGCTCTGTTCCAGAGCCGAACCGCAGTCGCACTTCCGATGAGCGATTGTCCCGACCCGTTATTCGAGCTGATATATACCGGCGAGGCATCATAACTCAGGTGCATCGCCTTGGCACTCGTTGCGACCACCGCACCGTTGATGAGTAGGTTCAGCGAGCCTGTCGCATCATCGAAACTCATCGCCAAGTGGTACCAACGGCCGACTTCCGGAGCGAACGGCGTGATCGCTTCCAGTCCCGTGCCGCCGCCGATGTCCGTCCCGCCGATTCGCGCGTTCAGGGTGCCGTAAATGTGCTGAAGTGCGAAGGAATACGGTGCGTCGTAGCCGATGCCGTTCGGCCCGCGTTTACTGATGAGAACTTGGTTTCGGGAGGAGTTGTCGAATTGAAACCACCCCTCGGCAGTAACCGACGCGGGATGAAGCGAATTGCTATCTGGGATCGATACCGATGAGTTCGCGTTGAAGTCCGCTCCATCATTGAATTTGAGGGCACTCTTTCGAGCGTCCCAAGTCACGAGACCAGAAACAGGATCGATGCTAGCACCCTCAGGACTATTCACGAGCCGATAGCGGAGCGATGCGGTGTCGGTGTCGATGGCGTTCGGACGGTAGGTGAACTTGTCGGATGCCGCAATGATCGGGTTCGCCGTGGTGGTGAAGACCGGTGCGGCGTTGGATAAATTCTTCGCCACCAGGATTTGGAACGCTTGCGTGGCACTGCCACCTTGGCCAT
>JAYSYJ010000293.1:0-9326 GCA_043727675.1 Fimbriiglobus sp.
AACTTGGCGGCGGGTATCAGCTTCAGCCAAAGCTCCGGGTGGCTGCCCTTCACTTTGCCGCGCGCGACATCGACCGTAAGGCGACCAGCGGCATCGGGCACGAAACAACCGGCAACGGTGTAGTCGCTAATCGCCGCCGATTGCACGATCGCATCGAAGCGATTGCCCGGTACAAGTTCGATGAGGAGATCGCGCAAATCGTCGTACGTTTGGTACGGCCGCACCTGCCAACGCGACGCTACGAATGGGATGTTTAGGGCGAGTTCCGCCACGACTTCGGGGTGCGATGTGGCAATCGTCACGGCGTGACCGCGACGGTACGCTTCTACCGCGATCCGACCGCCGGTACGCCCACTAAAGATGTTCGTGATGCAACGCACATCGTCGATCGGCGTCTGCGTATTCCCCGCCGTCACAAGTAGATTCATAACATCAGTATACGTCACGCCGCGCGTCGATCCGGCGACTATCCTTATGAACCCGGACGGATTGGCAGCGTTGCGGGCGGCATCGCAGGCGGCAGAGCAGCGGGCGGAGCGGCATTGATCGGCAGCGTCGCGGGCGGGGCTGTGAACGTGATCGGTGGCACCGGGACTGGCGCGTTCACGGTCGTATATGCCGACGTATATGCCCACGTTAGCAGGTCGCCGACCAGGCTGAACGGCAGATCCACGGCACACAGGAACGTCAGCATCTCGTGGGGGTACGGTTCCGACTGACGCTTTCGGTGCGAGAGGGGGCCGGGTTCGTTGCCAGACGGATTATGAATGGCCGCCATGTCTCGTTTGACACCGCCGAACGGAATCCGTCCGCCCTCTTCCGAGTTCGAGTGGGCGAGGTTCGCCATCGTCCCGCAACCCGTGGCGGACAGGACTGAGAGCAGCAGGGCACCACAGAGTGCGCGAAATTTCATCTTCAACTCCTTGGATTGAAAGCGTGGTATCCGCGAGTGCCGTTACGGTTTGCCATTAGCTTGGCGGCGAGTCAAGGGCGGCAACTCACCGGGAATCGACAATGAGTTGCCACCGCCGAGAGCCTGGTAGGCGTTCACAACGGCCGACAATTGCTGCCGTTTGGTATCGATCAGGACCGTGCGCGCTTCGAGCAAGTCTCGCTGGGCCAGCAGCACCTCCACGTATTCGACGCGGGCACCCAGGAACAGCCGTGTGGCGATATCGACTGACGACTCTAGCGCGGTCAGTTGTTGCTTCCGGATCTCGATACTCTTGCGGAGGTTATCCGCCATCGAGATGCGGTTGACGACTTCAGCGAAGGCGTTGAGGATTACTCGCTGATACTCGTACACACTCTGTAATTGTCGCGCGTTGGCAGTCAGATACTCGGCTCTGACCGCAGATTTGTTGATCAGCGGCGCGGTCAGATCGGCGGCGACGTTGGCGACCAGAGCTTCCGGTGTGTTGAAGAGGTACTTCGGGCTAAACGCCCGATAGCCAACGTTGGCGTTGAGGTCCAGCCGAGGGAAGAAGTGCGCACGAGCGACCTTCACGTCCAATCCTGCGGCCACCAATTCCCGTTCGGCCTGGCGGATGTCGGGGCGGTACAGAAGCAGTTCCGCCGGAACCCCGGCACTGAGCATGTGAATGTTCAGATCGAAAAAACCGCCCACCGTGCGGTCGACCGGTTGTGGGAATCGACCGAGGCGGAAGTTGATCCGGTTCTCCGTTTCGACGAGCTCCTGACGGACGATTAGCTTCTCGCTCTGGTTGCGTCGGATTTCGGCCTGGAAACGCTGTACGCCGAGGTCGTTGCCGCGAGCCGCATCGAAGCGGGCCTTAGCGATGTCGTAATTCTGCTGCTGGAGCTTGATGTTCTGGTCCAGCGTCAGCTGCCGCTGGTCGAGTGCCAATAGACCGTAGTAATTCTCTGCGACCTCTGCAACGAGACGTGTCGCGAAGGCGTTACGCCGCTCGATCGCAGCCACGTACCGTAGGGCCGCTGCGTCCCGAGCGTTTCGCAACTCTCTCCAGATGTCCAGCTGCCAGAAGACGTTGAAAGATGTGAGAATGTCCGGCAGCGGGTTGTGGATCGGCGCACCAGGTCGAATGTCCAGGGCGGCATCGACGGCTCCTTCGCGGGTGAAGCGGCTAGATAGGTCCAAACCCGCGCCGCCGCGATACCCGACGAACGGAAGGTACGCTCCGCGCCGCCGCAACACCTCGTACCGGGCGATCTCGATGTCCTCTTCCAGCCCCTTGAGTTCTCGGTTGCCGACCAGCGATTCCTGAATCAGCCGCGTCAGCGATGGGTCGCTAAAGAAATCTTCGACGCTGACCTTCGCCGAGCTTTCCGCGTCTGCTGGCCCGGTTGCACTCGAGTTATCCGAGGCATTGAAGCCCACCGGTACAATCGGCGCTGGCTCCGCCCGTCGGAGATTCGGGAGCTGACACGAGGGCAGGAAAAGAAGTACGCCGCACGTAATCGCCCCGACGACCGAACACCGCTCTCGTCGGGACTTGGGAAATCTCAGTAAAAAGTTCATCCGCTGTATCCTTACTTGCACGTCCGAGAACGTTCCTAGCGTTCTTATCGGCATTTTCGTTGCAAGAGTCGCAAACGATCCAGACGATTCAGATGATTCTTTCGGAAAAATCCCACTCAAACTCCCCGCTTGTCAGTGCGAGCTGCCGCCTGCCGGCGGGTGCGGAGCGGCGATGAGCAGGATTTCGGCGGCTTCGGGCGGGGCATGATCGGAAATGCCAGTCGACAGGGCGGGGTTCGCCGGTGGATGGTCGTTCGCATGTGGCACGTAGTCGGTTTCGCCGCGCGGTTCGAGCGGTTTGCGTCGGGGGATCTCGCTGAGTGGACTTTCCGACTCGTCCTGAAGGAGTTTGCGCCCGTCGGCCATCTTGGCGAACAGGTAGTACAGGCCGGGGATGACCAACACCCCGATCACGGTACCGAAGAGCATCCCGCCGGCCCCGGTGGTGCCGATGGTGCGGTTCCCGATCGCCCCGGCACCGGTCGCGAGCACTAGAGGCAGTAGCCCGGCAATAAAAGCGAACGAGGTCATCTGAATCGGCCGGAACCTCAGTTTTCCACCTTCGATGGCCGCATCGAGTAGGGACGCACCCTCCTGGCGGCGCTGCACTGCGAACTCGACAATTAGGATCGCGTTCTTACCGAGCAGACCGACCAGCATGACGAGACCGATCTGGGCGTAGACATCGTTCGAAAGCCCCATGAGTTGCAAACACAAATAGGAGCCGAAGATCCCGATCGGCAGCGACAGGATCACCGCCAGAGGCAAAATGAAACTCTCGTACTGGCCGACGAGGACGAGGTACACGAACGCGACGACGATTAGGAAGATGTAGACCGCCTCGTTTCCCTTTTTGGCTTCATCGTAAGAGAGGCCCTCCCAGCCGAGGCCGTAGCCCGGCGGCAGCGTGACGGCGGCGACTTCCTGAATCGCCTTGAGTGCCTGACCGCTGCTATACCCAGGGGAAGGCCCAGCCTGAATGGTGGCCGACGGATAAAGGTTGTAGCGGGTGATCTCGTTCAACCCCTGCTTCTTGTTGACCTTCATGAACGCCGAGTACGGGACCATCTCGCCGCGGTCGTTCTTGACGAACATGTTTTCCAGGTCTTCGGGGTAGCGCCGGAACTCGGGCGAAGCCTGGACGTACACCTTGTAGAACTGGCCGAAAAGGATGAAGCCCTGTTCGTAGGTGCTGCCGATGAGGATGTTCAGGCTGTCCATCGCCCGCCCGATCGACACGCCCTTCTGCATAGCCTGGTCGTTATTGATGACCAACTCGTATTGCGGGTAGTTCGCGGTATAAAAGGTGAACAGCCCTGTCAGCTCTTTGCGTTTGCCGAGCGCGGCCATGAACTTATCGTTCACCTCGCCGAGCCGCTTGTAATCGGTCGTATTCGTCTTGTCGAGGAGTCGGAGGGAAACACCCCCCGCCTGACCGTACCCCGGCACGGCGGGCGGCTCGAAAAACTCGATCTTCACGTTGGACATCTGCTTGCACTTTTCTTCGATTTCCTCGGTGATCTCACGAGACGTCCGCTTGCGCTCGGACCACGGCTTCAAATTGATGACGCAGGTACCCGCGTTCGAGCCGCGACCCTCGGTCAGGATCTCGTAGCCGGCCAGCGAGGAAACCGAAGTAACTTCCTCGAGTTCTTTGGCGATCTTCTGGAGTTCGTGGGACTTGGCATTGGTGTACTCGAGCGTCGAACCCGGCGGCGTCTGGATAATCCCGTAGATGATGCCCTGATCCTCGCCAGGGATGAATCCGGACTGAAGTTGCGTATTCACGGTAAAGACACCGAAGGCGAACCCCGCGATAATGAGCACGGTCATCAGGCGGCGAGTGAGAATCCGCCGCAGGATCGCGGCGTACCCGCCCGTGACCCGCTCGACCGCACGGTCGAACACATGCAGCAGCATAGCCAGCGGCCCACGCTTCTTTATGCCCGTGTGCGGCTTGAGGATCATCGCACAAAGAACCGGCGTGAGCGTCAGGGCCACCAACCCGGACAGGATGATGGCCGTGGCCATCGTGATTCCGAACTGACGGTAGAAGGTGCCGACCGGTCCGGGTACGAACGTCACCGGCACGAACACGGCAGTCATCACCAGGGTGATGGCGATGATCGCGCCGCTGATCTCGTGAAGCACCTCCATCGTCGCCCGGTAGGGCGACAGGTGTTTGGCGTGCATCTTGGCGTGAACCGCCTCGACGACCACAATCGCGTCGTCCACCACGACCCCGATCGCTAGCACCAACGCGAACAGCGTAATCAGGTTGATCGATAGACCCATCAACTGCATGAAGAAAAACGTGCCGATGAGCGACACCGGGACCGCAAGAATCGGGATCAGCGTGGAGCGCAAATCCCCCAGGAACAGAAAGACCACCAGCGACACCAAAATGAACGCTTCCAGCAGAGTGTGGAGCACCTTGTCGATCGAGGCGTCCAAGAAGTTCGACACGTCGTAAGTGACCTCGTAGTCCATACCAGGAGGGAACGATTCCTTCTTGATCTGCTCGAGTTCCTTCTTGACCTCTTCGATGACGGCGGCCGCGTTCGAGCCGGGGTTCTGCTTAAGAATGATCGCCGCTGACGGCCGGCCGTCGATGTCCGAATAGATGTCGAAGAACTCGGAGCCGAGCTCGACTCCGTATGAGGTCTGCTTGCCATCTTTCCAGACGCCGCAGACGTCTTTGAGCCGTGTGATCTCGCCCTCCGGAGTCGCCTTCAGGATGATGTTCTCGTACTCCTCCGCCTTGTTGAACCGTCCCTTGTATGTCAGAACGTACTCGATCGACTGCGATGTCATCCCGGTGGCCTGGCCGAGCCGTCCAGGCGAGCCGATGACACTCTGTTCGGAGAGCGCCTTCATAACTTCTTCAGTGGAGATCTTGTAAGCACGCATCCGATCCGGGTTGAGCCACACACGCATGGCGTAGGTACGGCTGCCAAGGATTGTGGCCGTGCCGACACCCCGGATGCGTCGGATCGTCTGGAGGACATTGACCTGGGTATAGTTGTAAAGGAACTTCTGATCGACGTTCTTGTCCGTGCTGGAAATATTGATGTACATCAACATGCTCGGCTGAACCTGGCTAACGATGATTCCCTCTCGCTGCACCAGCGGCGGGAGCAAGTTCTTCACGATAGCGATCCGGTTCTGAACGTTGACGACCGCGATGTCTGGGTCGGAACCCGGCTCGAAGTAGATGCGGATCGTCGCCTCACCGGCACTGGTCGCATCCGAAGACATATAGCGCATGCCCTGAACCCCGTTGATGGACCGCTCTAGCGGGATCAACGTGGAATCGACCAGCACTTCCGCGCTCGCACCGGGATAGGTGATGAAAACCAGCACGGTCGGCGGCGCGATGTTGGGGAACTGCGAGATCGGCAGGGTCTTCATCCCTAACACTCCCAGAAACAGGAGCAACACCGAAATAACGATCGCAAGCGCCGGCCGGTGGAGGATTTTTGTGAACATAGTTATCGAGAATGTTTCGGAGAGGTAGGGGAAGTCGGCCTGGTGAGCGAACATCGCGGGACTAATGCGATAACGTGTTGCGTTTTGTGGGTTTCCCTTGCTCGCTCTTCGGCAATGTTTTTTGCCGAAACCCCAGCGAGCGGCATAGCGTAAGCGTGCCGTGCGAACCCTCTGCGGCCACCACGGCACGCTTACACTCTGCCGCTCGCCAGTCGCACGTTTGTGAGTGAAACGCCTACATCTCAAACTAGGTGACCAAACAACGCAACTTCAAAAAACGCATGGGACGGCCGTTATTCCGCATGGTGCTTCTGGTTGGTCAGAGCCTCATCCGACGATCGCGTTTCGTACTGAATTTTCTCGCCATCGTGGACTTGCCGGACCCCTTCGAGGACGATGCGGTCGCGCGCGCCCAAGCCCGTTTTGATGACGAAGATGTCGTCCATCTCGTGCGCGACGACGACTTCTCGCTGGTGGACCACGTCGTCTTTGCCGACGACGAATGCATACCGCTTGTCGAGAGTCTCGAATGTGGCACGCTGCGGGATGATGACGGCATCGTGCAACATGCGGTGGATCAGCACGTTCCCGGTCTGTCCGTGCCGCAGCAGGCCTTGCGGGTTCGGGAAGTCGGCGCGGAACTGGATGTTGCCGGTTTCCTTGTTGAATTCTCCTTCGAGAGTGATGATGTTGCCCGCATCGTGCTCGAACTTACGACCGTTGGCGAGGACGAGTTCGATCTTCGCGTCCCCGAGTTCGATCCGTGAGCTTTTCTTGACCTGCGTCTTACCAGTGTCGGCCATATATTCGAAGAACCGGACTTCTGGCACGTTGAATTTGGCCCACATCACGTCGTTGTCGGACAGGGTCGTCAGCACTTCTTCCTTCTTGACCAAGCTACCCTGCTGTTGGCTGAGGCGGTCGATAATGCCGTCGAACGGGGCACGGACTACGGTAAAGTCCAGTTCCGCCTTTGCTAGGTCCGCCTTGGCCTGCGCTTTTGCCAGTTTTGCCTCAAACAACGCAACCTCGTTCGGAGACACGACATTGGTTTCGGCGAGTTTTTTGGTATTGTTCAACTCTAGCCGCGCGAGTTGGGCCTCTGCCATTTCGGCATCCAGACGCGCTTTGAAGAGCGTCGGCACAACCCGGAACATCACCTCGCCTGCTTTGACCGCCTGACCTTCCTTGAGATTAATGGCCTCGAGAAACCCCTCCTGGAGGCTGCGAACTTCAATGTGACGCTGCGAACGGATCTGGCAGACGTACCGCTGGGTGATGAGGACATCCTTTACCAGCGGGCTCGTCACCACGAGTGCGTTGTGGTGTTCGGCGTGCTCCGGACCGTGCTCCTCAGCGTGCGTGGGTCGGCAGGCAGGCAGAGAAAGCGCCGTGATCGCCAAGGTTACTGCCAAGATCGTGCGGATGCGTTTCAATTGTTTCGCCATGATGTTCTGCTCTTTGGGTGTCCCAAGACTCGTTTCGCGTTCTGGTACGGGTGATCCGAGCGCACAAATGGAATGCAATCGGCGGGCCAACGCACTGAATTGCCGCACCACTCGGAATGCCCGACTCCTCAACTGCCTATAAAAAAGGCATTACTGACTGGATAATTGGCAGGCAGTGCATTTGCACCAGATGGACTTTCCGCGACCTCTGAACCTGGAAAATGCTTTTTAACTGGTTTTAAACCCGTTTCTTCATTGCTTTCGAAAATGCTTGAGGTCGAAGATTGCGGAAAGTGCAATCGGTGCGTGTGAATAATTTTTGGGCTTGCAGGTGTAACATGACACGCACAACTCATTGGCGTTGTGGTTGCCAGCAAACCAAACTGACAGTCCCGCGACCATACACTTTGAGGAAATCGAAGCCTGGACCTTCGGCTACAACGATCTCGGTGAAGCGACGAGCAAATCGAAGAGTGGCGAATCGTGGAGCTATGCTTACAACAATCGCCGGAGTGTCGGAGACATACAAATTCGATGCCTTTCGGCTACCGCATCGAGCGCGACGCGACGGTTGGCGGCGTGTCATCGGTGGAGACCCCGCGGGCACCATCGCGGTTCGGCGAAACCCACGGGGGTCGAATCATCCCGTCGTAGAGACGTGAAGTGGGATGTCTGCGACAATTGCGGGCACCTCCTGTTTACCGGCGGACTTGCAATCGTTCGAGTTCGTGTCGATGTCACCAAACTGTGAATGTGCCGTTCGCAAGCGATGCGGAGTGAGTTCATAGTACCTCCCACTCCACCAAGCCCGGGAGAGGCAAGCAGACCGACCCTGCGAACTGGCATACCACGTCCAATGCCAATTCGAACGGCACCGTGTTGTGAGCCGAGTACGAAAGCGAGAAATCGAGGTAGTCCGTAAACGGCTCAAGAACTATCACATTTGAATACCAAAACTCCCTACGGACATTCGTCCGTGGGCTTTGGATCTTCGCACCCGGACGATTCCGCGAAGCAAAAAAGTTCTAGGCCGTGTGAACAGGAGTGAGGGTTTCTGGGTAAGATGCCGCCTTCGCGCTCCTGCCACGGAAGGCTACCCATGCTTGCTCGCCACGCGATTTCGGACATCGAGAGTTTCCTCCCCGGTCGATCAGGGCAGCCGGGTTGGGTTGGCGACAACCGCCGGTTCGTCGATGCCGTGGTCTCGATCGCTAGGGCGTCTGGGCACGAGTGTTCGGCATGTTGCAAGACCCCGACCTCGAGTGACTGATCCTCGACTCAACCGTCATCCGGGCGCACCCCTGCGCGGCGGGTGATAAAAAAGCGGATGGCACCGGAGGACAGGAAAGTCAGGAGTTTGGCCGGAGCCGGGGCGGTTTCGGAACCAAAATCCACGTCGCGGTGAACGGGCTGGGGCCGGTCAAACGGATCCGGACGCCGGGGCAGGCGTCGGCAGGCGTCAGATGTGGGCCAGGCGATGGCACTGATCGACGGGGTGCCATTCGAGGTCGGGATCGCGGACAAGGGCTACGACTCTCAATAGGTTGCGACGGCAATCGAAGATGCGGGCGCGGAGGTAGTGATACCGAGCCGGAGCAATGCGAAGTCGCTGCGGGACACCGACTGGTCGCAGTACAAGAACCGGAACCTCGTCGAGCGGTTCTGGTCGAAGGCGAAGCCATATCGGTGGGTCGCGACCCACTACGAGAAGAAGGCCCAGAACTTCCTCGCGTTCGTTCATCTGGCCTCAATTATGATCCTGCTGCAGTGGCCCAAATACCCAGCATTTACCAAGCCTTGTCCACACGGCCTAGCCTTTCTTGATTCCGCGTCGTTCGAAACTGCTAACGAATTCTTTCTCCATCGGTTGCTTCTCCTCTTGTAGTTTC
>JAYSYJ010000294.1:0-3056 GCA_043727675.1 Fimbriiglobus sp.
AAAATACAGGATCAAGATGATTTGGACACTGCCATCCTCTTGATCCTGTATTTTCCGCGTCATCCGCGTTCCTCTTAATCTGTACAGTCTGGAAAATCTTTCTGGCGATCAATTTTGGCCCTTTCAGGGTCTAAATCTTCCGGAGCCGACCGCCAGAAAGAGTTGCCACACCCGCGAATATCGGAGTCGGTGTTTGGTCGTGATCGCCTATTCCAAATTCAACTCCTTCAATTCTTGTTCGAAGCGACCCCAGAGTACTGGCCGGGTCGGGATCGGCGCCGTGCGGTGGTCGAGGGCGAGATCGAGAATGTACATGGTTTCCAAGTACCGAGTGCGCTCACCTGCTTGGCGGAGCTTGGTCAAGTTCGCTTGCTCGTGGCGATAGCGGCGTGCCAATTCCATCAGCGTGAGGATACGCATACCGTCCGTACCATGTTCCACTTGCACCTCGCGGCAAGTTGTCCAGTCTTCAAACAGGAACAAGTCATCGAGGGCGATCAGCAAGATTGTGATCGGCTGGTGAACGGCGATGCCGGCCGGCTCGCAGCAGGGGGCCAAGACGTAAAGATCGTGACCGAACGGGGCATTTCCGACACGATCGCAGACGAAGTTGGTCAGGGTTTCCAGCAAATAAGAACCTTCAGGCCCATCCATCGAGATGAGCGTATGCCGGGGCGTTGTTTGAAAAGCCCGGTGGAGCAACTCGGCGGCCAAGTGCCCGTTCGGCACGACCCGATCCAACTCGGACTGGCCGAGGGAGCGGATGCGCAACGTGCCGGCGATTTTCCGGCCAACCGAACCTTCTTGGCTGGCCAAGAGTTCGATGGTTTCGACCAAGTGGTGAGAAATCACCACGGTGTCGCGGGCGTCGCCACGCATGATGTTGCGACGTTCGCGGAGTCGTCGCCAGCGGGCGACGATCCACGTGATGCTGGTGCCCACCAACAGCCCGACGAGAACGCTGGCCCCGCGGAAGCCGAATTCATCCCAAGAAAAGGCGAACATGGTACTGCTTCTTTCTGCACAAATGTGCCGAAGCTATTCGTAAGTGCTGTTCGCGGATTTGCTCCTGAACAGTCAGGAAGCGTCGTCGTCGCGCCAGTCGATCCCGGCGTGCCGGATTAGTTTTACCACAAATTGATAAAGTGGGTCATACGCCCCCGGTCGCGTCGGTCGTGTTTCGAGCGCACCGGACACCGGGCTGGTGGCCTCGAAGTCGGCCGACCAGAAACCGAGGTTGTCGGCGGTGGTATAGCCTTTCAGATGCGTCCGTTCGCCGCGGAGAGCCGTTTCCGCTGGAGTGAGCGCCCAAATCGATCGCGAGAGAACCCGACCGGTACGCGGGTCGCCAATGCGGCCATACTTCTGGCCGAGATCCGTGAGCGCCTGGATGTGGGGAATGTGGCTGTACTTCGCATCCAGAATCAAAATTGCGTCGGGCATCGCCGTACGATTGCCGGTGTTAAAAATCTCCAAGGCGATGTCTGGGGTGCGCAGACTCGCACCGTCTAATAGACCGACCCCCGAGTAGACAGCCTTATATTCAGGTTGGTACCGGAAGCGCACCCGGTTGCCGAGAACGTCCTCGAAGTCGATGGCGCGGTTGCTACTGAGGTCGAGCGAAAACTGGGTATTGGTCGAAAACGCGGCGGTGCGTACAAGCGTGGTTCCGGGAACACCGACCGAGGTTCGCCGTAAACCCCGCGACAAAATCCGCAGCACCCGCACCGTACACCAGAGTTCGTACAACACGGGCAACGACCGGACTCGGCTGAGCAACGATTGCGTCTCGAACGTGATCTGGAACGACAAAAAATGCCGATCAATCGCGTGGAAGAGCCGGCGGTAATGCGGGATGTGCTGAAACCGAGGCGTGGTGGTCGGCTGGGCCACGAGGGGCCGGCCGGGTGGTAAAAAGTGAGCTTGGCTCAGGCGGCGAAGCGTTTCCGCGAGGGCCTGCGTTTCCAGCAAGTACCGTTTGAGTTCTTCAATCCGGGGCTGATCGTCGCTCTGCCACCAAGTCGCTTGACCGTCGGCGTGCGGGTGATTCCGCCACGCTTTGCGCCCTTCGCGCCAGCGGATTTCGGTTTCGAGTTTCGGGCGGAGTTCCGCAATTTGCCCCTGCAAATGCAACAAGAAATCGGCAAGCGTGCGGTGCTCCGGGATGCGGTAATCGGGTCGGGACTCTTCCCGGAGATGTTCGTACAAACGGTACTCGCCACCCGACGAACGGATCATGCCCGGGTCGCGGGCGATCTCGGCGAGTGTCCCTTCTGACACGGCTTGCCCCGCCGTCACCAGTTCGCGGCTGGTGGTCATTCGCAAACGGCAAGCGGGGCGGCGCGCGAGTGCCGGCCACGCATCGCGCAGTTCACGGACTGTTTCGCGCAGGCGGGCCAACGCCGCGATGGGAGACGCGGATGTCATGCCCGCCACACGCTTCAACCCGATCTGAGTCTTGCCGTGAATGTCGAGCAAAAGCTCGGCCGCTTCCCGTTCGAGATCGGCAAACAACTGCTCGAACTCCTCGTGCAGAATTTTCCCGGCTGCGACTGCCAACGGCTGCACTAGCAGCAGTTGCCAGTCTTCGGAACCCCTTCGTTGCGAGACCGTCAATTCGGTGAACCCCACCCAGTCGGCCAGCAACCGCCCTTGGCATTCGTACCGGCTAGCGCTGACGCCGGGGATCATCGGTACATCGCGATCGTGTGGATCGGTAGTGGCCAACACGACGTCGCCGACGGAAATGCGGAAGACGAAATCGGTGCCATGGCCGCACTCGAAATGGATCCTGAACCAATCGCTTTCGGTGGCATCGCGTTGGGGCCACGCCCGCGATGTCGCGGGATCGATAGCTTCCTCGAACCAGACTTCGGTCTGGCGGTCGGTGCCCGTTTGCCGTTCGATTCGCACGCCGATCATGGGGGATTCACCAAGTACCTGTCGAGGTTCGGTCAAAGAATTAATACGCCAAGAAATCGACTTCGCCGAATTGCTGCTCGGCTTGGGTCAAGGCTCGTTCCACATGTTCCGCCGAGCGGGAGAGCCCCTTCTCG
>JAYSYJ010000295.1:0-3055 GCA_043727675.1 Fimbriiglobus sp.
GCCGGGTTGTCATTCACGCCGCCGCGCGGAACTGAATCACATCGCGGTGGATCGGCGTGTGCAGCACGATCTCCAACCCATTCACAATCCGATCGCCGCCGCGGCCGTCGATCAGGTTGCGGCCGCAGCGGCTCATGCCGAGGCGTTCCATCGGGTCGTCGAGAACCAAATTCACCGTCTCGTAGAGGCTGTCGAAACTCACTTCGTCGGCGGCCCCGAGGAACGTGGCGACGCCTTCGTCGTCCATCCGCTTGGCACTGAGGATGTGCCGCTGTTTGGTCGGGAGCACCAACTGGGGAATGCCCACGCAACAAAGCTCAAGTGCCATGGTGTCGCCGCTGGTCAGTGCGAAGTGGCTGCGGACGAGACGCGTCATCAACTCTTTCGGCTCGGTGACCACTTCGACCCGACCACCGCTGTCGGCGGCGAACTCTTTGAGTTCGTGGTAACGCGGATGGTGAACCCGCGTGGCGATGCTCACCTTGTCGACCTTGGGCATCTCCAAAAGCTGCTCGGTGCGGAGCAGCGTTTGATCGCCGTGATCGTCGTCCCCGAACGCAACCAATGCTCGAAAGGCACCCGGCTGCTCGGTGGCCCGAATGGTGCGTTGCCGGCGGAACACGCCACGAACGAGGGCGAATTTCCGACCCAACAGCAATTGCGTGCCGTTCTCAACTTGGTACGGTTTGCGGCCCGGAGCGAGCAGCGGATTCACCACCAACTTGCTGCCGAACTTCATGCCGGCATCGGAGTCGATCACGATCACACGGGCGCCGGTGTCGTTCAACGCTTCGAGGTATTCCGGGTCGTAGCCACTTCCGGAAAGCACCACCGCCGCGGCGTTCAGCCGGCGGATCTCTCGCAAGGTGCCTTCGAGATCGCCACCCGTGCCCAATGGCGACTCCGCCGGCTTCCATTCGTTGTTGGCCCGGTGGATGCACTGGGCCAAATTCAACGGGTCGAGGTAGCTGAAGAAGTGCGTCCCCCGGCGCCGCCGTTGCATCGCCGCGGCGAGCGATAAACATTGATAAAGCGGCTCGAACCCCAACTCCAGGGTGGCATCGCAGCGAAACAGAATCGGCCCACGCTTCACGTCCATGCGAGCGTCCAGTCCAGTAACGGTGTTAGTCGGTACGGTGGCCCAGCCACAGCGATGCGATTCCACGATTGTGGACGTGCGCGAACGCTTCGGCAAAAGAGCCACCGAGATCACTTCCGGCTGGTGTGGGATTGAGCTTCGCCGCAGATCGCGACGGGCAAACCTCGACACCTCTTCTCCGGGGGATCGATCCTCGATCCCTGTCCGCCACACGCCGGGTTCCGGTCCATGGTGTGGTGGGCAACACGGGTCGGTTCCAGCGACCCACGTTGCAAAGCGGATGGTAATCCGAGAATTGGAAGTGCGCCAAGGGCAAGTTGTCCGAGGCCATCCGATGCTTGCGCATCGGGTTAACCCGATGCGCAAGCATCGGAGGCGATGAAACGAGTCAATTGGCGTATCGGTAGAGAACAATCCATACGATGCTTGCGCATCGGGTTAACCCGATGCGCAAGCATCGGAGGCTTAGTTGACTTGTCTCATCGCGATCCGTCGACGATCGCCGTAGGATTTTGAGGGGCTAAAGTTGATCCGGGTCGATCCCGAGTTCGCGGAGCTTGGCGGCGAATTGTTCCTTTTGTTTGCGTTCCGCTTGCAGCTCTTCTCGCTTCTCGACGAGTTCACTTTTCAAATCGCCGACTTGCTCGGAGCGCGTTTGGAACGGCCTGCCGGAACGGGACACGATTCTCAACTCGCCGTCGCTCTTTTCAAAGCGGATACCCAAGCGCGGACTCGTGAAATCGAGCACTTTCCGGATGGCACTAAGCCGCAAAGCACGTCGTGTGTACCCGTAAACGAGCTGGTCATACGGGTCGATCACGTAATATTCTTCGACTCCGTGCAGCTCGTAGAATTGGAGTTTGGCCTCGAGTTCCTGGTCGGTATTGCTCAGCGACAACACTTCAAAAACCACTTGGGGTGCCAGCCCACCTTCCATCCACTGGAGGTAACTCCTGCGGTCGCCAGCCGGCCGGCCGAAGACGACCATAGCATCCGGCGCGGCACTGATCCGAGGTTGCCCTTCGACCGGATACCAGAGTAAATCCCCGGCGACGAAGACCTCTTGACCGGCGAACTGCTCGCGCAGTTCTTCGACGATCAAGACCATCCACTCCCATTGCACGGTGTTGTCGGCCATCGGTTTCCCGTCACTTTCCGGGTAAACCGTATCGAGTGCGGGGAACGTTGCGGTGCTCATGATCGCCTCCCAGTTACGCTGACCACATTCTACCACCATTCGGCTGTGCCATTTGAATGCACGGTCGTTCGGTGCCGCTTTCCAAATAGAACCCCAGATTCACCGTCTCGGCTGTCAGGATCCGTCCGTCGGCGACGGTCGCCCGACCGAAGGAAACTAGCTCGCCATTGACCAGTTTGAACAGTTCCAAGGCCCACGGATCACGCTCGACCGTCAAAACTTCTCGGGTTCCGACTCCGGCGTAAAACTCGAGTTTGGCCAATGGGTCTTCGCCTGGGCTGATGATTTCGATCAAGAAGTCCGGGCCACCGATCCAGTGCGAACCGTTGTTGATCGAAGGGTTGCCGTTCAAATACACCACGACATCGGGGCCGCGATAGTTGAGCCGCCAGTCATCGTGGCGGTCGGTGACATTGACACCGGGCCGGACTTTGCCGAGTCCCGCCAGTTGAATCAATTCGAATAATGGCACGCTGAGCGCGAGCTGCAGTTCCTGGTGTTCGTCGTTCGGAAGCGGGGCCATGATCACGACTCCGTTCCAAGTTTCATCGTACTTCGAGTCCCCACTGGCTTCGTCATGCTCACGCCAGCCAATCGGCGGCGGGCTCGCGGTCAACGTATTGCCCATAGTCGTTCCCTCGATGAATCCCGGGAATTATACACGATGCGCTACGCCCCCGCTGTTGGAAGATACCCCGAGTACGTCGACTGCGGTGCAACGTTCCACATGGAACCTTTGGGAGGGTTAGGAAAGATAC
>JAYSYJ010000296.1:0-27537 GCA_043727675.1 Fimbriiglobus sp.
GATCTCTCTCCAAGCGGCCAACGCTTGAAGCCAAGGCATCCGCGAAATTGCGTCATAGCTTTCACCCGCAGGCCAGTCGGAATTCGGTTTGAAAGCGAAATAGGAAAACCATAGTCCTCCGGGAGAGAGGTCACAGCGTTGAGGATACAACAATCCGCAGAACCATGCCCCTTCCTCGTAAAGTCCGCTCACCAAATCCCAACGTCCTAGACGCCACCACTGGCGTGGTCGTTTCTCCATGACCACTGCTACTCGTGACTCGGGATCGGTGATGCAGTAGATTCTGGCCATAGTCGATCCGTCTCCTCACGCATCATCCACTCATTTGACCTAATACTGAGCCGCCTTAACGCTGGCCTAAAACTGCAACGTGTTCAAAGTATCCACTCCCCATAACGATTCAGGCCCGACTATGTCGGGCCTGGCTAAACTCGGACGCTCCTTCGGAGCTAAAGAATCTTGGTACGATTCCAGGCCCTTCCGGGCCTGGCTAAAATCGAACACTCCTTCGGAGCTAAAGAATTCCACAACGAATCCATGCCCTTCCGGGCCTGAATCGAATCAAACAATTTCGGTTTTACGTCACTTCCTTGGTGAACGGTACGTTCCCTTTGTCGACGATCTTGATCGGGCGGCCGCTGACGGCTTCGTTTTCCTTAGTATGGTCGATGCCCAACACCTCACAGACGGTGGCGAGGAAGTCGCCGGTTTTGACGGGGTGATCCGTGACCGTGGCACCTTCGACGTCGGTCTTCCCGATGACGCGGCCACCCTTGAGACCGCCCCCGAACATGGCCAGGCTCCACGCTTTCGGGTAGTGATCGCGGCCCGGTTTCGTTCCCTTGGTGTTGATGTTCGGCGTCCGCCCGAACTCGCCCATCCAGATCACGAGCGTCGTTTCGAGCATCCCGCGCTCTTTCAAATCGGCGAGCAGGGCACTCACGGAATTGTCGATCTGGGTCGATAGAGTTTTCACTTTTTCGAAGTTGTCGAGGTGCGTGTCCCAGCCGCCGAGGGTCACTTCCACAAATGGAACGCCGACTTCGACCAGTCGGCGAGCCATCAAGACACCATCGGCAAACTTCCCACTGCCGTACTTGCTTTTATTCGCGGCCGGTTCGGCCGAGACGTCGAATGCCTTGGCCTCCTTCGAGTGCATCAGTTTCACCGCACGGTCGTAGTTCGTTTTGTGATCGACCGCCGCACCGGTTTGGTAATCGTGGTAGAAGGCTTTTTCCATTTCTTCGAGCAGGCCGGTGCGGTTCGAGAACTGCTTGTCCGACACTTGCGCTTTCAGATCTTCAACGCCTTTCGTCGCATCTTGAACGAGAATCGGCTGATACTTTGGCCCGAGGAAGCCCGCTCCGAAGCTTCGGCCCCCGATCGAAACAAAGTTAGGCATGGCCGATTTTTCGCTGCCGAGTTCCGACGCGGCGATGGCCCCGAGGCTCGGGTACGTCAGACCACCTTGGCCTTCGCGATAGCCGGTGTGCAGGTGGTAGCGTGCGCGGGCGTGCGCCCCTTCCGGAGTGGACATGCTGCGGACAATCACCCCTTCGTGCATGTGGGTGGCCAACTTGGGCAGGTGCTCGCTGATCTCGATTCCCGAGGCAGACGTCTTGATCGGTTTGAAGTCCCCGGCACCTTTGCTGTCGGGTTTGAGATCGAGCGTGTCCTTGTGGCTGACACCGCCTTCCGACCAAATCAGAATACAGCTCTTCGGTTTCTTGCCGTTCGGTGCCGCCGCTTGGGCACGGTTGGCCAGCACACCCATCCAGCCGGACAGTGCGACGGAACCGATGCCGAGACTGGAAGCTTGGAGAAATCGCCTACGGGTCGCTTGATCGAGGTTCATGGGATGTCTCGTTGAGGTTGGATGGTTTGTCGGATTCAATTGCACCGCTCACAGTTACCGCACCATGCTGAATTCGCTGCTGTTGAGCAAGGCCCACAAAATGTCGCTGTAGCCTTCGGTTGGGCTACTCGCCTTGGCGAGGTGAGTCGAGAGCTTCTGAATTTCCGCACTGGTCGGCCGCCGGGCCAACGTGGTGATGTACATCTTCTCGAAAATTTCCGCTGGTTTGCCGGTACCGAATTGCTTCAGGGCAGCCGGGTTACCAGCGATACGCGAGTTCATCAACTTCAGTGCTTGGGGGATCCCCGCTTCGTAAGTGGTGCTCTTCACTTCGTCCGCACCAGCTAAGAAAAAGTTGACAAAGTTGGCACGGGGGCCTGCGTTCCCGTATCGCATGTTTTGTCTTCTGGGTTCGGGTGCTGCTGCAGTAGAACCGGTGATGATGCCGAGGCTGTCGAACAGCTCCTCCCCCGACATCATTTTCACATTCATGTGGCTGTAAAGTTGATCGTCCTTTTTACTGCTCGGTGAAGGCTTGCTGGTGCGTTGGTAGGCTTGGCTGAGCGTGATGCACTTGATGAGGTATTTCACATCGAACCCGCTGGCGGTGAATTTGGCCGTCAATTCCTCGAACAATTCCGGGTGCGACGGTTTGTTCTTGTCGATCATGTCATCGACGGGATCGACGATGCCGTTGCCGAAGAATTGGGCCCAGGTTCGATTCACCATCGCCTTGGCAAAATACGGGTTCTCAGCACTCGTCAGCCACTTGGCCAGGGCGGGGCGGTACGGTTCCGCACCACTCAACTTCGGTTCGTCACCACCGAAGAATTTGGGTGCGACCGTCTTCGCCGATTCGGGGAAAAACTCTTTGGTTCTCGATTTGGTTGCCCCCTCGGTTACGGTGAGTTTCGTGTTGTCTCCACCCATCACCGCGTTTTTGGGCCGTTGTGGAATCACCTTCGAGTAGAACGCGGCCAAGCCCCAATACTCGTTCTGCTTGGTGGCTGTGAACGGGTGGTTATGGCACTGAGCGCAGTTGATGCGCACACCGAGAAAATGCTGGCCGGTGGTGTCCGTGAGTTTGTCGATGCTCCGGTTCGAAAGAAAGTACGTCACGGCCGGATTCTCATCGACCGGGCCAGTCGCGGTGACGATGGACGTGACGAATTCATTCCATGGGGTGTTCTGGTTAAACTGCTCTTTGAGCCAGTCAGTGAAGGGTTCTTTTTGGACGAATCGATTTTCCGAATCGACGGTGAACAACTTGGCTCCCCAAATGTCGGCTTGCTTGCGTCCGTAGTGCGAATCGCTCAGCAATTCATCAATCAGTTTTTCGCGTTTGTTGGTCGATTTGTCGTCGAGGAACGCTTTGGCCTTCTCGTAGGACGGAATCACCCCGGTGATGTCGAGGTAGACGCGCCGCAGGAAGTCGGCGTCGGTTCCGACCGGCGACACGGGCAAGTTGTCTTTTTTCAACCGAGTGTCGATGTGACTGTCGATCATCTTGGCCACGACGGGGGCATCTTGGAGAGTCGGTGGGCGTGAAACGGTTTTCTTGGCATCCGCCGCCGCTTTTTTCGCCAGTTCCGACGCTTTAGCATCGGCGACTTTTTTAGCGTCTTCGACCTTTTTCGCTTCGTCCGCCGCTTTCTTGGCGGCTTGCTCTCTTGCCTTGATGCGTTGTGCTTTCAAATCCGCTTTGACATCGGCAGCCCTCAATGGGGAACCGATTTCTCCCGAGCCGATCATGGCGAACGCTGAAAAAACAGCTATTGCGAGAACGCGTAGAGTTTTCATGGGTAGCGCATCCCTCGTTTCGGGTCATCGAGCCTGTAAGCAAATCAACCCGATGCCGAACGAGAGGTTTCGCTTGAAACCAATTCCCCGTGCATTTGTCAGAGTGATTACTCAAACTCTCATAGCACGCTCATCGCCAATACGACGAGGCGCATGTCTGACCCTCCGGTGCGTTACTTCGTTCCGATGCAATACAAGTGGGTGTACGTTCGCAAGTAAATCTTCCCATCGGCGAACGCTGGGGTGGCACGGCCGCCGTCGGCGAGTTTATTCGAACTGAGCAGTTCGTACTTTGGCTCAGCTTTGATGACGAACGTCGAACCGTTTTCACCCGGAAAATAGATCGAACCCCCTGCCAGCGTTGGAGACGCGGAATAGGCCCCGTCGATTTTCTCGTGCCAAACTTTTTTGCCGGTCTTGGCTTCCAGGCAGAACGCGATGCCGTTGTCGTTGACGAAGTACAGGTGGTCCTTGTGCGCGATCACAGAGGGTTTCGTCGGAGCTTGCTTGGTGAATTCCCAGGCGATGGCGTCTTTCCCCAGTTCGCCCGTCTGACCGGCTTTAACGGCGATCATATTCGCCGTGTGCCCGCTGCTCAAAATGATCAGTCCGTTGGTCAGGACGGGTCGGCAGGCTTCGTTCATGCCCCCGTGGGAAATCCGCCAAAGTTCGTCCCCGTTGGCGGGGTTGTAAGCGATGGTCGCCTCCGCTGCGGGTGATACGAGTTGCGGTTGGCCGTTCACTTCCAGAATGCTCGGCGTCGCAAACGCTTTCTTGTAATCGCCGTTGTCGTTTTTGAACTTGATCACGCGGTCTTTTTTCCAAGCGGTTTTGCCCGTGTCAGAGTGGAGAGCGACCACGTATTGTTGATCGTAACCGTCGAAAGTCAGGTGCAGTTTCTTCTCGAAGAGTAAGGGTGACGAGGCCGGGCCACGCCAGTGGTTGCAGGGGAGATCGTCGCGTGTCCAGAGCACCGCGGCTGTTTTGGTGTCCAGGCACACGGTACCGTGGGTACCGAAGTGGATGTAAACTCGGCCTGCTTCAACCACCGGCGTCGGCGTGGCGAAACTGTTATACTTTCGTATGTCCGGTGGATCTTTCACACTGAACAACTTGATGTCGTGGACGACTTTCCCGCTTTGGCGGTCGAGACAGACCGCAAACAGTTCCGTGCCATCTTCTTTGGCGGTCGTCAGCCAAATTTGATCGCCCCAAATCACCGGCGACGACCAACCTTTGTCGTGGATCGGCGTCTTCCAAATGATGTTTTCTTTTTCGCTCCAAGTAGTCGGGTATCCGGTTCCCACAACGACGCCATCACCGGTTGGCCCGCGAAACTGCGGCCAGTTTTCTTGGGCGTTGGTCGACGCACTGAGTACGAACAGGCAACCGAAGACGAAAGGGAGACGCATAGGTGAAGTTCCGGCGGGGAGAGTGTGAACCACCGGAGTTTATCCGGTACCCGCTGCGGAATGAAGCATGAAATGGCTACATTAATGTTTCTGGGTGTACAGGGTCGAGGAGATGTGATGAAGGCTGCGTTTATCGAAACGACCGGAACTGTGGATGTCATTCAATACGGTGACTTGCCAAAGCCGGTGCCGAAGGACAGCGAAGTGCTCGTCAAAGTGGAGGCGGCCTCACTCAACCCCGTGGATACGGCGATCCGCGCGGGGCTAATTGCGATGCCGCTACCGAGTCCGTTCATTTTAGGATGCGATCTGGCCGGTACCGTCGAAGCCATCGGCCCGAATGTAGAACGGTTCCGGGTCGGAGATCGGGTTTGGGGGAGTAATCAAGGTTTGCTCGGCCGCCAAGGAACATTCGCAGAGTATTGCTGCACGTCCGAGGAATGGCTGTATCCACTTCCGACATCGGTTCGCGCTGAAGATGCCGCGGCACTGGCGCTCGTTGGGATCACGGCTCATTTGGGGCTCTTTTGGCGGACGAACCTCAAAGCGGGTGAGACGGTCTTCGTCAACGGGGGCACCGGTGGCGTCGGCATGGCGGTGGTTCAAATGGCCAAGGCAGTCGGTGCAAAAGTCATTACCACGGTCGGTTCCACGGAAAAAGCGGACTTGGCCCGTGAGTTTGGGGCCGACTGTATCGTCAATTATAAGACGGACGATGTCGCCGCCTCAATAAAATCTTTTACGCAGGGCAGGGGAGTCGACGTCTGGTTTGAAACGACACCACCCACCGATTTCGACTGTACAATCGACGCTATGGCTTCACGGGGTCGAATCGTGGTCATGGCCGGTCGGCAGGCAAAGCCGGTGTTTCCGAATGGTGCTTTTTACGTCAAAAGTCTGTCGTTGTTCGGATTCGTCATGTTCGCCATGACGCCGAACAAGCAACGCGAATGCGCCATGGAGATGAATCGGTGGATGACCGAAGGAAAGTTGAAAGCGTTGATCGGCAAAGTCTTCCCGTTCTCAGAGGCGGTTGCGGCCCATAAGTTGCAAGAGGACAACACGTTAGGGAAGAAAGGAACTCTGGTCGGCAAGATTGTGCTGGTACCGAATCGGTAACAACCCTTGGAAATATTTGGTTTCTCATGACCTGCGTGCGAATACTTTGTCAGATTTTCCGAAATATTGGGTAGTTCTTCCTAATCAGCACACCGGATGTGCCTCATTCCTTGTCGAGGCGTTCTCATCATGACACCCACCGTCGTTCGTCCGTTTGCGATTCTGCTGTTGGCAGTTGCCGGATTGGTTATTGGAAGCCCGTCTGCCCAAGCCCAATTCTACGGCACCAACACCTACTACAACGCACCGTATTCGATGCCCTACAACTTCTACTCGTACCAGTATTTGTCTGTGTCGGGGATGAACTCCAACGGGCCATATCAATTCTCGCGTTATTCGTATAACTACGGACCGGTGCCACAGTACAACAACTTCAACAACTCCAATTATTACGTCCCGCCGTCAGGCACGATGTCGGGTGGCTACGGAACAACCAACGATTACCAGAATCCTGTTCTGGATCGTCAGCGAAGTGCGCTGAAAAGTGCACAGAACAGTGCGAAATACTCCGCACCGAATGAGAGTACCTCGAAACTCGATTTCGACGGTTGGCTCTCGGAGCAATCGACCCGCCGCGAAGCGAATAACCCCATGCAGCCGGCGTTGGAAGTCGCACTGATCAATCCGAGCGATGATCAGCTTCTGTCCGGGCAAGCCCTCAACGATCTGGCAGCGCGGATTTTGTCGCTCGAATCCCAAGGTAAGAAAGCCACGCCCGGATTGTGTCCACCGGAATTGGTCGGCAAAATTGTCTTCACCGGCGGCGGTGCGGCCGACGCGCTGAATGGCTTTCACAATGCCAAAATCGACTATCCCGAGATCTTGAAAATGCCGGATTTCACCATGGTGGTGGAAGCATTCGAGAAAGCCTACGCACCGATTTCCGAAGCGGTTCAAGCGGGCAAAAAGGCGTTACCAGCCGATATCGAACGACTGCTGACCGTCATTGAAAAGTCGAAACCGATGACCGAGCCAATGCTGCGTTCGGCCCCATTCCAAGATGCGAAAGCGATCCTGGCGTTTTATGGGTCCCTCGAAGCGGGGTTGAAGTATCTCAAATTGCCCGAATCGGTGGGGGTCATCGGTAGCAAATGGAACAGCATCGGCGTCAACGTGAGCGATCTTGTCAAACACGTGCACAAGTTCCAAATTCGCTTCGGCCGGTCGGAAAGTGGGGATGACGCTGCCTATGGGTCGTTGCACCGGGGGATGTTGGCCTACTACGCGGCTTTGTCGCAAGCGAAGTAAAACGGGTGATTGAATGCGAACAAAAATATTCCGGGTGCTGGCAGGCTTGCTCGCACTCTTATTTTTAGGTTTTCTGTTGTTTGGCGATCAGACCAGTCGCACGCTCCGAGAATTAGTAGGATTTTGGACGATCTGTTGCGCGTTCAGTCTTTTTGCGTTGTTCGGTACCGAGCCGGCTGAACGATTTGCCTGTTACGTGTCCGGAATAAAATACGGCCAACCGAATCCAAAGTAGCTGATTCGAGCGATCAACTTACCTAGCAGAAATCTCGCTCATTCTGTAAACTCTCGATTGCGAACGACTCTGTGCAATTGAGGGGATCGGGATGAAGCGTGCATTGATTACGGGTATCACGGGGCAAGACGGCAGCTATTTGGCCGAGCTTCTTCTTGAAAAGGGCTATGAGGTCCATGGGATCGTCCGCCGGGCGAGTACCGAGAATTTCGAGCGGATCAACCACATCGCCAACCGAGTTCACCTTCACCAAGCCGACTTGCTCGATCAATTGTCGATCATCGACGTGATGAAAGAGTCGAATCCGACGGAAGTGTACAATCTCGCGGCGCAAAGTTTCGTTCCCACGAGTTGGAAACAACCGGTTTTGACAAGCGAATTCACCGCCATCGGTGTCACGCGCATGCTCGAAGCCATCCGGTTGCTCGGCAAAGATACGATCCGCTTCTACCAAGCCTCCTCGTCGGAAATGTTTGGCAAAGTCCAAGCCGTGCCCCAAACCGAAGATACACCTTTCTACCCAAGGAGCCCGTACGGCGTCGCCAAACTGTACGGCCATTGGATCACCATCAACTACCGCGAAAGCTATGGAATTTACGGGGTGTCTGGGATTCTGTTCAACCATGAATCGCCACGGCGGGGCCGAGAATTCGTGACTCGCAAAGTGACCGACGGGGCCGCTCGCATCAAAATGGGGCTGTCGAAAGAATTGCGATTGGGCAACCTAGATGCTAAGAGAGATTGGGGCTTCGCGGGTGACTACGTCCGAGCGATGTGGCTCATGCTGCAACAAGAGCAGCCGGACGATTACGTGATTGCGACCGGTGAAACTCATACCGTCAAGCGGCTGGTGGAGTTGGCCTTTGCGGCGGTCGATTTGGACTGGCAGAAGTACGTGGTGCTCGACCCGGCATTCGTGCGGCCGGCCGAAGTGGATTTGCTGATTGGCAGCCCGGCGAAAGCGACCAAGCAACTCGGGTGGAAGCCGGAAGTGACCTTTGAAAAGCTCGTCGAGATGATGGTTCGCGCCGATCTCGACCGTTTGAAAGGCGGCGATACGGCCAACTTCAAAGCGCGCGGAATTTAGGGAAAACTCAGCTCGATGCGCGTGCTCATTACAGGAATCACGGGGTTTGTCGGCGGTCACCTCACAGAACGCCTCGTGGCGGAAGGGGGGCACACGATTGCCGGGCTGTGTCGACGCGCGGTCTGGCCGAGTTGTCTCCACCATCTTTCATCGGCCGCACAACTCCATGCCGCCGACTTGCACGACGAATCCCGGCTGTCCGAAGTCTTAGCCGACGTGCGACCGGAATGGGTGTTTCACTTGGCAGGTTATGCCAAGACCGGTCAATCATTCCACGATTCGGCAGCCTGCTGGAAAGCGAATCTCGACGGAACGCGGATTCTCTACCAAGCGATTGCCCAATCGGGTTTGAAGCCGCGAATTCTGTTTGCCTCGAGTGGTTTGGTGTACGGCGAACCCGATGCCGGCCATACGGCCATCGATGAATCGGCCGCCCTGAAACCGGCGAGCCCGTATGCGGCGAGCAAAGCCGCGGCGGATCTGCTGAGTTATCAAGTGACTCGTCACCCGGGTCTCGATGTGGTTCGAATTCGCTTGTTCAATCAGATCGGGCCTCGGCAATCCACCGATTATGCCATTCCCAATTTCGCCCGACAAATTGTCGCCATCGAATCTGGCCACCAAGCACCGATCCTCGAGACGGGCGACCTCTCGTCATTCCGGGATCTCACCGATGTCCGTGACATGACGGCGGCTCTGCGGGCGGTGATCGAATTCGGAGAGACCGCCGACGTGTTCAATGCTGGCCGCGGTGAAGTGTTGAGGATGGACGACGTTTTGAAGAGGCTTGTCAACCTCGCTCGGGTGAAGCTCGAAATCCGCACCAAGGCCGAACCGGGTCGCAAGGCCGATACGGCGATCAGTCAAGCGAATCCGAGCAAGCTGCGTGAAAAAACAGGTTGGATGCCCCAGCTCGCCCTCGAAGACACACTCGCTGCGATCCTCGACGACTGGCGGGATCGCAAGCAGGCCGAAGTCACTCCTCAATCCTGATTCGAAAACGAAAGCCATCATGAAAGTCGCCGTCATCGGTACGGGTTATGTCGGGCTGGTGACGGGGACTTGCCTCGCCGAGAGTGGCAACGATGTCACCTGCGTCGACAATAATCCGAAAAAAATCGAGATGCTCAATTCGGGTGGCATGCCCATTTACGAACCGGGCCTCACCGAATTGGTGCATAAGAATCGCCGCGATGGTCGCTTGGTGTTCACTACCGATTTGATCAGCGCCGTGCGGGCCGCGCGGATGATCTTCATTGCCGTGGGCACTCCGCAATCAGACGCGGGCGATGCCGATCTGACAGCCGTTTGGGCTGTGGCTAAGTCGATTGCTTTAGCCGTGAAAGATCTCCCCGCGGGACTGCCCGGTTCACGGATCGTCATCACGAAATCGACGGTTCCGGTCGGTACGAACAAGCGTGTCGCCGAGATCCTCGCCGAGAACGGTGCGGCCCATGTCGATGTGGCGAGCAACCCGGAATTTCTCAAAGAAGGCGCAGCGATTGAAGACTTCATGAAGCCCGACCGCGTGGTCGTGGGCATTCGGAAATCCGAAGTCGGCGAAGCCTTGCGGGAACTTTACGTCCCGTTCCTCCGCACCGAACGGCCATTCCTGACGATGACGCCCGAGTCGGCGGAGATGACGAAGTACGCGGCGAACGCGATGCTCGCCACGAAAATTAGCTTCATCAACGAGATGGCGAACCTTTGCGATCAAATCGGTGCCGACATCAACGATGTGCGTCGGGGCATGTGCCACGATCAACGCATCGGATTTCAGTTCCTCTTTCCCGGCCCGGGCTACGGTGGGTCGTGCTTCCCCAAAGATATCCGGGCTATTCTTGGGATGGGTCGAAAAGTCGATCAACCGATGAAGATGATGCAGTCCGTGGACGATGTCAACGAAGCCCAGAAACAAGTGCTCTTCCGCAAGATCCAACACCATTTCGGCGACAATTTGAAGGGCAAAACGATTGCCATCTGGGGCCTCGCGTTCAAACCGCGTACCGACGATATCCGTGAAGCCCCGGCGCTCGTGTTGATTGATGCACTGCTCGCCGCCGGTGCCCACTGCCGGGTGCACGACCCCGAAGCCATGGCCAACGTGAAAGAGATTTACGGCGAGAAATTGCATTATTCGGACAAACCCTACGGGGCGCTCGAAGGGGCGGACGGTTTGGCAATCGTCACGGAATGGCAGGAGTTTCGGACTCCCGATTTCGAAGTGATGAAGCGACTGTTGACCACGGCCGTGATCTTCGACGGTCGCAATATTTACGATGAGAAGACGATGGCGAACCACGGATTCAGCTATTACGCCATCGGGCGCGGGATGCGGTGATCGCCGGCTATAATGAGCGTGTCGCACTCTCAAGGGAAAGCCATGACCGAGTCGGTGAGTTTGATTGTCGGCTCCGAGCCTTGGAACTTCGTTCTGCCAACCGAGAAGCTTCAGCCACTGAAGCGGGTGATGGTACCGGGCCTCGGCTTACCGCCCGGCCCCCTGATGACCGCCGCGCTCGAGCAACCATTGGAGTTGGGTGCCCCGCTGTATCGTGCACTGACACCCGACGATCAAGTTGTGATCCTCGTGGATGAGCGATTGCCGGAGATCGTGGAACTCCTGGCGCCGCTGTTGCGGCACCTTCTGCTGGCTCACATCGACTTGTCGAATGTCACCGTACTGGTGCCCGCGTCTTCACTGCAACAGCCTTGGCTCGACAACTTACCCGATGAACTCGCCGATATTCATCTCGATGTTCACGACCCCGAGAACCGCGATAAAATTTCCTACTTGGCGACGACCAAATCCGGCCGGCGCGTCTATTTGAACCGCAAGATCGTCGAAGCCGATTTACTGCTCGTGCTCAGCGGGCGTGGCTTCGATGCGAAGCTCGGCTATTCCGGCGGTGCCGCGTTCCTCTTCCCACAGTTTTCCGATACCGAAACGATCGCGGCTTATCCCAAAGAGTTCAGCGTCCTCAAACGACCGGAAGAGCCGAACACGCTGCGAACCGAAGCCAAGGAAATTCTCAAATTGCTCGGGGCTCCGTTCTTGGTGCAAGTGATCGACGGAATCGGTGACGGTGTTGCCGAGGTGCTGGTCGGGTTGCCGACTTCGACGACTGACGGCGTGGTGAGTTTGAAGAAACGCTGGTTCGCCCATGTGGATGCGAAGGCCGACCTCGTGATCGCGTCCGTATCGGGTTCGCCCGGCCGGATCTCGTTCCGCGACCTCGCCACGGCGGTGGCCACGGCACGGCGGGTCTGCGAATCGGGTGGGCGACTCGTGCTGCTGACAACGGCTGCCCCGCTGCTCGATGAATCCGGCGACCTACTGTTGAAAGTCGAAGAGCCGGCCACCGCCTTGAAACGGATTGCTCTGGCCAACCCGGATGACGCACTCCCCGGTACGTTTTGGGCTTTCGCCGCAAAGAAGATCAGTCTGTACGTGGCGTCCGGTTGGGCGGAAGAACTCGTTGAAGAACTGTTCGCCACCCCGATCCACACGGCGGCCGAGGTGCAGCGGTTGATCGATGCGGCCGAGTCGGTTCTATTCTTGCCCGATGCCCACAAAATGTTCGTCGAAGTCGGAGCCTGACATGACCCCCTCGGATTACCAAGCCGCGATCACCATGGCCGCGATCTTCGACGACTCGGCCATGGGCAAGATCATTTTGCGGGGTCGCGATGCCCCCATGTTCTTGGGCAACCTCAGTACGAACGACATCGCGCCTCTCCCGTTGGGTGGGGGCTGTGCGACTTACTTTTGCGATGCCCGGGCCAAGGCTCTGTTCCAAGCGTCCGTGTATCACGTGCGGTTGCTGCCGAAAGAACTCACTTCGATTCAGAGCGGAGCAAGGGAGCCTGCGCTCTGGTTGGAAACATCAGCGGGTCGGGAGGCGGCGTTGTTCCAGCACTTGGATCGCTATTTGATTTCCGAAGTCGTGGAACTCGAGAACGTCACCGAAACGTTTGCACAGTTCCATTTGGCCGGGCCGCAATCAAAAGTGATCTTGGAATCGGCTCTCGCAGCGGATCTCCCCGAACTGGTTGAGTTTCAACACGTTGAACGAACCTTCGGCCATCAATCGACTGCGAGTCTTCGCCGTCGGGATCGACTCGGAGTTGAAGGTTACGATATCGTTTGTTTGAAGGAACGAGCCGAGGGAATCGGACGGATGCTCATGGCTGCGGGTGCCGTGCGTGGTACCCCAGAAACGCGAGAAATACTCCGGATCGAAGCGGGTATGGCCGTGTACGGGCAAGACTTCGACGAGTCGCGATTCGTGATGGAAATCTTGGGGGCGACTAACGCCGTGTCGTACGCGAAAGGTTGCTACTTAGGACAAGAGCCTATTGTCATGTCGCGCGATCGAGCCGGGCATGCACCCCGAGCGATGGTGAAATTGCGTGGCCACGAATTGATAAAAGTCGGTGCCAAACTGTTCGTGGCTGCCGATGAAATCGGAGTCGTCACTTCAGTGGTGGACTCGCCGCGTTATGGCCCCGTTGCGTTGGGGTATGTCAAATGGAAATACCGCGAACCGGGTACAGCATTCGAGGCGGAACTGCCGACCGGCCGGGTGACCGTGTCGATTCACGCGTGAAAGATTCGTGAGTATGAAACCTGTTCGCCACAAGTGATGTATATTCTCACGGCCGCTGCGACAAGCGGATTCCGGTTTCAATAAGGTGCTCCGAGATGCGAATGAGATCACTCCTCGGTTTAGCCCTTTTAGTGTTGTGCGGACAATCGAGCGGAGCCGTCGAGAAGGAAATGGCCAAGCCGTTGGCACCCGTGCAAGCGGGTGTGGGCCGGCGGGTGCCGGACGTGAAAGGGAGTACGATCGATGGAAAAGAATTCCAGTTGAGCAAGGCGTTGAAGGATCGGAAAGCCTTGGTGATCGCCGTGACCAGCGCGAGTTGCCCGTTGAGTAAAAAGTATTTGCCGACGTTAGCGAAACTCGAAAAAGACTACGGAGCCAAGGGTGTCGGCTTCCTTTTGATCAATCCGATTGCAACCGACACGAACGAAGAAATCCTGAAGCAACTCCAAGGCACTCCGTTTCAAGGCGCCTACTTCCACGACAACGATGGCTCGATCACTAAGACTCTCGGGCTGACCACGACGACGGAACTGTTGGTGGTCGACCCGGCACAATCGATCATCTACCGAGGCGCCATCGACGATCAGTACGGCCTCGGCTATTCGACCGATGTCCCAAAGAATGACTATCTGAAAGATGCTCTCGATGCGGTTTTAACCGGTAAAGAACCGGCCGTGCGAGCGACCGATGCACCGGGCTGTATTCTCGATTTGACTGCGGCGAAGAAAGACAAGGCGCCGAAGGTCACTTACCACAATCGCATTTCGAGAATCATTCAACAGAACTGCCAGGAGTGCCATCGCCAAGGTGGAGTTGGCCCGTTCACTTTGGATCTCATCGACGATGTTCTCGCCCACAAAGGGATGATTCAGAAGGTGATCGACAAGGGGACGATGCCGCCTTGGTTCGCTACCAAACCGGCGAAAGGAGAACATTCGCCGTTCATCAATGATCGTTCGCTGACGGATGCCGATAAAGCCGATCTGCTCGCCTGGTTCAAAGCGGGAACACCGGTCGGTGACAAACTCGATGCTCCACTCGCACGACCGTTCCCGAAAGATTGGGTGATTGGCAAACCGGACTTGATCCTGCAACTCGAAAAGCCGATCGACATCAAAGCCACCGGAGTGATGGCGTACCAAGATGTCATCGTCGACACGAAGCTCGAAGCCGACCAGTGGATTCAAGCCTTTGAAATCCGACCGACGGCGAAAGAAGTCGTGCACCATGTCCTCGTGTTTGCAGTACCACCCAAGAAAGGGTTTGAACTCTTACCACCGCGGGCACACGGTGGGGAAGCGTCGGGCTTCTTTGCGGCTTATGTTCCCGGGAATGCCGCGCAGATTTTCCCCGAAGGATTCGGGAAAAAATTGTCAAAAGGTGCCCGGTTGCACTTCCAAATCCATTACACGCCTAACGGTACCGCCACGACAGATCAGATGCAGCTTGCGATCAAGTACGCCTCGGCGAAGCCGGAGAAGGAATTGAAAGTATTCGGTTTGGCCAACCCGAAAATCGAGATCCCGCCCGGCGACGACAACTATAAGAACACGGCCGAAATCACTCTGCCATTCGACATTGCCCTCACGGGGTTGATGCCGCATATGCACGTCCGAGGCAAAGCGTGCCAGTACATCGCCGAACTGCCGGACGGTACTACCAAAATGCTGTTGGACGTGGCCCACTTCGACTTCAATTGGCAGCTGGGATACAGGCTCGCTGTGCCGATCGCACTGCCCAAAGGAACCAAGATTGTTTACACGGCTTGGTTTGATAACAGCGATAAAAATCCGGCAAACCCCGATGCGAAAAAGACCGTATACTGGGGGCCACAAACTTTCGACGAAATGCTGTTAGGATACATTGAATTTTACAAGTCGAAGTGAACCTGGTCACTTCGAGTCGGGCTTGTGAAAGTCGAGATCCGGATTGTACTCAAATGGGCGCTGTTCCGTATTCTTCGGGGCCAACGGTTGGTGAACAACCTTGCCCCCGCGTGTGCGACCCAAGAGCCAACGCAGACCGTTCCAGAATGCAAATGCGATCGCCAAGCCTCCGCCGAGATTCAAGTTCTCAGCGGCGTACCGATCACTCATCCAATTCAAGCCCACAGAATCCCGCAACAACAAAGCCAGTCCGAGGATCAACCAAAGTCCACCGAAGACGAGTCGAATCCAGTTCAATTTCATGACGATATCCTCCGACCGTTATCTTATCACTCTCCCCGGCTACATTTTAGGCCGTTCACCCACGGCGATGAGGCAATCGCTCCGGCCCATGACATAGATGAACCAGGCCGCGAGTTTGGCGAAGGGTTTCCAAGTGAGCAATTGATCCCGAAAATGGGCCCGGGGCGAACGCATGGCCAATCGGGCGCTGGATCGGAGCCAATCGGAATGGCGAATCGTTCGCAGAGATTCCATCCGCAAACCGGCCGTTTGCAAGATCGCGGTCAGGGATTCCGGCGAGAAATGCGTCAGGTGGCGCGGCAGATCGAGGCCGAACCAATTGACCCCGAAACGTCGGAAGGCCCAGCTATCGATATTGGGACAGGCGATGATCACTTTACCGCCCGGTACGAGCAATCGGTACGCTTCCCGGAGAATTTCGAGCGGTTCGTGGACATGTTCGATCGAGTGCCACATCGTGACAACTTCGAACGAGCCGGCTCGCAATTCTCGGTGGGGGAGGGTGCCGACAACGGCTTTCAAACCGAGTTGCTCTTGGACATTCTGGACAGCCCCCACGGCCGCATCCAAGCCGGTGACGTCCCAGCCCTGATCGGCCATGCGTTTTAGGAAGCTGCCGCCCCCACAGCCGAAATCGAGTAATCGACCGACGCCGTCCCACGGGAGCAGCCCGCGTCGCTCTTGGCAGGGTCGACCGAGCAGACGTTCCCAAAAGCGGCCCCGCGGGTGTGCTTGGGCCAGTTTACGCGGGCGGCGATGCGGCTTGTAATCGGCGGGATAAAACTGACCGATGGAGTCGGGTGCCGGTCGCGGATTCGTGTAGCTCAGCCCGCACTGCCGACAACGCACAACCAGGAACCGCAGTCCTTGTTTGCGGTCGCACGGGGTCGGGTCGGCCGCTTCGAACCGGAGTTCCTCATCGTGCTGGCCGCACAACGGGCAGGGCGAGTCGTCCCACTCGATGGCGGAATCGGTCTCTTTCGGCGGCTCGAGGAGTTGCGGGCGAAGCGGCATCGGAGTTCCACAGTGGCCGAACTGGGCGGAAATCGCTCCGCCCGGCACAGAACATGAACTCTACCGCCAGCAACACTTACGATTCAAGCCGAAGTGGGGATTGGGGATCAAGGTGCGCCAACGGATTTTGGCGGTTGGGGGACATCGCCTCTATTTCAAGAATCGTCGCTGCACCCCAACGCTCCTGGCGCACGCCCATTCTGGCATTCCTGCCCTACAATACTTTATCCGCTACCGAGGCCCGCCCGATCCTATGTCCGTATCGTTGCCCAATGTTTCGCTGGCTTGCTTTGGCCTGAGCTATCTTCTGGCGATGGCGCTCGAACTGGCCCGTGTGCGCTGGCCACGCCCGAGTTTGCGCATTGCCGGGCTGATACTCGGCGCGGCGGGGTTGTTCGCGCATACCCTCTTCCTGATCATCCGCCAACCGACGCCGGCCTCGGCTTATGGAGCTTTGCTCGCAGTGGCTTGGGTCCTGGCCATCTTCTACCTCTATGGCTCGCTGCATCACGCCAAACAAGCCTGGGCCGTATTCGTGCTGCCAGTGATCCTCGGTTTGGTCGTGATGGCCTTCGCCTCCTTTTCCACGGAAGAGAATCAAAACCATTCCTTAGATTTCGGCACCCGCGTCTGGGGGGCCATCCACGGTCTATTCGTGCTCTCGGCGGCGGTCGGCGTGAGTGTCGGCGCAGTCGCCAGTACCATGTATTTGATCCAAGCCCGCCGCTTGCGGATGAGACAACTGCCGCTCGGCAAAATGAAGATGCTCAGTTTGGAACGGCTCGAAGGGATGAACCGACGGGCCGTGAACCTCGCGTTCCCGTTGCTCACTGTCGGCTTGCTGCTCGGAGCGGTACTTCTCCGGCACTACCACGACTTCGCCGATAACTGGCTCTCGGTGAAGTTCCTCGGTACCGTTGGCCTCTGGATTGTCTTTCTTGTTTTGACCTACCTCCGCTATGCAGTCACGTTGCCGGGCCGGCGCTTGGCGATGCTGACCATCGCCGCGTTCGTGCTCATGTTGTTAGTGCTGATCGCCGGCCACCCGTTTGTCCGGGGGGACTCCGCGTGAACCTCCGAGCCATCGGCTGCAACTTTCGGACGGCCCCCGTCGACATGCGCGAGAAGATCGCCTTCGATCCGGCGAAGCAGGAAAAGGCCGTCGTCGATCTGTCGGCCCGCTTCGGCTGCGAAGTTGTGCTGTTGTCCACCTGCAACCGCGTCGAACTCTACGTGGCCCGGCAGCCGGGGGAGCAGCCGTTCGATGCGGGACTCGCGGCCGAGTTCTTGGGCGAAATCCATTCGGTGCCAGCGGAACAGGTCGGCCCACTGCTCTACGAACATGCCAATGAAGCGGCCGTGCGGCACTTGGCCCGCGTGGCTTCGAGTCTCGATTCGCTGGTTGTCGGGGAAGGGCAGATTGCCGGACAGATGAAGCACGCCTTCGAATTCGCGCACAAACTCGGTACGACCGGGCCGATGTTGAATGCGTTGCTGGCACACAGCCTGCGTGTGGCCAAGCGTGTCCGTACTGAAACGGGCATTTCAGCGGGGCACGTGTCGGTGTCGAGTGTCGCCGTCGATTACGTCCGCCAAGTGTTCGACCACTTCCGCGACAAAATCATCCTTGTGATCGGTGCTGGCAAGATGGCCCGGCTCACGCTGAAGCATTTGGAAGCGCTCCAGCCTGGCAAGATTTTGGTGACGAACCGCAGCCCCGAAAAGGCCGCTGAGGTCGCCGCGATGTGCGGTGGACAGGCCATTCCGTGGAGCCAACTCGACGAAGCGTTGGCCAAGGCCGACATCGCTTTGAGCACCACCGGCGCGGGCGAGCCGATTATGCCGCGGAAGCGGTTCGTGGAGAAGGTGCTGCCGTACCGGGGAACGCGGACGCTGGTGGTTCTGGACATCGCCGTGCCACGGGATTTCGATCCGGCGATCCACGATGGTGATCGGGTTTGTTTGTTCAATATCGACGATTTAGCCCGTGTCCGGCAGCAGACCATCGGCGAACGCCTGAAAGCCGTCGCACCGGCCGAGGCCATCATTGCCGTGGAAGTGAAGAAATTCACCGAAGATTGGAATCGCCGCAAGAGTGGGCCGGCCATTCAGCAATTGCGAACGGAGGTGGATCGTGTGCGCGCGGAAGTTCTCGGCCCATTGCTCGGCAAGCTCAACGGCAAACTGACGCCTGCGGATCGGGAGTACATCGAGGGGGCTTTCCGACTGTTCCAAAACAAACTTCTGCACGCCCCGATTGCGGCTTTGCAAGAAGCGAGCAAAGAAGGGGAGTCCAGAAAATTGGTGGAAGCGATGCAAAAGCTGTTCAATTTGAAGGGGTGATTGTCGTTTGGAATCGCGATCGGTCGGGTTATCTTTTACGTGAACGCCGGGTTGAATTTCGGGATGCTGTTGAAGGCGACCCGCACCGGCGCTGTGTCCTCGGCGCCGAAGAGGGTGCCGAAGTGGATCGAGTTCTTGCCGAACTTGCGGTTCACTTGATCCATCACGTGCGAAATCTTCGTCAGTTGGCGATCTTGTTCAAAGAGCGACGGCGTCGCGCAGCGGCTCGGCGTCAACCCCGCTAAGCACATCGATACTTTCAACGGCGTCTGGCCCAGCACCTCTTTGTCGTCCCAGAGTTTCGAAAAAATCATCAACAGGTTGAACGTGTCTTGGCACAGTGGCATATTCACGCCGATATCCCAACGCGGGCCATCGACATAACTCACGCTCGCGCTGAATGTGTCCGTCCAATAATCCATGGTGCGCAGTCGGGCGGCCGCCTTGTGGATCAACCGCACCATCACACCGCGCGCCCCCAGGTCGGTGCGCAACTCCGGCGCCAGAATATGCGAATGGCCGATCGTGCGGCGTCGCGTTGGGGCATCGGCCACCTCGTCGCCGCGCAGTAAATAGTACCAGCGCTCGGCGTGAACTTTGCTCCCCCAAATCAACGCCAACGCCCGGATCGAGAGTCCCACCAGCTGCGTCGTCGTCATGATCCCATGGCGGTGGAAGCGCTTCTCCATGCGCGGGCCGATACCGGGAAAGTCGATGAGTTTGAGCGGGTGTAAGTTCCCCGGCAGTTCCCCGGGGTGGAGGAACGTCAGCCCATCGGGCTTCTTCATATCCCCGGCCACTTTCGCCAGCATCACGTTGGGGCCGACGCCGATGGAGCAGCGCAACGTCTTGCCGACGGTGGCCCGGATCTCCCGCTTGATGGCCTGGGCGATGCGGGTCGCGTTCTCCGGTTGCTGCTCGTCGCCGATCAACCGGCAGGCCATTTCGTCCACCGACATGACTTTGGTGATGGGGATGCAGCGACCGACCGCTTGGACGATCTTCGTGTGGATCTGCACGTAGCGTTCCGGCCGCGCCAAGGCGAGCACGATGCCGGGGCAGAGCTTGCGCGCCTCCCAGACCGGGGTGCCCGTGCAGACGCCCATCACCTTGGCCTCGTAGCTCGCGGCGATGCACGAACTCGTCTCGGCCTGCACCGGCACCACGGCGACCGGCTTGCCACGCAGCTGCGGGAAATCTTGCTGCTCCACCGAAGCGAAGTAAGCGTTCATATCGACAAAGAGGTAGCGTAGCGGCATCGGAACGCCCTTATAAAAGCGCGCGAGTCCTTCCGATGTCGCCGCCCTCTCCGAGGCCGGTTCCAATTGTCTGTCCACAACTGTAAATAGATGATGTGTGAACGGAAGTCAATTATTTTGTTGAAAGGGGAAGTGTTCTGGCTGTGGCGGGGACGTATCGACTGGTGGCATCCGTGCGATCGGTCATGAATCACTCTTGCGGCGGGTCTGTACAACGGTGGAATGAAATCCGAACCGATACCGACGCCTTCCGTTTCATTTGCCCGTGTCATGCTCATCTTGGCGGCCGTGCTTTGGAGTTCGGGAAGTTTTTTTATGCGCGTCCTCACCGCGCCGACGGCGCTGCATCTGAACGAACCGACCCTGACGCCGATTCAAATCGCCTTCTGGCGCGGCCTGTTCGCCGGTCTTTTTTTGATCCCGCTCGTCCGGCGGAGCGAATTCCGCTTCCGGCCCTCCATGCTCGGGATGGTGCTCTGTTTCAGCGTGATGAGCGGGCTGTACTTGTCAGCGCTCGGCTACGGCAACGCGGCCAACGCGATTCTTCTCCAGAACACGGCACCCGTCTGGGTCTACCTCATCGGTGTCTATTTGCTCGGCCATCGTGCGGAAGTCGGGTCAGGGCAGGCCACGGCATTGGCGATGGTCGGCGCCGCCTTGATCATCCTTGGCAACTGGCCCTGGAATCGCTCACCCGCGGAGCAAGCGGACGATATTCCGGTCTTACTGATGGGGGCCGGGAGCGGTCTGACGTATGCCGGAGTCGTGCTGTTCTTGGGTTACCTCAACCGGGAATGCGCGGCGGGGCTGATCGTGTTGAACTTGCTCGGGAGCGCGTTCTGCATCGCCGCTGTGGTGCTGCTCCGCTTCGGCTGGGATGCGTTCCAAACGTGGCTATTGGCACCGAGCTGGCAACAGTTGCTCTTCCTCGCGGTGTTCGGCATTTGCCAAATGGCGATGTCGTATTGGCTGTTCGCGCGCGGGTTGCGCGCCGTCTCGCCACAAGAAGCGGGAATCATCACGTTGCTGGAGCCGGTGTTGAACCCGATTTGGGCGTATCTGGTCGCGCCGGAACGAGAAACGCCCACGATCTGGACGATCGCGGGCGGCGGGATTCTGCTCGGGTCACTGGCTTGGAAATACCTACCTAAGAAATGGCTCAATAGACGGGATCGGTCGCGGTGATGCCGTTGGGATCTTTGATGCGGAGCACCGTGATGTACTCGCCACTTTCCAGTTTGGCGAATTGGATCGTGCCACTCACGACCACCCATTGGTGGTTCTTGGCGTTCGCCGGGAACAATTTTTTGAACGAGTCGGCCAAGCTGGGGCGATCCACTTTGATGCGGGCTTTCAGTGGAACCGCGTCGGTGGCACAGCAGGTGACCTTCAGATAAAAGAGACCGAATTCATCCGAGCTTCCGGGGATGTGCCGGAGTTGTCCTTTGATCCGGGCGGGAGTTCCTTCGAGCGATCGGCGTTTGTCTTCGTTGGCCGACGCGATCCCCAAACTACTGAAGTCGTAGGTGGCTTCGCCGGAGCGTTCGGCGACGTCTCGAAGCTCACCGAGGGCACCATCTTTTCCGAGCTTGGCTTCGATGTAATCTTTGCTGAAGGTCTTGTTCGGGAGGCCCATCATGAACAGCACGATCGGGAATGCGAGCACCACGATCCGCCAGTAAATATTCCCGTGGGCGTGATCTTCGGCGCTATGATCGGCCCCGTCGTGGGCATGGGTGGGATCGTCGCAGATTTCGCCCGGTTTATGATCGTGATGAGCGTGATCGTGAACTTGCTCGCTGCCGACCGACGTCCAGAGACTGATCCCGCGGAGGAGAGTGACAACGAGTAATCCGATGCCGCCGATGAGTACGAAGTCGTAGAAGGCGGGTGCGAGCAAGAACTTCAGCATGTCGAAATAGTACATCAAGATAGCGACGATGCCGAAAGCGCCGCAAATGAAAATCGTGAGCAACTGTTCGATGTAATAATCGCTCAGGTTCGGCCCGTGATCATGGGCGTGATCGTGGCCGGCACCTTGGGGCAGGGCGGGGTCGATGACGTGATCCATCGCAAGTCCTCAAAGGGGTCGGGCTATTTCGTGATGACGGACGCATCCGGGGTGGTGACCGTCGTGGCTTCACCGGTCTTTTGCGGGTTGTACAGTTGGTGGACAATCATGCTGTAAATGAAAACTTGGATCACCACGCAGGGCACGATGGCGGCGATCAATTTCCAGCGGAAGACCCGCGTGTACATCAGCAAGAGTTTGATATCGATCATCGGCCCGAGCACGAGGAAGGAGATCTTGGCCGAGACGCTGGCTTTGGTGAAACTGGCCGCGAGGAAGGCATCCGCTTCGCTGCAAAGACAAAGCAACACGGCCAAAGCCATCATCGCGGGGATGGCGACGAGCGGCTGGGAACGCGAGAGATCTTCGAACGAGATCACCCAAGCCGGGTTGGTTCGCATCAGCGCGGCGAGGGCCGAACCGAGGATGAGGAACACCATGATGTCCATGAAATCGTGCAGGGCGACGGACGTGATGTTGTTCAGTCGTTGGGCGAATGATTTCTTCGGTTTGGGTGCTTCGACTTCCACCACGGTGAGTGAGAGTTTCGGTTTCGCCATCACGGGCGGCATCGCCGCATCGGTGAGGAGCCGGGTCTTGCTGCGTTTCTCGACGTAGTGGATCGCAAAGCCGGTCAAGCAGGCGATCACGTAACCTAACCCCGCGCGGAGGAGTACCATCGGTGGTCCGAGGGAATCGCCGTCCGGGCCGACTTTGAATTCTTTGAACGCGTACCACGTGCTCATCAGCACCACGACGTTGACGATTGGCCCGGCGAGCATGTAGGCCACGCAGCACGACAGCGGGAGACCCTTCCGCAAGAGCCGTCGCATGACCACCACAATGCCGCATTCGCACATCGGGAAAATCAGCCCGAGGGCACCGCCGACCAGAACGGCCGGTACGAAGTGTTTGGGGAGAAACCGCGTGATGGCGTCTTGTGGCAGCAATTCTTCCAAAATCCCGGCGATGAGCGCCCCGAGCAGAATGAACGGCATCGCCTGCCAAATCACGGCGATGAAGTTGATGACGAAATCTTGGATGACGCTAGCGTCCACGGTGGCCTTTCCAACGATGTCGAGTGGCTACAGAAATTCTACGCCGGGCGGGAAGGGCCGGTTCAATGGGCGTGTGGATATTGTCCGTCGCCATGATCGGCGGTACAAGCGACCCGACCGACGGCACCGAAAAACTTCTGCCGAATGGCTCGCAAACCCAAGCTCATCGCAAACCAGGCGACCACGACCAAAACGATAGCACCGGCTGGGCCGACCGGCAACGCTTCGGATCCGTTCAACGAGATACCCATTTTGGTGCTGAGGTTGTAGCCGATCAACCCTGCGAGCACGCTGCCCAAACAGGTGAACCAGAACATCCGTCGCAGGTTGCACGACACATTGGCGGCGGCCGCAGCCGGGACGATCAGCAAGGCGTTGATGAGCAAAATGCCCACGGCTCGAATCGACAGATTCACCACCATGGCCAGCAACACGATGAACAGATAATTGTTCAGGCGAACGGCCAAACCACGGGATCGGGCCAAGCTCGGATTGAAACTGCCGAAGACGAAACTGTTGTAACGTCCACCGACGATGAACATCGTCGCCAGTGCGAGAAGTGCCAGAATCAGGAGATCCTTTTCCGTGATGCTTGTGAGGTCGCCGAACAAATATCCTTCGAGATCAAACGTGACGATCTTGCGCAAAGGCCTCAAGAGCAGGGCGGCGAGCCCGAGCGCGAAGGCGAAGAAGACGCCGATGACGGTGTCGTTCGCCAAGTTGGTCTTCTCGCGGACCAAAGCGATCATGATTCCGGCGAGAGCGCCGATGCCACACATCACCAAAGGGATCACCCAGAGGTACGGTTCGACGGCTTTGCTCGAGGTCGCACCGGTGGCGAGGATGATTCCGAGGAGGGCGAGCGAAACTCCGGCGAAGGCCGTGTGGGCCATGGCGTCGCTGAAGAAGGCCATGCGGTGGCCGATGACGAGCGAGCCGACAATACCGCAGGTCAAACTGACGAGCAGGACGGCGAGCACGGCGCGGACTTCCAACGGGTAGACTTTGCTGTCGGGGGAACTGAGCGTCAGCGCGATACTTTCCACGATCGTTTTCAACCACTCTTCGATCATGATTCGGCTTTCTGTGTCATTCGCGCTGCGGCGGCGTGGAGCAGGGCTAAGGCGAGGCGAGCTTCCGGGATTGTGGTCACGAGCGGAGGGGAAATCCGAACGACTTTTTTCGCCAGTGGGCCGAGTAAATGGACACCATCCGAGATTCCACCCGAGCCGAGATAGGCGTGCAGCACGAAGCGGTTGGCCCAATCCGGAGCGGAGACCCCCGCCCAATCTTGAAACTCGATGCCCCAAACCATGCCACCGCATTCGCCCCGAACATGGGCCACGAATGGGTGCTGTTTCACGTCCACCAACCCGGCTTCGATCACGGCCGATGTCGCGCGGGACGCGCCCAAGATGTCGTCGGTTTCGAACTCGTCGAGTGTGGCTAATACGGCGGCGCAATTGAGCGGGTTCGCGCTCCAGGTGTCCGAGCCTTCGCCGAATTCGAGCGCGTCGAAAATATCGCGCCGACCGACGACCGCCGCAACGGGAACACCGTTGCCCAAGCCCTTTCCGAGGATCACCAAATCGGGTTCCAAGCCGTAGGTTTCGTAGGCGAACAGGTCACCGGTTCGGCCGAAGTTCGCTTGGACTTCATCGAGAATGAACACGATGTCGTGTTCCCGACAAAAGCGTTGCAACAGTTGGAGATACGCTTTCGGCGGATGATACGAGCCACCGCCGCCGAGGTAAGGCTCGGTGATGAGCGTGCCAATTTTCCGCCCGAATTGATGGACGAGTGCCTTCAGTTCCGCTTCGAATGGGGCCGGGTCGAACGGATCATCTCGATTCGTGACATCCCGGCATTCGTGCATCGGAAAGCGGATGAACTTCACACGGGGATCGCGTTCCGAATCGGTTTCCGAGCCGGTGATCGCGTTCGATAACCCTTTTTTACCGTGGAAGCCGTACCGCGTGGCCAAAATCATCGGCCGAGTGCGGTCGGTGGCCAGCGCGGCCCAGAGAGCTTTCTGGATGGCCTCGGAACCGGACGCCGCCCACATCACTTGTTGCATCCGCTCGCCGCCGGGTCGGGCTCGGAGTGCTTCTACCAAACGCTGGCTCGCCAGGGTTTCTAACGGCGTGACCGCGTTGTACGTGGTCATGGCGACGCCCGAGAAGAAGCCTTGTGGAATGGCACCATTGAGCTGCGATTCGGTTGCAGAATGGGAAAGAGTATTCGGCCAGCCCATGTAGCTGCAAAAGCGATCCATCCAGCGGATAGGATTGTGGCCGAGGTTGGCCACCAGAACCCCGGAAGTGAAATCGAAGAGCCGTTTGCCTTCGGGCGTCCAGTGGTAAATCCCCGCACTTCGAGAGAGTACCGCTTGCGTGGGAGTGAAAGTGCGCAGCGAGCGCGGCTCGAATTCACCGGCCACGTGCCGGGTGCGGTTCGAGGCGGCTTCGTCGTTGTGGCGGATCGAAAAATCCATCTTTTTAGCTTACCCAGTGTTGGCCAGACTTCAAACAGGCGCGGCGTACAGAACTGTATGCAACGCACTGCCGGGGCGTTGCAACACCAAGCCACCGGCAGCCGAGTTGACCACCACCGAGCAGCCCGGATTCCCTGCGGAATGCTCGTGAAGGATCGCTTCGAGTGCTTGAACGATGGCCACGCAATTCCTGTCGGCCGAGAGGTCGTTGTAACGGAGAGCTTCCACCTGTTTCAAGCGGACTTCGCGTTCGGACGCCGGCCCGCCGAATTCGACTTGAGCCACTTCGCTGAAGAATCGTTCGATCACCTCAATCCCATATCCGCGCTGACTCCGCTCGCCCCAAGGCTCCAGGAAAGTCCCGTTGTAGTGGTGGTTCGGTGTATTTTTCAGCTCGTTTGGCGTTCGTCCTTCGACGGTGAGTTCCACACCGCGTTTGCGTTGGTGGGCCAACCAGATGCCGTTGTCGAAACGGAACTGCACCTCTTGCTCGACATAGCCTGGAAAATTATCGGGTGTGACCCAACTCGTGTGAATGTCGAACGTCGTTTCGCGCGAGTCGGGGTAGCGATAGGTCACCTGCAACTGCACGGAGTCCCAAGTGGAGCTTTCCGGGGCACCGACCAACCCGCGTTGGCCCGTCGCTGAAATCCGGCTGAGTTGGCATGCTGAACCGAACGTGAAATCGATCAACTTCAAGTAGTGCACCGCGACGTACGTCGCCGGGTTCCGACCGACGATCCACTCGGCGAACTGACCCCCGCTAATCGACTTCGGTTCGAGAAGAGAACAGTAACCGTTGTTGACGTGCCGCAACGTCCCATCGACCACGAGTGTGCGCAGCTTCTTGTGATCCGGATCGAGCAACTTGTGGTAGACGACTTTGGCAAGGACGCGATTTCGTCGGGCGACTTCTAAAAGTTGATCGAGTTCTTGCAGCGAGAGTACCGATGGCTTTTCGATCAAAACATGTTTGCCCGCCGCGAGGGCGGCGAGCGCCGCTTCGAAGTGGCGGTCATCGGGGGAGGCCACACAGACTACATCGAGTTCGGATTCGGCCAAGCGTGCGACGGCACCGTCGCCGGTAAAACTTTCAAAGCGTCGGATCGGAGCGCTGGCTCGGTAGCGTTCGGCCCGCGTTCCGGTTCGTGTGGCCACGGCTGCGAGCTCGATTTCGATCAAGCCGGTGGCACGTTGGAACAGACCGCGTTCCGCGACCTGTTCGAAGAACGGTCGATAGGTTTCGTCGAAGATCATCCCGAGGCCGACCATGCCGACGCGGAGGGTGGCCGGGTTCGTGTTTGCATCCATAAGGCGACTATACGCCGGTACGGGCCCGGGCGGTACCCGCGTCGGGTGTTTTTAGGTTCGGCGTGCGACCCGCTGGGATTTCAGGGTGATTGCGGCTCAAAAAGTAAACATAATTGACATTATCGGACGTTGCGCCGTGAGCTTTTTTCCGATACCACCCGCCGATGGCCAGGTCAATGCTCCTTGGCTAACTAACGTAACGCGATCCGAAACCGGGTCAACCCCGACCCCAACGCTTGTCGACCAGCTTGTTCAATTGTGTGTCACCAATATTTTTCTTCAGGCCGTAAAAAGAGAGCACCCCGCCGGGGGAGGCGGGGTGTCGTGGGGATGGTGAACTCGACGGGGATTTCGACTTGCTGGGGGAAAGGGGCGGAGCGTTTCGGGGGAGAAACTCTCCGGGCCAAGTGATTCGGGGGAGAATCACCGGGC
>JAYSYJ010000297.1:0-9256 GCA_043727675.1 Fimbriiglobus sp.
CCATTTTCACCACGCTCAAATGGCACACTTTGGCCAATTTCAGGCAGTTTGATCATCGATTTACAAAATCAGGTGAACGGTTACACTCACTTTTCATTAAGCGGCATCGGTGGCCCGAGCGTCCGGACGGTGCCGACCATTTCAGGAGAGACCAGCACGAGCGTATCGTCCTTGAAGATAAGCAGATATTTCGGATCCACTTTTTTGCCATCGGTGGTCAACACCACCATGGCCCCATTTTCAATTTTCGCCAAAGCAGCCTTCTTTTCCGCCACTTTGCCGTCGGCAGTGAAGAACTGCAGCTCTTTCACATCACCCAGCTCAACTTGCAAGATCCGAAATGTGATCATTTCGCGTTCCAGGGCTGGCCCGCCACCGGGTGGATTGGTCGTGACCGTCCGTTTTTCTTCGCGGCGAACGGTGATGAAGACTTTACCATCTGAGTCGGGCTTGAGTTCGAAAATCCGCGGCGCCTGGCCAACCGGCGGAATATTTTTCGGAACCGGAGCCGAAGGGGTTAAGAGTGCCAGACTGAGGGCAAATGGAAGGAGCATCGTGAGTGATCCTAAAAAGGTGAAGTGCTATTGAGTTTAGCAGGTATTTCGGCGGGACGCCACCCTTGCCGATCCGCGTGCACCGTTCCATAATGACGGATTGCCGAAGGTGGCTTCGGAAATCGCACATATTACGGTGGCTGGCGAGGGTAGCACCTTCACGGGTGCGAGAGTCGCGGTTCGCCCGAGGTTATCACTGTGTCGCAAGCTGTTGCATTGTCTGTTCACGTCCGCGAAGGCAAAGGCACTCGCATCGCCCGCAAGCTCCGCGATACGGGCATGATCCCCGGAATCGTTTACGGACACAAAGAAATCCCCGTGCAAGTGACCGTCTCCGCGAAAGATTTCAACCACGCCGTCCGGGTGTTGAAAGCCCGGACGATCGAGATCGTACTCGGCGGCAAGAAAGAGATCGTCCTGATCAAGGACTTGCAGTTCGATTATCTTTCGAAGCACATCGTCCACTTCGACCTGCTCCGCGTTTCGGCGTCGGACACGGTGAAAGTCAAAGTCAAAGTCGAATTGCGCGGCGCTCCGAAAACCACCGGTGGTGGCGTGCTCGAACAGCCACTCCACGAATTGCACATCGAGTGCGGGGCGACTGCGATTCCGGAAAGCGTCCGCGTCGATATCAGCGCGTTGCAGTTGGGTCACCCGATCCACGTCAGCGATTTGAAGTTGCCGCCGGGCGTGACGGTGCTGGAAGCCGACGATGCCGTGGTCGTTCAACTGAAACTGCCGGGCCAAGAGCCGGAAGTCGCCGAGGCCGAAACGGCCGAGCCGGAAGTCCTCACGGCCAAGAAGCCGAAGGATGGCGACGCGGAGTGAGTCTTTTAACCCCCGATCGATGAAGCCCGACTATGAAGATTGTCGTCGGCCTCGGGAATCCGGGGGCCAAATACAGCGGAACCCGGCACAACGTCGGTTTCGAAGTCATCGATTACTTGGCGGCGGCTCCGGCAGTCGGAACGTTCCGCACCGCCTTTTCGGCTTTGGTCGCCGAAACGACCGAAGTCGGTGAAAAGGTGCTGTTCGCCAAGCCCGAGACGTTTATGAACCTTTCGGGTCGAACCGTCCGGGGGTTGATCGACTTCTACAAATTGACGGCCACCGATGTGATGGTGGTCTGCGATGATTTCAATTTGCCCCTGGGAAAGCTGCGGATTCGCGCGAGCGGAAGCCACGGCGGGCAAAATGGTCTGCGGAACATCCAAGATTGCTTGGGTACCGATGGTTTCTTGCGATTGCGAATCGGTGTCGGCCAGCCCAGCCCCGGTGAAGCGGTCGATTTCGTCCTCAGCCGGTTCAAACCCGGCGAACGGGCGACGGTGGAACAAGCGGTGGCGGTCGCCGCCAACGCGGTGATGGTTTGGATTCGCCAAGGGGCCAATGCCTGTATGAATGCGGCCAACGGGCCGAGTGAGCCGCCGAAACACAAGCCGCCACTGAGCCAAGAAGAACGCGACCGCCGACGGGACGCCCGCAAACCGAAGAAGCCGGAACCCGAACCGGGGACTCCGGCCACCGATTCTTAGCAGGTTGTTCCCCCGCCGTGGTGGGTGGGGGTCGAGTGGAAGACTTTCCTTCCGCCCGAGCCAGAGCAACCGTGCCTGCGACCCGCAGGCTTTTCCGAAGAGGACTGTATGCCCGTTGAACTGTACGAAACGATGTTCTTGCTCGACGCCAACCGAATGGCCACCGAACCCGATGTTCTCAAAAACAATCTGCACGCCGCGCTTGAGAAGCACGGCGCCGAAATCCTCGTGGCCAGGATGTGGGACGAGCGCAAAATCGCTTACAACATCCGCCGTGCGAGCACGACCCATAAAAAGGGTTCGTACTATATCGTCTATTACAAAATGGAATCGACCAAGCAAGCGGCGATGGATCACGACTTCCGCTTGAGCATGACCGAATATCTCTTGCGGCACCTGACGGCCCACATCGACTACCGCTGGGAAGAGGCGATGCTCGACGTCGCCCGCAACGATCAAGCCCCCGGCTTCGCACTGCGCGGGATGCAAGAAGAGACGTCGCCGACCGATATCAACCCGGCCCTCATCAACGATCCCGGCGCCGAATTCGGTGGCGGCTTCGTCGGTGGCCTCGCCGGCACCCAAATGCCAGCCGGCGAACGGCGTCCACCCCGCCGCCGCGACGATAAACCCGAATAAGCCAAGTCGGGAGTGCGGAAGGAAAAATTCTTCCATTCCGCATTTGCGACTAACTGACCTCGCTTCTTAGTTTGAGTTCGATTCTGATATGCTTGGAGTGCTGGCCCAACCTTCCTACCGAATGTTGAAACCCAACCCTAAAACGGGCCACAACTCAGGAGTATTCTCATGGCGACGCTGAACAAACTGATGCTGATTGGCCGACTGACCGACAACCCGGAACCGCCGCGCGTGTTGCCCAACAGCGGGAGCACCGTGGTGAAGTTCCGCTTCGCGGTCGGCAAGAGCAAGAAACGCCCCGATGGCACTTGGGAAAACGATCCCAACCCGCTGTACCTCGACTGCGAAGCGTACAGCCGGGCCGATGACAACCGGCAGATGAAGCTCACCGATCTGATCGTGCAATATTGCAGCAAAGGTTCGCAGATTTACGTCGAAGGCCGGCTGCAATACGAAACGTGGGACGACAAAAATAACCCCGGCCAGAAGCGCTCGAAACACAAGATGGTCGTCGAGAGCATCCAGTTCCTCGATGCCAAGGGCGCTGGCGAATCCGCCGGCGGTGGCGAAGATCGAGCCAGCTATGCCCCCACCCGGGCACCAGCCGGCACGGGCCGACCGGCTCAACAACCGCCGCCCCGTGGTGGTGGCTACTCCGACGGCCCTCCGGATCAGGGCGATGGCGACAGCGATATCCCGTTTTAACGATTCCGCTCACCCGCGTCGGGAAGCTCGACTTCCCGACGCCTAAATAGGTTCATTCCCATGGCCAAGACCGCGACCAAGCCGAAGGGCGATGCCAAGAGCAAAAGCAAAACCGAAGTGAAAGTTCGCGCCCTGCCGGCGCCGAAAGTTCGCAAGCGCAACCAAGTGAAAAAAGGCCCGAACGGCGGCAGCCTGATCGTCCTCGTCGAAGACGTGGCCCATTTGGGCAAAGTCGGCGACCAAGTCGAAGTGAAGGCCGGTTACGCCCGCAACTACCTCATCCCGCACGGGATGGCCGTGGTGCCGACGCCGCACGATTTGAAGCTGCTCGAGAAGCATCAGATCAAGATCACCAAGGCCAAGGAAGCCCGCCTCGCGGACTTGAAAGTGCTCGCCGAGCAACTTTCGCGGTTGACGACGATCACCATCGAAGCGCAAGCCAACGAAGAGAACCACTTGTACGGTTCGATCGGGGCCCACGAAATCAGCAAGACGCTCAAGGGCAAGAATCTCCAGGTCGAACCGGAGATGATCAAGCTCGAGCAGCCCATCAAGGAAGCGAACACCCTCACGGAAGTGCCGCTTTCGCTCGGTTACGGCATCGAAACGAAGATCCAAGTGCTGGTCGTGGCAATGGCGCAAGCCCCCGCCGCGAAGAAGTAAGGGTCGATGGATGGAAATGAAACAGCCCGCTTTTGCGGGCTGTTTTTTCGTTGGTGGATGACCTCCCTTTCCCGAACCCCTATAATTGACCAACCCCAGCTCTTCCTCGGAGTTTCCATGCGACTTCGGTTCTTTGCCGGCTCTTCCTTGCTCGGCCTTCTCGTCGCGTTGTTCATGCTGAATGGCCAAGCCGTTCCACCGACGAACCTCGCTGCCCAACCAGCCAAAGACAACCCGGATGCCGCCGGGGCCGCCAAACGCGCGGTCGTGGCGGGCGGTCTCCAAGCGACCGTCTGGGCGTCCGAGCCGCTCATGGTCAATCCCGTCTCGTTTAGCTTCGACGGTCAAGGCCGGGCCTATGTGGTCGAGACGAATCGCTTCGAGCACGGCGTGCCCGATACCCGCAGTTTCATGTACTGGCTCGATGAAGACATCGGCTCGCGCAGTGTCGAAGATCGCTTGAAGATGTACGAGAAGCACAAGTACGGAGCGAAAGATAAAAACTTCGAAGCGTTCGATGAACAAGTGCGGATGGTTTGGAGCAGTACCGGCGGTCACGCTGCCGACAAATCGACCGTCTTCGCCAAGGGTTTCAACAAATTGAAGGACGGGGTCGCCGCCGGGGTGCTGGCCCGAAAAGGACAGGTCTACTTCACCTGCATCCCCGACCTGTACTTGCTGAAAGACACCAAAAACGTCGGTGTTGCCGACGTGAAAACATCGCTCGCCACCGGCTTCGGAATTCGCGCTCAGTTCCTCGGCCACGACCTCCACGGTCTGCGGATGGGGCCGGATGGTCGGTTGTACTTCAGCATCGGCGACCGCGGTTTGAACGTGACGACCATCGACAAGAAGAACCTCTTCTTGCCCGACGAAGGGTGCGTACTCCGGTGCGATGTCGACGGCAAAAATATGGAGATCGTCCACACGGGGTTACGCAATCCGCAGGAACTCGCCTTCGACGATTTCGGCAATCTGTTCACCTACGACAACAACTGCGATAGCGGCGACAGTGCCCGTTGGGTGCAGATCACCGAGGGGGGCGATAGCGGCTGGCGTTGCGGCTACCAGTACGGCACACTCGCGCACACCGCCGCGGTACCGCAGGGGAATCGCGGGCCGTGGAATACCGAAAAACTCTGGCAGCTGCCGCACGCGGACAGTGCCGCCTACGTGCTGCCACCGCTGGCCCACTTCGGCAACGGCCCCTCCGGATTGACGCACTATCCTGGCATCGGTCTCAACGACAAATACAAGGATCACTTCTTCGCGTGCGACTTCACCAGTAACCCGGGCAGCTCGAAAATCTGGGCCGTTGGAATGAAGCCGAAGGGGGCGAGCTACGAGGTGGCCAAACCCGAACCATTTGTGACCGGCATGGTGCCGACCGATTGCGAGTTCGGCCCGGACGGCGCGTTCTACTGGAGCGACTGGGTGTCGGGCTGGCCGCCGCAGAATCGTGGTCGCATCTTCCGCGTGGAAGATTCCGAAGCGATGAAGAACCCCGCTGTCGGCGAAGCGCAGAAGCTGTTCGCCCAAGGTTTCGAGAAGAAGGAAATTGGGGAATTGGCCAAGTTGCTCGGGCACGCGCACCAGCAAGTTCGTTTGGAAGCGCAGTACGAATTGGCCAACCGGCCGGTGGAACAAGCCATCGCCGCGTTCGAAGTGGTCGCGCAGCAATCGAAGAATCAATTGGCCCGCATCCATGCGATTTGGGGACTCGGCCAGTGCAACGCCATCGGGCAGATTTCCAATTTCAGCGAAGACGCCGACGACGAAATCCGCGCTCAGGTCGGCAAAACATTGAGTGTGCGGCCGACGCTGCCGGACAGCGTTCGCAGGGTGCTCGTGAAACTCATGAGCGATAAAAATGAGCGGGTGCAAGCCCAAGCGGCTGCGGCTTATGGGAAGACTGTCGTCGTTGCCAATCGTCCGATGGGAGGAATCGAAGTTCTCCCATCGTCGGAGCGCGATGCTTACCAACCACTGTTCGATCTGTTGTTGGCGAACGCGGACAAAGACGTTTATCTCCGTCAAGCGGCCGTGCAAGGCTTGGTCGGCCTGACCCGCAACGGTGACGATGTTTACAACGTCTGGCTGTTGGCAGCCGACGAAACCCGCGAAAAATACGACACCCCCGCGGTTCGGATGGGGGTCGTCCTCGCTCTCCGTCGGCTCGGTAGCAGTAAGCTCGACAAGTTCCTGCAGGACAAGGAACCGAAGATCGCCATCGAAGCGGCCCGCGCCATTCATGACACGAATCTGATGGCGGCAATGCCCGCGCTCGCCAAAATGGCCGAGTTGACCGGCTTGCCCGATGCGGTTGCGTTCCGTGCCCTCAGTGCCAATGCCAAGGTCGGCAAACCGGAGAACGCGGCGGTTCTCGCAACCTTTGCCGCCCGGCCCGGCGAAGCGGATCACCTCCGCGTCGCAGCGCTCACGCTCCTGTCCGAGTGGGCCAAGCCGTCCAAGCGCGATGGCATCACCGGTTTGCGTCAAGATCTGCCAGATCGCCCGGTTGCCGACGCGGTGGTGGCCCTCAAGCCACTGCTCGCCAAATTGTTTGTTGGGAGTGAAGCGGTTCGCAAAGAAGCCGTGGTGACCACCACCAAGCTCGACATCCGCGATGCCGGCCCGGTTCTCCTCGGGATGCTGACCGATGCCAAGCAAACAACGAGTGTCCGCGTGGATGCTCTGTTCGCCCTCGAAGCATTGAAGGCACCGGGCCTGAATGACGCCCTCAAACTTGCGAGTGAGTCCACCGCCGACCGTCTCCGCGGTGCCGCCATCGTCGTCTCGGCGAACCTTAATTCCAAAGGTGCGGCGCTCTCGTTGCCCCTGTTGCTGAAAAATGAATCGGCCACGATGATCGAACGCCAATTCGCGCTCGCCGCGATGGCCAAGATGCCGGAGTCGAAGGAGATCGACACGGCCCTCGCCGAGCAACTTGACCTGTACGGCAAGGGGGCGCTCGCCGGGGAATTGAAGCTCGATGTTCTCGAAGCGTCCAAGGCCCGTGCCGAGAAGGACGATCTGAAACTGCACGCCCCGCTGCGCGAGAAACTCAAGGAGTTGGACAAGGCGGCGCGCGCCGCCGAAGCGAAAGACCCACTCAGCCGCAACCGTGAAACGCTGACCGGTGGCGATGCCGAAAAGGGTCGCAACATCTTCTTGAACAGCGCAGCGGTTTACTGCCAGCGTTGCCATAAGCTCGATGGGCAAGGGGGCGAAGTCGGCCCCGCCATCAACGGTGTGGCCAAGGACAAAACCCGCGAGTATTTGCTGGAATCGATCGTGCTGCCGAGCAAAGAGATCGCCAAGGGGTACGAAAGCGTGATTTTGGTACTCCTTGATGGCCGGACGATTTCCGGGGTGCTGCGCAGCAAAGATGCGAAGGGGTACACCGTGGTCACGCCGGAAAACAAAGTGATCGTGGTGCCAAAAGACGACATCGACACCGAGAAGCCCGACAAATCGGCGATGCCAGAAGACCTCACCAAGAAGATGACCAAACGGGAATTGCGCGATCTGGTGGAATTCTTGAGCAGTATGAAGGAGCCGTTGAAATAGACCGGCGGTCAGAAGGAGAACAGGCACCATTCGCGGATCGCAAGTGAAACCGAGAATGGTGCTTTTTTCACGGGCAGGTTCGCGATGCAAACAGAACAACGAGAAGCAAACGAAGTAGCAAACATGTGGTATTCTGCGCACATCGTGATGTATTTTGAGTATATCGATGGTGGCACACAAACTGATTATCACATGTACGAAAACGTTTTCCTGGTAAAAGCCGAAAGCCATGTCGAGGCAAATCTGAAGGGTCAACAAATCGGGATGAAAGCCGAATCTGAGGGCGAAGGACAAGTTTGGGTTGGCTCTCGTGATGCGAAGACAAGGTTTGGCGGTGTTAGGAAAACTAGCGAGATTATTGTAGAACAAAGTAGCAAATTGCAACTAACAGATGAAGTGGAAGTGACCTATTTTGAAATTTGGGTAGAGACTCGCGCAGAACTTGATAGTTACATTTCCGGAAAGAGGATGTTCGTTCAAATCCAGTAGGCAATGTTGGTGTACGATTAAGCGAATTTGGTGTGACATGTGACCTGACTGTATTTGCAAGTTCAGAACAAACCGTCCGATTCAAGTGTATTGTGCGCGACACAGGTTGAGGTATGAAATGCGGGTGAGACGTAGCTTTCCATGTTTTAAAGATGCGCCACGAGCATTAATTTCTTTGCCAGGCCATTGCGGGCCGATTTCTATCTGGATGGCTTTAAAATACTTTCGAGTTCGACATTCTGCAAAGCGAATTATACAAAGTTGCAAATACACCAAAAAATATGGCACATTCACAATTGGCGTTGCGGTCTGTTTGAAAGAATTCGGTCTTGAAGTTGCTCTACATACAGACATTGATCGTGATCCAAAAATGATCGAGCGGTACTTATACCGCAAAGCAGATGCAATCGGTATTCCTATTAAACCAACGATTTCGTTAAAAGCTCTCCTCGCAGAAATCTGCAATGATACTATCGCAATTGTTTCTTTCGATACGAAAGAAGGTTTCGGGCATTTCTCGCCACTGATTGGCGTGCGAGATAATTCACTCGTTCTACCTTTGACGGATGATCAATTTATGACAAAACGCAGTTTCATTAAGGTTGGAACGCACCTGAGATCTGCCGACAGTACGTTCTTATTAAGAGACCAAGTATTTCAGATAGATATTATCCAACTTAATTTACTACACGAGCTATGGGACGAGAAACCTTATATTGATAACGAAGTCAAAATGCTATGCACAAAGATTGCTTTATGTAGCCTTCGGAGTGGTGCTCATAATTGCGAGTGCGATGGCACACGGAATGTTTTCGCTCAGACAGCCAGACGACTAAGGTGTGACAATGACAAAGAACAGATTGATCGTCTACTTAATTGTGGCAATCGCAATACTTTCGATTTGTGTATTGTACTTGAATATATATCCACGAAGCACTCCAATGAGCACAAAGATTAACAGCGTTACAGTCGATTTTGAAGTAGACAACTTTATGCTTGCTTACGAAATTCGCGATCATCAAATATGTGGACAATTGCATACGCTCCTATTTAACAAGAGGAAATATAGCGTTGAACGTAAGTCTCTGCAGAAAATTGGCA
>JAYSYJ010000298.1:0-27421 GCA_043727675.1 Fimbriiglobus sp.
ACGCCAACCGCATGGCCGAACTCTGCTGCCTCAGTTACTCCGACCAATCGGCCGAATATTGGCTCGCCGCCTAAACGCCAGAATCGGTTGGCGCACCCCTTTCGCAACTCCTCTTGCAACGGTTCTATGGCGTCGCTATGCAGCGTTCACTCGATTCAAAATCGACGTTCGTGGGTGACTGCGTTGACTTCGGGGGAAGACCAACGCATCGCCGGGGGACGGGCGAATGCCCGTTCTGGGGGTCGAACCATGCTGTCGCTGAAACGATTCAGTTGGGTATTCGTATTGACCGCCACAACGGTGCTGCAAGCCTCCGGGCAAAGCGAGCCGTTGCCACCACCGTCGTTATCTGGGTTGCCGGTTCCGACGCCAATGATCGAGTCGATTCGCCCCGTGCTCTCGGCACCGCCATTGGCCACTGAGACGGGCCTCATCCCCCTTACACCGGTCAACACTCCGTACCCATCGGTGACAGTGGTTCTGCCGACTGTCGCACCGGTGTCGTCAGCATCTGGCTCCGTCGCCACCATTCCGGTGTCGGGTCAACCGACGCTCAGCGTGAAGCAAATCCTTCCCGAGAGCATCGGCCCGGGCCAACCCGTCCCGGCAGAAATCAGCGTGACCAACACGGGGAGTAAGCTCGCCGAGAATGTAGTGTTGCTAGGCTGGTGGACCGACTGCTACGAACTCGGCGAAACCTCCGTGACGAGTTACACGATCAATGGCAAGCGGGCCTGGGGAATGGGCGCCATCGCCGCCGGGGAAACTCGCACGCTCAAGGTGAAACTCAACCCGTCCAGCACCGCCCGACCGACCGAGTTCCGCAGTGGTTTCGATGCGACGTTCAGTTCGTCCTCTTCAGACATCCGCAGCGTTAAACTGCTGAAGCCCGAGTTGAGCCTGCAAATCGTCGCCCCGGAGACCGTACTGCTCGGTCAGCCGATCACGGTGCTCATCAAAGTCAAGAATCCGGGCCAAATGCCGATGAGCAAAATCAGCGTGCAAGCGGTGATGCCCGAGGGTTTGAAACATCCGAAAGCCCAAGATCTGATTACCGATTTGGCAGTCGTGGCCGCCGGGGCGACCGAGTCGGTACCGCTCGAACTGACGGCCACGCGGGTCGGGGAAACCAAAGGGAAGATCAGAATCGAAGCCGAAGGTTGCGAAGCCATCGAGCAAGAGTTCCGGGTGAACGTGCTGGAAGCGAAGCTCGCCGTGACGCTGAACGGGCCGAAGTCGCTCTACCAAAACTGGCCCGCGACGTATGAAGCCGTGATCGAAAATCAGGGCAGCTATCCAGTGAAGGCGGCCAGTCTCGAAATCAAATTGCCCACCGGCATGACCGACCTGCGGGCCAGCGACAAACCGGGTCACAACGCGGGCCGGAATCTCATCGTCTGGACATTCGATACGCTCCAGCCCGGTGAAAAGAAATCGGTCATCTGGTTCGGGTTTGCCAAGCAGCCGGACGACTTGTTTACTACAGGCACACTGTCTGTCGGCGGTTCGCCGATCCGCCGCGCGGAGTGGACCACTAAGAATATGGGTCCGGAAGGAAGGTAAGTCGTTCAAACCAGTGAACCTTCTGGCTGGCGGCTGTGTCCTGAGGAGTGCCTTCCGCAAGACGTGAGAATAAAACTGATGATTCGTCCAATCGTTCCCGCCGACAGTCCGGCCCTCGTTGCCCTCTCTGGTAGCAGCGGTTTGTTCAAACCCGATGAGTTAGACGCTGTCCAGGGGATGCTGGACGACTACCACGCCAATCAAGCGAGTCACGGCCACAAAATGCTGGCTTGGGATGAAGGTGGCACGCTCCTCGGTGTCGTGTACTTCGCGCCGAAAGAGTTTGCGGACAGGGTTTGGGAATTATTGATGATTGCGGTGGATGCCGACCATCACCGCCAGGGAATCGGCTCACTGATGTTGAAGAGCGTCGAGGAAATGGTGCGGGATGCGGACTGCCGGTTACTGTTGATCGAGACCAGTTCCAAGTCCAGTTTCGAGCGGACACGCCAATTTTACCGCAAGCATGGCTACACCGAAGTCGCTCACATCCCCGATTACTTCAGCGACGGTGACGGCAAAGCATCATTCATCAAACGGATCGAACCGGTGACTTCTAAGGATGCCAATTAGGCGCCGAAAGGTGGCCAGTCATGTTCGGTTTATATTGTCAGCACAGAACCAACCCACTTACACTAGAATAGGCTCGATTGATAATTGCACCGGAGTTCAGAATGTCCGCGTTGACGTGCCCGTTCTGCAACACTCCGTTCGATCTACCCGGTATCCCCGGCCGCGTCGTCTGCCCACGCTGTGGTGAAGCGATCCCGGCCAAACTTCTTCCCGTAATCACCGACAACCAAACTCCGATTAGTTCCCCACTCCGCCCGCTTGAAACAATTCCTTCACTACCGACTCGACATAACTACTTTTTAATCGCGCTCGCATTCGTCAGTGTCATCTCCGCGGGTCTGGGAATCTGGTACTACTCAACCGTCAAAACAGCCGATACCGTCAGCACAGATCCGACTCCACCAGCCGCGACTTGGCCACCTGCCACTCTCAAGGGATTGCGGCACGTACCGTCCGATAGCCAGATCGTTATGGCCCTGCAAGTTTCGCCGATTGTTCAATATGGCCAGCGGAATGGGAAACCGCCGAGAGGAGTCCTTGCCGATATGGGATTACCCTCCGAGCTGTTTGCTGGCCTCCGAAAAGCGGGCGTGCTCCTGGAACAGATCGACCACATCATTTTGGGGATCGGATTTCCTGAATCTCCGCTGCCAAAACTTTCAATCGTTTTGCTGTTGAAACAGCCGATTTACTCGGAACGACAATTCCGCGAAGTTTTGAAATTCCGCCAGAATGCCGACAAACCGAGACGTTCAACGGTTGAAATTCCCGGCTTATTCCTCCCGATGGGGATGCACACCGTCGACGAGACGACCTTATTATTTTCGTCCGACGAAAAAACGCTCGATACCATGGCCGATCCGAACCCCGATTTCGAAATTAAGAAATCGTTTCGCAAAGGCTTGCTCGCTTCTCTGGACTCGTTGCAAGTGGCCAGTTGCGCTTGGGTGATCACTGACGACTTGGATTGGGCGAACTTGCCGATGCTCAAATTGGCTGCATCACTCTTGAAACAGCCGGAACTGACCAAACGCTTGAAGGACGTGCGATCCTTGGCCGTCGGATGGATGCCCGATCAGATGGTCGGTGGTCCTCTGATAACGATGAATGGGGTGATTCGCTTCGCCGATCCTAAAATAGCAGCCGATTTCGCGACGACTGCCCAACTCAAGTTCGATCGAGACAATCTGAACGTCTCGTCAGATCGCGAAGCAGTTCGAATCCAAGCGAGCTCGAGCTATCTGGTTCAGGAAATGCCCAAAATTCTGTCGCTATTTGACCGGTAAAATCGAGTCGGAAATAAATACCCAACCACGACACTCGCCAGTTGGTTCACATTGAATGATCATTAGAATAACCAATTGTTTTGCAACGAGACTCATCTCGGCGGGAAAAACCAGTGCCCAGCGATCTTGAACGCCAACGCATTGCCCGCTTCGTGCGTGGTGCTGGGGAAGTGGTGCTGATGTTGCTTGCGTTCGCCACCGCTTGGCCATTCGGTTCCGTGGAACCATTCTGGGAAGCCGTGGCGAATGTGGGCATCGCGGTTCTCGCAGGGTTGTGGGCCGTGCACGCCGGATTGACACGCCGGTTGCGATTGCGTTTCGATGCCCCTGCCCTAATCCTGTCCGGCTTGGTGCTGCTCTCGGGTTTGCAACTCATACCGCTGCCTAGCGGCGTGGTTCAACTCGTGTCGCCGGCATCGGTGCGGTGGCGAGAAGCCATGCAACCGGCAGTCGGCGAACTGTTACCGGGTGAAACCACACCCGTCGTGCGCCCGTCGTTATTCCTGATCAGCCTCGATCCGACCGCGACTCGCTTGTTCGCCTGCCGAATCTTCGGGTTATTGGTCGTTTACCTCGCCGCGCGGAATTGGCTGGCCAGCCGGGAATCGTTCCGACGGTTGGCCGGAATTGCCTTACTCAATGGTGTCGCACTCTCGGCACTGGCGCTGGGGCAATACTTCTCGTCGGCACCGAATGAAATCTTCTGGAGTTTCACCACGAGCGGGCAAGTCTTCGGGCCTTTTGTCTGCCGGAATCACTACCCCGACTACATCGCGCTCTGCGCCGGACTGTCCATCGGAATCATGGTGACGAAGCGAGTTCCGTCCAAACTGGGTGCCACCCGCACTTTTGAATCCGGTACGATCTGGGACGATATTCAAGAGATGCTGTCAGCCCCGTTGCAATTGCTCCAGCAGCCTGCAGTTCTCGCGGCCGCCGCCGGGGTCGGACTGATGCTCATCAGCATTCCGTTCAGCCTGTCGCGCGGGGGCATGCTCTCATTTCTCGCCGCGACTCTCGGAGTGTTCCTGCTCGCTCGCTTTCGAAAAGGCGTTGCGGGCGAATCGAACAATCTCAATCGCACGGCAGTTACGTTGGCGACTGTCGTGGCCTTGGTGGTCGTGGCTTGGTTCGACTGGGCGCCGCTCGAAAAACGGTTCGACGAAATCAACTCCGGGCAGTCCATCGACGACCGCACGCCACTTTGGAATTCGACCGTGCAACAGCTCCCGGGCTTTTGGCTCGCCGGAGCGGGCAACGGCTCGCACTTACGCATCGAACCGCTCGGTCGAACCGATGTCGGCATCGCCGACCGGGTGGCGGAGCACGCCCACAACGAATACCTCGAAGCAGCGATTGAAGGCGGTGTTCTCCGTTGCGGCCTCACACTCGCGCTGCCGTTGATCGTCCTGGCCTCATTGGCACTTGGCTTTCGCAAACTCCACGCTCGTAGTATCGGTCCGTTGATTCTCGGAGCCACGTTCGGCCTGATGGTGGTATCGGTGCATGCGGTCACCGACTTCGGCCTGCACATTCCAGCCGTGGCATTGCTCGCCACGATCATCGCGGCTTACGGTATGGCCGCGGCCAACGATTCCGAATACCTACCGACCCGCCAACTGCGCCTGCCCAGCACATCGACTTGGTCCGGGTCACCCGCACTGGCCATCTCCGCATCGTTGTGCTTGATCATGGTGCTGCTGACCTGGAATGCCCACCAGCGCTACCGCAGTGAGAAGTACTTGGTCGCGGCGATGGATCAGAGCCGAGCTAGCAACTTGCAACGCATCGAATGGCTCGAAGCCACTGTCGCCGCCGACCCGCATAATCCGGACGCTTATTTCCAACTCGCCCAAGCAAACCTCGATGCGTCGGCCGAACTCGGCACGTCCGAAATGCATATTCACGCGGCGTTACGCGCTTTGCGCACCGCCCGCGAACTCTGCCCGCTCCTCGCCGAGGTGCATGCGCGCCTCGGGTTGTATGCCAAGAACTTTAGCCAGTCGGAACCTGCCTTGGTTCACCTGGAGCGTGCGAAACTAATTCTGAAGTCCGATGCGCAAATCTGGTATGCCTGCGGGGTCGAAGCGGCCAAATCCGGCGAACCGGCGAACGCCATCGCTCAGTGGAAACGTTCGCTGGAGTTATCACCGAAACAGTTGCGACCGATCCTACGCTGGGCAAAACAGACCCTCTCACCCGCCGACATTCTGCGAATGTTATTGCCAGATGATCCCGTCGTGTTGCTTGGTGCCGCCGACGAGTTGTACCCGGAACGCCTGAAGCAGCGTACCGAACGCCGACCGTTTCTCGAACGGGCCATCATCGGCGAACGACCCGCCACCACGGTGCCACAATGGATCGCCGTGGCGACCGCTTCCGGGGAACTCGAACGCATCGACGACGCTCGGAAAGCCTGGGGCCATGCCATCGAACTTGACCGTGAGGCGGTTCCCGCTCACGAAGGATTCGCACGGTTACTCGAAGCCGAAGAATTTTACGATGAGGCACTCCCACAACTGCAATGGCTCCTCGCCAAACGCCCAACCGACCCCGACTTGCGTTTGCGATACAAAGCGGCCGTCCACGGCGCCAAACTCCAACGCGAAATTAGGGAATAGATCCCGGCAAACCAGCGGCCTGTTCACAGGGGCCAAAACGCACCAAGCACCTCTTTTTGAGCGAGCGTGATCTCCGCGATCCCGATTGTCGCCGCGTTGACGAGGGCATCGAGTTGCGACCGACTGAAGGTCGATTCTTCGCCGGTGCCTTGCACTTCGATGAAGGAACCGGCACCGGTCATCACGACGTTGAAATCGACGTCGGCATCACGGTCTTCGACGTATTCCAAATCGAGCCGGGTTTCGCCGTCGATCAACCCCACGCTCACGGCCGCCACGCTATCGGTGAGGATCTCGCCGATGGGACAAGGGAGTTGTAACGCGACGGAACGGAGGGCATCGACGAGGGCGACAAACGCTCCGTTGATGCTGGCCGTGCGAGTACCGCCATCGGCTTCGATGACGTCGCAATCGATCCAGAGTGTTCGTTCCCCCAGTTTCGACAAATCGACAATTGCTCGCAAACTCCGGCCGATGAGCCGTTGAATTTCGACACTCCGGCCATCGACCTTGCCGGCTTTATCACGCGCTTTACGACTGTTCGTCGAACCGGGGAGCATGCCGTACTCGGCGGTGAGCCAACCGCGACCCTTCCCGACGAGGAAGTCCGGTACTTTCGGTTCGACGCAACAGGTGCAGAGGACGACGGTGTTCCCCATGCTCACGAGGACGCTGCCGGGGGCTTGCCGGGTGAACTTCCGTTGGAAGCTCAGAGGCCGAAGTTGATCGATAGCGCGGGCATTGGGACGGGGCATGAAATCGACCTCGGGACGGTGCCATGGAAAAGTTCAATATAGAAAGGGTGACCGTCAATTGGATTTGAACCGAACACCGACTCCGGGCGTAGAATCTTCAGGGTGAATAGCTTGCCCACGCCCGACGAACAACTTCCCGACGAAGACCTGCTCGCGCGAATCCGCGCCGGCGAGAGGGATTGTTTCGGCCCTCTGGTTCGGAAATACGAACGGGAACTCTTCGGTTATCTCCGGCGTTACGTCGGCGATGCCGACCTCGCGGCCGACGTCTTTCAGAATACGTTCCTGGCGATTTTTAAGAAAATTCAACAGTATGAACCCGGCCGGCCGGCCCGACCTTGGATCTACACGATTGCAACGCATCAGGCCATCGATGCGATGCGGAAACGGGCCAGACGACGAGATACGACGGCACTGCTCCCGGCCGGCGATGACTCGCCCGAAGATTCCGCTCAAAGTTTATTTTTGATTCTCGAAGCGGCCGGGCCGAGTCCGGTCGATCAGGCGGAACTCGGCGAGAGCCGTCTGGAAGTTCGCAAAGCGGTGGCCGCGTTACCCGACTTGCTGAAACAAGTGGTGATCTTGACATACTTCCAAGGTTTGAAGTACCAAGATGCCGCCGAGATTTTAGGAGTGCCCTTGGGCACAGTGAAATCCCGCTTGCATGCGGCCCTTGCCAAATTGACCGAAGCGATGAACCCGGCGGAACCCGAGGCCGAAACGACTTGAGGATGGGAAACCGAGCATGGAGAACGTTCGCATGAACGAGCAACTCGTCGATTATGCATTAGGCCATTCCACACCCGCCGAGCGCGGGCTTGTCGAAGCCCGTTTGCTCCGCGATCCGGCTTTGGGTCGCAAACTGAGTCTGCTCGAAGCACATTTGGGCTGGTTGCACGCTGAGAAAACCGAAGGGGTAGTTCCACCCGGGTTGGCTCTGGCCACCCTCTCGCATGTCGGTGAATATCTGGCGGCCCATCCCAACGGCGACGTCGTGCCCCAGGCCACACCGCGCACTTGGGTGAACGACCGTCCGATCTTCGCGAGCCGGCCTCGGGCCGACATTATCGTGGCCGCCTGCTTGGCATTCGTCTTCGTCGGTCTGTTGCTGCCGGGAATCCAGAAGCTTCGTCTGCGGTCGCAAACGGTCGCTTGTCAAGATAATCTCCACGAATTGCACACCGCCCTGGCGGGCTATTCCGACACACACGACGGCCGTTTCCCGCAAGTGGGCACCGAACGCGTACCGACGGCCGGGGCGTTCGTCGCCGAATTGGCCCGAGCGGGGCAATACCCGGCGTTACTCAAGCCGTACTGCCCCAGCGACGCCGTGACGACCGATGTGGGTTACGCGTATTCCTTGGGCTACCACGGTCGCTTTGGGGAGCTGATTGGCCCGCGGTTGCCCGACCCGGAAGTGAGCAGTGAGCTACTACCCATCTCCGCCGATTTACCCGCGCCGAACGCCCATGGTGGCTGGAACGTGCTGATGGCCGGCGGATCGGTGCGGTTCACCAAAAGCCCGTTCCTCGGCAGCACGACCGATGACATTTTCACGAACGATGCCCGGCAATCCCGCGCCGGTCTCCACCGCAACGATGTTTCTCTCGGTCGGCCTTTCGACCAACCTTGATATTGGATTGATTCAAACTTCCGACTTTGCCAAAGGTCGCAATTTCCCGCCTCTTGCCCAATCTTCTTGAAGTGACGGTTGTTCCACATCCGATACCAGTTCCGTGTGGCTAATTTAGCATCGTCACAGACCGGATCGGGAGTCAACTATGTGGTATCGCATTTTGTCCGCGTGGGTCGCCACGTTGGCGGGTTCGGGTCTGGTGATGGCTGACGGATCCACCCCAATGGCACCCAGCCCGCTGTTCGGTGGCCATCAACCAGCGGCAACTCCCCCGACGGCCACGAGTCCGCTATTCGGTGGCCATCAACTGTCGTCGCAAGCCGATACCGCCATCGCCGCGGAATCCGAAGCGGTGGGCCCGCGCGTTTGGGGCGAAGTTGACTATTTACTGATGTTCGAACGCCGGCAACGGGTGCCGTTGTTGGTGGGGACTTTGAAAGATTCCTTGGTCAACACCGCCGATGGTGTGTCGTCGACCGCCACCCCGCTGTACCCGACCAACGGTCGAATCAGCTTCGGTGGAATCAACGGCTTGAGCGCTCGCATTGGTGGTCAGGTAGCGGACGGTTTCGGTCTCGATATCGGCGGATTCGCCCTGGAACGCAGTTCTCTCGAACGCACATTCACATCGGAAGGCACCCCGAGTCTGATCCGAAATTACACCAGTGGTGCGACAGGCCGAGGTGTCAATTTCTTCGTTGCTAAGATCGCGCCTAATGACTACGCGGGTGCCGTCCGGGTGCAAGCCGATTCGCAATTGTGGGGCATCGATGCCAACTTCCGCCGCCCGTGGTACCACTTGTTTGCAGATCGGACTGATCTCTTGGCCGGAGTTCGTTATTTGAATCTCCGCGAGAGTTTAAACATCGATAACGCTTCGTTTTTTCCGAACGGTGGCGTGATCGCTGTTTCGGACAGCTTCCGGACGCAGAACCACATTTATGTGGCCCAAGTCGGACTGCAATCGTTCTGGTACGGCAGCGGTCGCTGGGATCTCAATTACTTCGGTAAGATCGGCTTGGGCGGAGCTTCCCAGCGGGTCGAAATCGCGGGGAGCAATTTTTTCTCGGGCCTACCGGATCAGAACACCGGCCTCTACACCCAAGCCAACAACATCGGCAATTTCGAACGAAACAAATTCGTCGCCGTCGGCGAACTCGGTCTCAAGCTCGGCTACCGAATCACCGAGCGACTCCACGCCCAAGTCGGTTACAACGTCCTCTATGTCAGCAGCGTGGTGCGACCCGGCCCAGCGATCGATCCGGTCGTCAACGACTCGAAACTCCGCTTTGTAAAGGATCCACCAGCCGACTCAGGCTCCCCGCGCCCCACCTTCAGCTTCGCCCGGGCTTCGACAGACTTCTACGCCCAAGGTCTGACACTCGGCCTGTCGCTGCAATATTGATTGCAAAGCTGTGAATATTCAACCTTTACAGATCGTGGCAATGGTGCCACGATCTGTATACTTCCCGCATGCCCCCAGACAGCTCCGACCGCGAATTCGGCGTGCCCTTCCCCGGTGCGCCGCTCGACCCGTCCCTGTGGACTCAGACCGCACTGAAGGCGATGCCCACAGAAGGACGGCTCGATTGGCCCGCGCTCTTCGGGCGCACCGCTCCCGTGGTACTCGACCTCGGTTGCGGCAACGGTCGGGCGTCCATCGCCAGCGCTCTCACGCGGCCGACCCACGACCATTTGGGCATCGACATTTTGCCGGTGGTCATCCGCTACGCTCGCAAGCGCGGCAACCAGCGCGGCCTGCCGAACCTGAAGTTCGCCGTGCTCGGCGGATACGAACTGCTCGACAAGTTCGTATCGCCCGGTAGCGTCTCCGAAATCCACTGCTACCATCCGCAACCGTATTACGATCCGGCCCTCGTCCATAAACGGCTGATCGCGCCGAGTTTCTTGGCCCTCGTCCATCGCACGCTCGTTCCCGGCGGCCTATTCGTCATCCAAACCGACAACCCCGGTTATTGGAAGTACATGAAGGCGGTCGTGCCGGTCTTTTTCGACTTCCAAGAACAGGTCGGCCGCTGGCCCGACAGCCCCAAGGGCCGCACCCGACGGGAGATCATCGCGATGAAGAATAGCTTGCCGGTGTTCCGTGGCACCGGCACGGCCAAGTTGAATTTGAGCGAATCAGAAGCGCTGGCACTCGCCGAAGCGCTACCGCCACCGACGTTCGATGCCGATCGACGGTTGCGCGATTTGGATCGGATCGGGTAGCGGTTTCCCAGGCCGCGTTCGAATTCGTCTCGCGGCTAAATTATTTCACCATGCCGATGGCTTGGCCGACTTCGCGGAAGGCGCTCAGGGCGGCTTCAATCTGATCGTCGGTGTGAGCCGCCGACACTTGCAAGCGGATGCGGGCTTGACCCTGCGGGACGACGGGGAAGCTGAACGCCACCGCGTAGATCCCTTTGACCAGCAGGGCTTCTGCAAACTTTCCAGCGATGGCCGCATCCCCGAACATCACCGGCAGGATCGGCGTCGGGCCAGGCTTGACGGTGAACCCCGCCTCTTCGAGACCCTGCCGCATCTTGGCGGTATTGGCCTTCAACTTCGTCCGCAGTTCGACACTGATATCGGCGAGTTCGAACGCTTTCATACCCGCTGCGACCAGCGATGGTGGAACCGAGTTGCTGAACAGGTACGGCCGCGAACGGTTGCGGAGCCAATCGACGACTTCGGCACTCGCTGCGGTGAAGCCACCGCTGGCCCCGCCTAAAGTTTTGCCGAGCGTGCTGGTGATGATGTCGATGCGATTCAGGACGCCGAGTTCCTCGGCGGCGCCACGTCCGGTGGCCCCGAGGTGGCCGGTGCCGTGGCAATCGTCGATGGCGACGATTGCATCGAATTCATCGGCGAGCTCGCAAATCTCGGCGAGCTTCGCCAAGTCGCCGTCCATGCTGAAAACGCTATCGGTGAAGATCATCCGGAAGCGGGCCGCTTTGCTTTCGATGAGTTTGGCCCGCAGGTCGGCCATGTCCGAGTGCTTGTACCGGAAGCGCTGGGCTTTGCAGAGCCGGACGCCGTCGATGATGCTGGCGTGATTCAACTCGTCGGACAGAATGGCATCTTGCTCGCCGAGGAGAGGCTCGAAGAGGCCGCCGTTGGCATCGAAGCACGAGATGTACAAGATGCTATCGGCCAATCCGAAGAATTCTGCAATCTGGCGTTCGGCCCTCTTGTGAATTTCTTGGGTTCCGCAGATGAATCGCACCGATGACAGGCCGAAGCCCCATTGATCGAGCGCCTCTCGGGCGGCTTGGATGACGGCCGGGTGATTAGACAGCCCGAGGTAATTGTTCGCGCAGAAGTTGACGACATCCCGGCCATTGACCGCGATGCCGGGGTTCTGCGGAGTCTCGATGCGGCGCTCGCGCTTGTACAACCCTTTGGTTTTCAAGTCGGCGAGCTGGTCGGCTAGGTGAGTATTCAGCGAATGATCGGGCATGGTGAATCCGTGGCGAAAGAGTCTCGATTAGCCTATTTTCGGAAATTGCTGATGTCGGAACAGGGGCCTGGCTCCGATAGAATAAAGTTGTTCACAGTTCGGTCACCGGGAATAGGCCATGCCATTACGCGACCATTTTCGTCCGCCGGTATCCAAACGGTCTTCGTGGGAAGGCTTCCACGCGATGTGGCCCGGGGCAATCGTCCAACAACTCCGATCCAAATTGCCGGAGGGGTATCTTGCGGAGCCCCGTGTACGCTTGGGAGCCGAATTCGAGGTCGACATCGGTGCCGTCGAGTTTGAACCAGACGGAATCAACCCGGCGTCACGCTTCGGTGGCGGGAATCTCGCCACATTGGCTGACCCTGTCGCCGCCCCCGACTTGGCCATCGATACGGATTTACCGCAGCAGTACGAATACGAAGTGCGAGTCTACGATGTGACCCGGGAACGCACCCTTGTTGCGGCCATCGAATTTGTCAGCCCCGTCAACAAGGATCGGCCTGAAAACCGAAACAATTTCGTCGGCAAATGCGCGGCCTTATTGCGGGAAGGGATCGCGGTCACCATCGTCGACTTGGTGACGATCCGCCATTTCAACCTCGTCCGCGAGTTGGTTCAGTTCTTAGGACTACCGCAGTGGACTGAGCGGATTTCCGATGAACCGATCTACGCCGCGTCGTTGCGTTGGATTCGAAATCGCAAGCAGGCAAATCTACAACTCTGGACTAAGCCTGTCACCGTCGGTTTGGCCCTGCCCACGTTGCCGTTGTGGCTGAACGAAACGCTTCCCATTATGGTCGACTTTGAAGCGAGCTACGAATCCGCCTGCTACGACCTGCGCATCACTTGACCGCTTCCACCACTTTGCGGCGATTCAATCGTTGCATCACAAATTTCCAGGCGAGTGGCCCCACCGAAATCAGCACGATCAGAACGACAATGATGTCGATGTTGCGCTCGACTTTGAAATTCAGCTGCAACCCGAGTTGCTGACCGATCCAATTGACGAGCGGTTCGGCCCAGAGGTGCAAGGTGTAGCCGAGCAACATCATGCTGCAAATCCAACTGATTCCACCGGCGATATTGAACATCAGGAAGCGCTTGTAGTGCATGCGGCCGATGCCGGCGACAACGGGGGCGAACGTCCGGATGATCGGGATAAACCGGGCGATGATGATCGTCTTGCCGCCGTGCTTTTCGTAAAAGGCTTGGGCCGCGAGGAGATAATCCTTGCGGAAGAGCCACGACTTCTCTTTCTGGAATAGCCTCGGGCCGATTTTGTAACCGATCCAATAGCCGACGCTGTCGCCGAGCACGGCGCAAACGCAGAGACAACCCGTCAGCAACAAGGTATTTTCAACTGACCAATAGCCTTGGGCGACGATGCCGAGGGTGACCAAAAGCGAATCACCCGGCAGAAAGAAACCGATGAGAATCCCGGTCTCGGTGAAGACGATGAGGTTGACGACGACGAACGCGGCCCAGAAGAACTCCGGCTTGCTGAGGATGTCTTTCCACTTGTCCGGGTTCGTGAGATTCGTGAGGATCTCGAAAAACACGGCCTTCATTTGAACCAGAAAATCATCCATGCGCGGCCGTGCCCTCATCAAAAGAGTCCGCCGCATCACTGCGGCGGTTTCGTGAATCACCGATGTTCCCAAACGAGATTACTTGTCCTTTTTCTCGTCCTTCTTTTCATCTTTCTTTTTTTCGTCTGCTGTCAGTTCCATCAAGATGTCCGACTCGCCCTTAGCATCGAAGTTCTCGGGGCGTTTGGCGTCTTTGCCTTCAACCAGAGCCAAAGTGAGCATCCCTTTTTCCATTTTCCAGATGCCGAGCATCGTCTTGCCCTTTTCCGGGCCTTCGTCCGGGGTGATGTCGATCGTGGCCGGTTTGGCTTTGGCGTCGATCTTGATCGTGGCCACTTTGTCTTCGCCCATCATTCGCATAGTGAACTTGTCACCCTTGATTGTGACCGCTTCGAAGACCGTGGCGGGGTCGCCGGGGAACTTCATGCCACCTTTGCTGAGACTGGAGACTTTGTAAACGCCATCGGGGCCGACTGGCTTATCGTCGGCCGCGAGGACGAGCATCGCCGGGGCGAGCAACAAAAAAGCCAAACCTGCGAAACGCTTCATGGTCTTCCTCTAAGAAGGAGTATTTGGAACTATTTATTTAGTGCGCGGTCGCTCACTTGTCCTTCTTGGGTACGGTTCGGGTCATCACGAATTTCACGACGCCGGCGCCCGTTCCTTTGAAGTCCTTCGGACGCGGACCATCTTTGTTGAAGGCGATGGTGAGCCCGTTCTTGTCGACCTTCCAGATGCCGAGCGCTGTTTTGGCTTCGCCGGTAGTCGGTTTGAAGTCGATTTCGTTGGGTGTTAGAGTTGAGTCGACGGTGAACTTGGCCACATCCTCCCGCGTGGCGGTTTTCACCGTCATGGTGCCATCCTTAAAGATGACCCCCACGACCGATGTCCTTTCATCGCTAAATTTCCCGTTCTCGACGAACTCTTTGAGATCGTAACTCCCTTCAAGATCGGGCGGAATCTTCTCGTCGGCATTAATACTAAATGGGATCAGTAGCAAGAAGAATAATATGCTGCGAAACATGGTTATGGACTCACTGATGGAATGGATTGATTTCTATTTCTGGATCTTCAACACGTCATCGAACAATTTGAATGCGTCCGGCAATGCTTCGCGGCAGATCAAGAGATGTTCGAGTCCTTCATATTCTTTGTATGTCACGGCTTTTGCTTGTGCTGACTCCAGCGACTTTTTCAAATTTCGGGCACCGCCCAGTGCGAAGTCTTTGTCGCCGACGCCGATGAATGTCGGTAACGTGGCGAACAATTCCGGTTTGCGAATCAGTCCGCCACCTCCAAACGCGGCGATACCGGCAAACTTGCCGAGATATTTTTGTGCGGCATCAATCGTTTGCATGGCCCCCATGGAATGACCGACGACGAAGACCGCCTTCAAATCAATCGGGTAGCGCGTCGCCAATTCGTCGACAATCTCGCCGACCGGTGGCCCGCCACCCACGAGACTCAGGCCACTACGCGGAGCGACTAGCAACCACCCACGCTTTTCGCAGAGTTTGACAATTTGGCCGTCGCCATACCCCTCGAAAAAGAGATTCTCGGAGCCGCCGGCACCGTGAAGCGCGACAACGATAGGGACGGGTTTTGCATTGTTGAGCCCCTTGGGGACAAAAAGTCGAGAAGGGATTCGGGTTTTGCCGTTGGGGATGCTGAGGTGAAATTGGCCGGGGCGGTCAACGGTGAAGTAATCCTTGCCTGACTCACGCTGTTCGATCATAGCTGCGAATTCGTTTGCGAGTTGAATCGCCATAATGTCGGTTTCAAAAATCATCCCTCGAGACACTTCGGCTAGGATTTTAAGGCGATCCTCTGCTGTCGCGAGTTCGAGTGAATCCGCTTTCAGTACTTTTCGTGCTTGAACCCCATATTGATCGAAGATCTTTTTTCGTGAATCGGCATCACTCGTCAAACTCATTCCAATCGCTCGGGTCACGGCGATATTGCGATTCACGGATACTTCAAATCGAAACGGCGTATCGCAGGAATCGGCGTGGTCGTATTTTTTAGTATTTGCAAACTTCACCGAGAATTGACTCGGTAGTGCATCAATTACGAACGTTTGTTTCTCGGCAAACTTGCCGAGTGTAAAACTAACAGTGACGGATTTCGGCTGTACCGACTTGACAGGATAGAACGGTTTGATGTCAACGGGCATTTCTTTGGCATTGAGATCCAGGCAACGCGTTCCCACATCGGCGAACAAGCTCTGGGCCCATTTCTCGTCGTCGCTCGGCACCTTCCCTTCCAGAATCCAACGTGCCTCATCGAGCGTGCGCCCCGCTTCGCCAAACTTGTTGGCGAAAAAGAGGCCCGTCAACTTCGGTAAGTCCGCAAGTGCCTTCGTTCGCACCGTGGGATCGGTGGTTTTGTCCCACTGCTTCTCGAATGCTTTCAGGCGTTGACCGAGTTCGTAGCGCTCGGCTTGGGCGAAACCGGAGTCACCGAGAAGCAACAGCGTGAGCAGCGAAAGGACAGTTCGCATCGAATCTTCCGAAAGTGGGCTTGGAAATAGCATCGTGCATCGGTTCTAATGTAACCACTTCCACGGGCCGGGTGCGAGGGGAAGTTTCGCACGGCTCGCCGATTTCCCCCGAGAAAGGATTCTCATCGTGTTTCGCTACCTCGTCGTCCCTGTGCTTTTGGCTCTGCTGCTCGTTCCCGATTGGGCCAGCGCGTTCGGTCGCCGGCGCCCACTTTTCGCCCAACGCACCCAGCATATTTCGACCCCCTACCCCGTGCAGTATTCGCAACCGGTTTACTATTCTGCACCGCCGATGCAGTACTACGCTCCCGTGGTGTACCACCAAGGGTGTCAGCCAGGCACCGTGATCGTGCCGAGTGGCCCCGTGGTAGTACCGGAGCAAATGACACCGCCGGCGAAACCGAAGAGCAACGTGCAAGTAGAACCGCAGGCGCAGCCGAAGGCCATCGAACCGGAACCGAGTTTGAAGCCGGCCTCTGGCATTAGCGAGACGCTGCCTGCGATGAAAGATCCTATCCCCGTGATTCCGGTGACCAAACCGCTGGAATCGGAATTGATCCCTCCGCTAGCTCCGAAGCCGAAGGAATCGGAGCCGCTGCCGAGTATGAAGTTCGACACCAGCCCTAAGAAAGACGTGCCGAAGTTGGAAGCGCTCCCGAAGCTAGAACTTCCTAAGCTCGATTTGCCGTCGGTTCCGCCACTCGCCGCCCCTGCCCCGATTGATGTGTTGCCAACCGAGTCGAAGTCCAGTCCGTTGAACAGCGACCTCAACCAGCTGAAGATCGACCGGTTCCCGGTCGAAGGTGCTGCCTCGACAGTGCCGAGTTCGTTGCGGCTCGTCACGTTTTATAACTTCAGCAACCGCGAACTGACGCTGACGATTGCCGGCCGCGAAGTGATTGTGCCGGGTAAGCACAGTGTCGAAGCGCAGTTGCCGACGACGTTCGAGTGGCAGATCGGCGACACGCTGCAAGCGTCGGGAACGATCCCCGACTCCGCGACCGGCTTGGACATTGTGATTCGGAAATAAGCGAAAACTGGCGAAGCGTTGGGAAACCTGATAATCTTCTATCAGGCCAATCCTCTCCCGCTGGGAACCTCTCCGATGCTGTGCCGATTCCTCTCTGTGCTGGTCGTCCTGGCCAGTCCTTTGATCTCCTTCGGAGCCGAGGCCCAAACGGGCTTCCTTCCGAAGGAATTCAAGAATGCCGACGATTCTGTGTCAAAGTATGTCGTCTTCGTCCCCGCCGATTACGATGGCAAAACCGACTACCCGGTGATTTTGTTCCTTCATGGCTCCGGTGAAACCAAAGGGGACAAGTCCGGCAAGATGCCGGTGGAAGTCGGTTTGGGCGCGGCGATCAAGAAGCAAGAAAAGACCTTCCCGTTCATCGTGGTGATTCCGCAATCTGAGAAACGCACCTGGAAAGCCGATTCCGACGACGGCAAACGTGCTCTGAAGATGCTGGATGCGACCATGAAGGAGTACAAAGTCGATGCGAAGCGCCAGTACCTCAGCGGTCTGAGCATGGGTGGCTTTGGCACTTGGAGCATGGCATTCACGCACGCCGACCGTTGGGCGGCTATCGTCCCGGTTTGCGGCGGGGGCGATCCAAGAGGAGCCGAGAAAATCAAGGACATTCCCTGTTGGTGTTTTCACGGCGACAAAGACACGGCCGTGAAAGTGGAGTTGTCTCGATCCATGATCGAAGCGTTAAAAATGGCCGGTGGCAAACCGAAGTACACCGAGTACGAAGGCGTCGGCCACAACAGCTGGGACGCCGCCTACGGCACCAAGGAATTGTGGACGTGGTTAGCGGAGCAGAAGCAAAAGTAAACCGCTGGAGGATTCGGAAATGGGACAGAAATATTCAGCCGTGATTCGCCAAAACGGTGAGTGGTGGATTGGTTGGGTCAAAGAAATCCGGGGTGTGAACTGTCAAGCCCATACCCGAGAGGAGTTGATCGAAGACTTGCAATCCGCTCTCGCGGAGATGCTTGAGATGAACCGAGAAGATGCTGTGGCAGCCATGGAAGGCGAGTACGAGGAAGTGAGTTTGACCGGATGAAGCGACGAGATCTGATCTCGCACCTCGCCAAACATGGATGCGTTTCGATCCGAGAAGGCGGTAAGCATTCGTGGTGGGGAAATGAATCCAACAACACAAGAACGGCTGTTCCGCGTCACGTTGAAATTGACAACAACACAGCTAAAAGTATCTGCCGAGATTTAGGAGTTCCACCGCCGAATAAAAAGTGATCTTGTATCGCTCGAACCACCAGATTGACCTCGCCGCCTACGGCACTAAGGAATTGTGGACGTGGTTGGCGGAACAAAAGCAAAAGTAAACCGCGCTCGCAGACATGCTTGAGATGAACCGAGAAGATGCTGTGGCAGCCATGGAAGGCGAATACGAAACAGTATCGATTCCGATCTGACTCGATGTATTGCTAAAGACGTGATTACTCTTTCTCTTTAACCCTTGGAGTCCTGGCTCATGTCCGCGAAGAAATCCAAACCGTCCCGTCGCGGCTTTTTCGCCGCCTCCGCCATCGGGGCCACCGCGCTCTCGATGACGGCCAAAAGCTACGCCGAAATCAGAGGTGCGAACGAAGCCGTCCGCATTGGCTTCCTCGGAGTCGGTGGCCGCTGCCAGCAGCACATCGATGTGATCCTGAAAATGCAGGCCGAAAAGAAACTCGTCAAACCCGTCGCCGCCAACGACGTCTGGGACGGCGATCAAACCAAGGGCAAAGGCAAAGGCCAAGGCCTTTACCCCGCCGCCAAACGGATGGGAATCGAAGACGACAAGAAGCACGTCAGCAAAGACTACCGGACGATTCTGGATCAAAAAGACGTCGACATGGTCGTAATTGCGTCGCCGGACCATTGGCACGCCAAAATGACCATCGACGCCCTCGGTGCCGGCAAGCACGTCTACTGCGAAAAGCCGATGACCCGCACCATTGCCGAGGCCCACGCCGTCGTCGACGCTTGGAAGAAGACCTCCCTGACGATGACCGTCGGCGTCCAGAGCATGGCCGACCCAACATGGCGGTTGGCGAACGACTACATCAAAGCCGGTAACATCGGCCACGTGATGCAGGGCCAAACGAGCTACTACCGCAACAGCACCGTCGGCCAGTGGCGCTACTACTCGCTGACGAAGGACATGAACCCGAGCACGATTGACTGGGACATGTTCCTCGGCCACAAGTTCGAAGTCGCCGGTGAAAAAGTCGGCCCGACCGCGGCCGAAGTTCCGTTCGACCGGGCCATCTTCGGTCAATGGCGCTGCTACTGGCCGTTTGGCGGCGGGATGTTCACCGACCTTTTCGTACACCAGACCACGCACCTCATCGCCGCGATGGGCGTTCGCTATCCGAAGCGCGTCGTCGGTGCCGGTGGCATCTATATGGAGTACGACACCCGCGACGTCCCCGACGTGGCTACCGTGGTGGCCGACTACGACGAGGGTTGCCAAGTGCTCATCACCGCGAGCATGGCCAACGATCACCGCATCGAAGAAGTGATCCGCGGGCACACCGGCACGCTGGTGTTCGAGACCAAACCGATCAAGAAGGATGATCCGAAGTCGCCACGCGAGTTCGGCTTCACAATCCTCCCACAAGGCGTCGGCGCCGCGCCGAAAGGCCCAAACGGCGACATCCCTAAGGATGGCGAATTCGTCTCCGGCGGCCTCAAAGGCGACGACACCTACGCCCTCTGGGTGAACCACTTGCAGTGCGTTCAAGACAAGAGTCAAGACACGTTCAGCACCCCGGCACTCGGTGCGGCCGCGTTCACAACCGTGAACATGGGCGCCCAAAGTTACCGTCAGGGCAAGGCCCTCTTCTGGGACAAAGAAGCTCGCAAGCCGGTCGACGCCGACGCGACTTGGGCAACCCAGTGGGAAGCCCGCAGCAAGAAGCGTGGCAAGCCGAACCAAATCCAAGGGTGGACTGGTGGCGATAAGGGGAGCACGCTGACTCCTCCCGAGTACCAGAAGCTCGAAGGCCCCTGGATCGACGGCAAAGATCCCGCCGGCGCGTAATCAATTGCGGGTTTAGGAGTACGGAGTGCGAAGTGAACAATCCCACTCCACACTCCGTATTTCTTTCCGCATCCCTTAATCCGCACGACACAAATGCCACTATTCGACGCTTTTCCTGATATCACCAAACGGCGTGAGCCGCTGGCGCCGTACACCCATTTGCGAATCGGTGGCCCGGCCGAGTGTTTGGTGCAACCGCGCACCACGGACGAACTCAAAGCGGTGCTGCGGTACTGCAAAACCAAAGACATCCCGCTGAGGATGCTCGGCGGAGGTTTCAATTTGATCGTGAAAGACGATCCGATTCCCGGTGCCGTGATGCGGTTGATCGGCGCCGAATTTTCGACCATCGTGACCCAAGGCAAGACCATTCGTGCCGCCGGTGGGGCGCAGCTCTTCGACCTCCTCGCCCACGCGGTACAAGCCGGGTTGGGTGGCCTCGAAACACTCGTGGGCATTCGCGGAACCGTCGGCGGGAGTGTCCGCTGCAACGTCGGTGATCGCAGCGGCGAGATCGGTTCCAGTGTCCGCCGCGTCGCCGTGCTCCACGACGACGCCTCGGAACTCGTCCGGACCAGGGATGAACTGACCTTCGGCGAACACACCAGCGACCTCGACGAACCCGTGATCCTCTGGGTCGAGTTTGAACTGACCCCCGAAAAGCCACCGGCACTGCTCAAGCGGATGCGACGGGCGTGGATCATTCGAAAGGCGACCGAACCGCTGAGCTTCCAAGCTGGCATCCGGCTATTCCGCGATCCCACGGGGGAGAGTGCCGGGGCGCTCATCGAACGGGCAGGGCTCACGAAGTTCCGCATCGGCAGCGCCGAAATCAGCGACCGCAACGGGAACTACGCCATCGCGCACCCCGGGACCACGGCGAAGGATTTGCTAAAATTGATCGAGCATGTCCGTACCAAGGTCAAAGATTTTGCCGGTGTGGTTCTGGAGCGGGAACTCAACGTCTGGTGACTGTGTCCGTTCACGGAACGAACGGAATTCTTTATGGCCAAGCGCAAACCGAAGAAACCCCCGACCCCCGTCCCGAATCCCGGCTGGCGCCTTTTCAAAACCGCTGCTAAATCGGTTCTCGCCCTCGGCTTGGCCGTCGGTGTGCTCGTCGGCTTGGCTTGGCTCGGTGGCCGCGCGGGCACTAATGTCGCCCCGCAATCGCGGTACACGGTGGCTTTTACGGACATTCAAACAACAGCACCCGTCGGCCAAGATCGCCAAACGTTCCTCACCGAGGTGCGTTTCCTCAACGACTTACCCGAGACGTTGCAATCGGTCGATCCAAAACTGTCCGATCGTCTCAAAGCCGCATTCGAGAAACACCCGTGGGTGCTGGCAGTGGACGATGTCGGCGTCACGAAACAGGGGCGAATCCGCGTCGGGCTGAAGTTTCGCGAACCGGTATTAGCGGTGCAGATCGGCCTCCGCGATTCGGAACTCCGTGCCATCGACCGAGCCGGGGTGCTGTTGCCCACAAACGCCGCGACTGCAAAACTGCCGGCACTCCAAAATCGCCTCATCACAACGGGCACGACGGCGGGGCAAAAGTGGCCCGATCCAGATGTCCTGCGTGCCGTGGAACTGGTGATTTTGTACCCGTGCGAGAAAATCGAACGCATCGTTGAGGGCTGGCAGATCACCCAAGCCGGCGGAAAACTGTTGCGAATTGCCGCACCGTAACGTGTCGTACAATAGCGTCGTTAGATTTGTCCTTCTCTGGGTTCCCCGATGCAAACTCGGTTCGTAATCGGTATCGACCTCGGCACCACCAACTGTGCCCTCGCTTTTGTGGACACCGGCGCCGACGGCGACTTGCACTGCCAGACTTTCGCCATCCCGCAAGTGGTGAATCCCGGCGAAGTGGCGGAGCGGAGTTTGCTGCCGTCGTCGCTCTACTTACCGGGGCCGAACGAACAACCGGCCGGGGCGTTGAAACTGCCGTGGGATGCCAATCGCGATTCCAGCGTCGGTGAGTTCGCCAAGAACTTTGGGGCGAAGGTGCCCACCCGCTTAGTCAGTAGTGCGAAGTCGTGGCTGGGGCACTCCGGCTGCGATCGCAAAGCGCCGATCTTGCCGTTCCGCGCCGCCGAGACCGACCGTCGCATTTCGCCGGTCGAAGCCTGCACACGGTATTTGAAACATCTCGCCGAAGCCTGGAATGCGGTGCCGACGCACGCGATCCCCGAACACAAATTGGAAGCGCAAGAGATCATCTTGACGGTGCCCGCGTCGTTCGATGCGGCCGCGCGTGAACTCACCGTGGAGGCGGCCCGGGCCGCCGGCTTCGAGCATCTGACGTTGCTCGAAGAACCGCAGGCCGCGTTCTACGCCTGGCTCGACCGCAAGGGCGAACATTGGCGAAATGAAGTCTCCGTGGGCGATCTCGTTCTCGTTGCCGATGTCGGCGGCGGCACCTCCGACTTCACGCTCATTGAAGTCGGCGAAGAGGGTGGCAACCTCTCGCTCACCCGGCTCGCGGTCGGCGATCACCTGCTTCTTGGCGGCGACAATATGGACTTGGCCCTGGCCTACACCGTCGCGGCGGAACTCGGCAAAGGGGGGACGAAACTGGACGCCGGGCAGATGCTGCAAATGACGCACGCCGCCCGCCAGGCCAAAGAGCAACTTCTCGCGGACAAGTCGTTGACCTCGGCGACGGTGACCGTGCTGGGCAAGGGACGCTCGGTGATCGGCGGTACGGTGAAGCACGAATTGCCAAGGGCCGTCGTGGAACGTGTATTGATCGACGGGTTCTTCCCGGAGTGCGCCCGCGATGCCGAACCGGCGCGCGAAGCCAACGCCGGGTTGCAAGAACTCGGTCTGCCGTACGTCAACGATGCCGGCATCACCAAGCACCTCGCCTACTTTTTGAATCGCCAATCGGAAGCACTTGCCGGCCGTGAGAAACCGACCGGTAAGAAGAAGAAATCGGACGGTGTGATACTCCCGACGGCAATCCTGTTCAACGGGGGAGTCTTCAAGGCCGACCCGTTGCGGAATCGGTTTTTGGGTGTGCTCGGCGGCTGGGCGAAGTCGGCGAAGCTGGAAAGTGTCCGCGAACTCTCGGGAGCCGACCTCGATCAAGCCGTGGCCCGCGGCGCCGCGTATTACGGCCTCGTGCGGCGTGGCAAAGGCGTCCGCATCCGCGGGGGCACTGCCCGGGCTTACTACATCGGTGTCAAGGTCGCACGGCCGGCGATCCCGGGTATCCCCGACGAATACAAAGCGCTTTGCGTGGCACCGTTCGGCATGGAAGAGGGTACCGAAGCGGACATTCCCCAACAGACGTTCGGTCTGACCGTCGGTGCCGAGGCGACGTTCCGTTTCCTCGGGTCGACGATACGCCGCGACGACAAGCCGGGTGCGACCATCGAAGATTGGCAGGGCGAAATCGACGAACTGGCCCCCGTGAAGGTTACGCTCGACGGCAAAGCGAGTGCCGGCTTGGTCACCGTGCATCTGCACAGCAAGGTGACGGAAGTCGGCCAACTCGAGTTGTGGTGCCAAAGCCAAGATGGCAAACAGAAATGGAAACTCGAATTCAACGTCCGCGAGAAAGCCTGAGTTCGCCGCTATTTCCAAAGTCCGTTCAAATCGATAGTGGCCGCTTTGGATTTCGTCGCGCTCGTTTTGCCGTCGCCCAGCTTGAGGTATAACAACCCCTTGGCCGGCTCGAAGACCATACTTTGGAGAGTTTGTTTACCTTGGCTCACCGCGTCGAGTTCGGCGAAGACATCGTCCACGCCAAGCTTGTCGTCGGCTTTCTGCGTCTTCAGCAACTTCTCCAACCGGTCGCACGCTTTCTTCTCGGGCACGCCCAGCGTCTCGCTACAAAAGTGATTCGTACAGAGCGTCACGTCGTTCGTCGGCGTCCGCACCTCGATCGTCTTCGGAGTGATTTCGAATACGGCCCCGCCTGTCGCATCGCAGATACTCAAGCACGAAGTGGTCGTCCGCTTCAGGCCCCGCAGCAGTTTCTCAGCGTCAGCTACGGTTTTGCACTCTTCCAGGACTCGTCGGAACGCGAGGAGCGTCGGCACACCATCCCAGTTGAATTTCGACTTGTCCTTCGATTGCTTCAAGTGGATTTCGTTGATCGTGCAGCTCAACCCGTGCTCGTTCATCCCGGAGATGACACCGGTGATCGGCGCGAGCGTGATCGATGCGAACGCGAACTTCCCCGTCGGCTGGAACACGACGACAATCGCCTGCTCCGGCAATCCTTTGGACGCGACCCAATCGAAGTTGCGGCCGAAGATCGGCGCCTTCGTTTTGCTGCGCGGTGTCTCCACGAGCAGCGTCGAACAGCCCATGCCACTGGACAGATCGTAGACTGTGTTGGCGAACCAGAGTAGATCCGGATCGTAGCCACTGGTCTTAGCGATTTGGTCGATTTCCGTGCGGTAATCGGCGGGGAAATTGGGCTTCAAATTCCGGGCCACCAGTTTGAGGGCGTCGAAGCCGTTCTCCAAATTCACCGCTTTCAAGAAGTCGTCGAGCACCGGCCGCGGGTCGGGTGACTGCTTGCCGACGAGCGTGCCAATCTGTTCGCCGATCTCCGCCGGTTTGCCACGCACGATCAGCACCGGCACGCCTGACACAAACTTGAGTTCGCCGCCGCCGTGCTTGCCCACTTTGAATACGGAACCGGTCTGAGCACTCGCGGAGAACGAGATCAAGCCCAGCAACACCATCGCGAAGATTCCACGCATCTCAATCACTCCTCGTTCGCGACGGTGGTGCGACCCAGAGCCACGTCGAACTCGGTCACCAGGGGCAGAATCATCGCATAAATTGTAAAGCCGAACGAGGCGGCTAGCGCCACAAAAGGGACAATCGGGTCGGCAGATTCTTCGGTGCCTGGCTTCGCGATCAAAATGTTCGTGACGCAGTAGAACATCGCCAACGGGCAGACCACCGAGCCGACGGTGAGCGCCGGTGCCGGCCGGTTGCCGGTCAACACCCACCAGAGTCCGCCAATGCCGAGCACGAGAAAGGCGATGAAGCTCACCCATTGGTTGGCGAAACTACCGCCGTTGATGACGATGACGTAGATGGCGATGAGCGTGCCGACGCTCAGGAAGAAGACGGTGCCCAACGTGTTCACGATGGCCAACCGGCTGTTGATGATCTGCAACGCCACGTGGATACCGAGGGCCATGACGAACGCGAATAACAATAACAGTGAGCCGACGACGGCAATCAATGGCAGGAAATTGTTGCCGAAGCGTTCCCCGAACGTCGCATCCGGATCGGTTTTTGTCAGTAACCCGACACAGGCGTAAAAGATCGCCAGCAACAGCGGTGGCAGCACATATTCTTTGGTGTTGTACAGCACCCCCAAGATTTTGCCGAAGACGAACTCGCGTGGCGACACATCGGTGACGAGCAGCACATCGAGGGTGCCTCCGTCGCGCTCGGAGGTGATCGATGTCACCGCTTGGGCCGAAATCAGCAGCAAGCTGATGATGGCCAGCGGCACGAGTCCGTACGCCGCCGCGAACATCGGCTTCCCACCGGGCTGGTACAGTTGCGAGATGCTGAAGTAGAGAATCAACGCCAGGACAATCCCGAAGGCCACCTTCACCAACACGGGCCGCCGACCGTACGCGAGCGTGTTGATTTCGCGCCACAAAATGGGGTTCTCCCAAATGCCGCGGACGTCGCCGGGAGCTGCGTGGGCCTTGGAGCGGAAGTCTTTGAGTTGATCTTGCGACAGGTTCGCTTCGGGGTCGTGATCCTTCCCTTCGCGCTGGATAATCGGCTCGCCACTCGGATTCCACTTCCGCAGTTTGCTCATACCGAACAAATTCATCAGCGTGCAAAACCCGAGCATGGTCAGGGCGAATCCGTACGCCGGCGGCAGCGAACTCCACCCGTCCGCCGGGGCTTGGATGACCGTCGACATCGCCCGCACCGGATCGAAATAAGCTTGGATCATCGGCCAATCGGCACCGGGGGCGATCAGCGGCCCAATGACGCCAATCGACAACGCGAGGCAGAAGTACAAGACGAGAAACAGCACCGAGAGGGCGAGTGCTTGGAACGTCCGTTCGCGCCAGAGGGCCACCAGCCCACCGAGCGAACCGGCGGCGTACGCCGTCATCAACAGCACCGCTCCTGCTTGCAGAACTTGCGTCGCGTCGATGCCACCGAGCAGCAGATAGAGCGACAGCACGGGGATGCTCACCAGCAGCATCGCCGTGATGGGCAATAGACTCCCGAGGAGTTTGCCCAGCACGATTTCGTAATCGCGCATATCGGTGATGAGCAGTAGTATGAACGTCCGGCGATCTTTCTCTTGCGAGACCGCGCTGGCCGCCGAGAGCGTGCTGAAGAACATTAGTAAGACGAGTTCGACGTAGACCGACAGTTGGAAAATGAGTTCGCCGTAGCGGGCCACTTCGCCGAGGTTCGGATCGCGGTCGAAGCCGATGCTGGCTTGGTAACTGGTGATACCGAGGATGGTGAGCAGCCCGAGAAGGGCCGCCCGTGTGCCGTAGTGGCTGGCTTGCCGCGGAACCGTCGTCAGTTCCCGCATGAAGATCGGACCCAGCACAACTCGCCCCCGTTCGGCACGACCATGGAATGATAACAACGTATGGCCGCGGTCCGCCGTGCCTACTTCTTGGGTGCTGGGAACTCGACCTTTTTCACACTCTGCAAATAGTCGAGTGTCGCTTCGGCCGGTTTGCCACCCGCTTTGGCGTGCCAATGCAGGCTGAAGCCGTGCGGCCCTTTGGCGTCGACCAACTTCGGTTGCAGCGTCAGCAACGCCTTCACGACTTCCAACTGACCGAGCATGGCCGACGCGAGCAAATCGACCCGCGCCCCCTGTTCGATGAGATACTCGGCGATCTCCCGGTTACCCATGTGCCCAGCCGCACCGAGGGCCGTCTCCCAGTCGCCGGCACCCCAGTCCATGGCGGCATTCAGCAGGGCCGGTTCCTTCTCGAGCAACTTTTTCACGACGGCTAAATCGCTGTGGGCGTAGATGACAAAATCCTGCACCAGTAGCCGGTTGATCTGCGGCTTCTTCCAACCCGGCTTGAAACCGGGGGCATCGTAATCGCGCTCGAACGGCGCCTCCACCGGCTTCGCCACCTCGGCGGGTTTGACCGGTTCCGCAGCCACAGTACCAGCCACCACCGCAGCGCCGCCAACCACGGCAGCAAACTCGCGGCGAGAGATCGGATCGGACATAGCATCATCCTCGTGTGAAGCAGTGGGCAACGACTTCATCTTACTTGATGCTACGAAGGGAATTCCAGCGGGGTTCAACTTGCACGGGAGCTGGAGTTGTTGGCGGAAGGATGGTGGATCACGCCGTGGCTGGGGCCGTATACTCTGCCGGCAATCCCTTCACGA
>JAYSYJ010000299.1:0-3034 GCA_043727675.1 Fimbriiglobus sp.
GATAGTTGCGGGCGACTTCGCGGAACTCCTCCGCATTGAAGATCAAGGCGTGGCTGTGGAAGCGGCCTTCGCGGTTGAATTTGTCCGGCTTCGGATTGCTCCGGGCTTCGGCGACCATGACTTTCCGGCCAAAATCCACCAGACAGAACATCCGGCGAACGGAATTGGGGGGGAATTTTGCGGGGTTGTGAAATCCACTGAGCAGCGATTCCACTTCGTCTCGAACGATTTGCGAGAATTCGGGGTCACCAAGCGTTTGCAGCAAGACTTGGAACCCACGCCGACTGCGCGGTGAGTCGGGTACCTCGACGTTCGAGTAGACCAGTTGGAATGCAGGGAGTGATCCGATCCCGACTAATTCCACGGTGGCACCCGAAAGTTCCATTTGCCTCGGACAACAAAAACAGCATATTAAGATCATAACTAGATTCGATCCTTGCTTGTCTGCACCGCCCTCGATAACCTGATGTCAACTAGCAGCTTCAACGGCACAACCATGTCGATAGTTCCACCCCCCGCAGCCGAATTGTCCCTTCCTTCCTACGGGTTGTTGGGGTCAACATGGGCGTTCGCGCCGGTCCCGTTGGGTCGCACGGTTATCAAAGTCTCCCGGTCAGTTGCGGCTAACGTGGAATATCTCGAGCCGCCCTTCGGTATCGGTTTGGAGGGCGTCAGATGGGAGCGGGATCGAGCGACCGAGCCGCCGGGATATATGTTCAAAGCGAATGCAACTGACCTTACCGGACTGATTTCGCTTGAAGATTGGCGTACCCAGCTGCAAAGCCAATTCCCGGACAGAATGATTTCGGATAGCCGGTCGAGTGGAACCAAACAGGTTACCAATTTCGCCCGCAAGCTTTTCAAAATGACTTCGGACTTACACGCGGCCGGTTGGCGGCTCGGACTGCTCCATCCGAAATCCGTGTATCTGCGGCCGAGCGATCCAGCTCAAATCATTTTGCCCGATCTCGGGTTCGCTTGGCTCGGCACGATCGAAGCCGTTAAACCGCATTGGCTCAAGGAAGAAACCGAAGACGCCGCGTGGTGGGGGGAAAACCGGTTGCACCGCCAATATGCGGCGCCGGCGCATGCGAAACGCCACCCGAAAGCCGTGACGAATTCGGAATTCATCCAGCAGGATTTGCACAATATCGCGCAGTTGTTGAAATATTTAGTGACCGGTTCGGTGGCGGCGACGTTGCCCGCCGAGTGCCCTCTTGGCCAGGTCGTCGCCAAGGTCGGCCGTCGACAGTACGCCACAGCCGATGCGATGCGGGACGATCTGCTGGAGAGCCTGAGGGCGCCGGTTGAACTGACTGTCGTACCACGTCATAAAACTCAAAAGTCGATAGTTCCAATTATTGCCGGGCTAGCCATCGCGGTGTTAGCGGTGCTCGGCTTAGGTGTGTACATGCTGTACAAACCGAAGCCGGTCGATACTGAGATCGCCAGCAATCAGAACACAGAACCGCCGAAGCCCGTAACCCCGGCTATCATTCCGACTGACCCGACCACGATTCAAGAACTCGTCGATGCGATCGACAAATCGAAAACCCTCGAAGAGGCAGCCCGCGCAGCGGCCCGGCTGGCGGAAAAAGATCCTAACCATCCCAAAGTCGCCCAGACACGGGAGAAATTGCTCACGGAAATCCGCGCGACGTGGATCATCGCGCAGAAGGATGGTCACGTTCCTGGCCGGAGCATGATCTTGAACGACCTGTACAAGCAACTCACCCCGCCGAAACCCCAGTGAAAAGAGTTGGTCGCATGGATCGTTACTTTCGAGTCTTCGTGCTGATCACCGCACTCGGTTTCGCTACAGACGCGCAGGCGCAAGAAGTTCAGAACCTCCAGATCGTCATCCGCACGGGCGAGAAGTTGAAAAAGAAGGATGTCGAACAATCCTTCAAAGATGCCCTCAAGGTGATCGGCAAGAAACCGAACGGCCATGGCGACAACATCATCGACGGTAAGTTGATCGTTCGCGACATCGCGGCGGTCGACTACAACGCCTACCGCCGCTTGGAAGATCCCGAGGCCATCTTAGCCCCGCTGCCATCGCAAAAGAAAGATGATCTCGAAGTCCGGCAGTTACCCGCCGCTACTCCGACTTGGGAATTCAACCTCCTCGGCAATACCCCCAAGGAATTGAGTAAACTCGAAGTCACATACGATGACGACGCCGATAAGCCCGTCGCTTTGGAGCCGACTAAGAAACGGAGCGATCCGCTGACGCTGACGCAGTTCGGCTCGTATGTGTTGACGCCGCCGAAGGATAAAAAACCTCTGAAGTTCAAGGCGATCATCCGCGAAGTCGGCACCGATAAAGAATCGGTCTCCGAAGGCGAGTGGCCCAAGAGCGACAACTTCTATTTGATCCGAATGAACGGTTACAAAGGCACGAAGAAGGAATTGTCTGATACGATCCGCGACACGAGCGATGCTGGTATCGGCGGTAACGCATTGGATGCGTTCGTGATCAAGTCGGATGTGACGCTGGCGATCGGCGAAGCGGATGCCACCGACGACGAGGTCGGCGAGTTCAAATTCGACGGGAACAAGCTGTACATCAGCGTACCGCCGAATCGCCGACAGAACGCGGCGCGAGTCTACTTTCGCTTCCCGTTGACCGAGAAAGAGATGGTTGCCGAGCTAAAAGAGTTGAATAACCCCAAGCGAAACCAGACCGAATTGGCGGAGCATATCCGTGCTCAGAAACCGGTGCCCGCCAATCAGGATTACATCATCACGGCCGATACGAAAGCAGCGTGGCTCGAGCTGCCCAAGATTTTGGATCAAGGCAAAGGGTTGCGGGTTGGTTCGTACGGACGGACGGTTTCCATTGCGAATGTGAACGCGAAATTGGTGAAGCCCGAAGACTACGCCAAGGTGCAAACGACGTTCCCCGAGACGTACCAGATCACGGTGTACGAGTTCGACAACGGCTCGGTCATCAACGTCATCCCTTACAAGCGAACTCCCGATCAAAAAGAGCGCACGGGGGCCCGTTGTCGAATTGGTCTTTGGAACTCGC
>JAYSYJ010000300.1:0-27394 GCA_043727675.1 Fimbriiglobus sp.
AACACTTCGCGATGGACGACGCCACCTTCGGCGGCGACGTCAACCCGACGCCGGCCCCGGCCGGGATCGTGCTGTTCGGTCTCGGCTTCGCCGGGATGGGGATGCTCCGCAAGTTCCGCAAAGGCAAAACCGCCGTCGCGTGATCATGATCCGCACACATTTCAGGGCCACCGGAACTTTCCGGTGGCCCTGGGTCGTTTTGAACAGATGTAGCAACTGTTTTGATTCTTCCGCCTCAAATTTGAGTTTCTCACTTGAACGGAACGCCCCGGCCGATTACATTTTCACCACACCGGGAATTTGCCAAGCTCAACGGCCCGGTTGTACCCGCCCAGTACCTCGTCCGAAATCAGCTTGCCGGTGACGGCGCTGCCCCCAGCGACATCACCCCTCACGACGGATCGCAGGCCGCACTCCCGACACGCCGTCGATCGAGCCGGTTACCGAAACCTGCCACCAGCGTGGACACGGAGAACACCATGATGACTCGGTTCTGGTCCCACACCCTCGGCGCCATCGTCGCCGCCGTCGCCCTCGGTGCTTCGGCCACCCCCGCCCACGCGGAGTACATTTCGACTTTGGGAAGTTGGAACGGGATTGATAATGTAAGCTCTTTCGGCGAGCCGAATGCGGCGACGTATGGCCAGACGATCACGGTCGGGGCCACCGACACTTTCCTCACCGACTTCTCCTTCCGGATGCGGACGGATGCCGGTCAAATCTCCAATTTCGAAGCCGTCGTCATGCAATGGGATCAAGTCGCGTTCCATGCCGTCGGGCCGATCCTCTACAACAGCAGCAACTTGACGAACACAGGCCCCGTCGACGGCTTCAACGTCATCATCATCAATACGAACGTGAACCTGGCGGCGAACACGCAGTACGTTCTCTACTTCTCCGCGAGCAATTTCTTCGACTCGGTGGATGACTTATCCGCGTTCGGCATCACCGACGGGACTGCTTATTCCGGTGGGAAATTCGTGTATAGCAACAACGGCAACGATCCCAGTCTTTTGACTACGAGCAGTTGGCATAGTGCCTTCGCTGTGAATTTGGCGTTCACCGCAAACTTATCACCGGTCAACCCGACGCCAGCACCGGCCGGGATCGTGCTGTTCGGCCTCGGCTTCGCTGGGATGGGGATGCTCCGCAAGTTCCGCAAGGGCAAAATTGCCGTCGCGTGATCTTGGATCGCACACACATCAAGGCCACCGGAACAATTCCGGTGGCCTTAGTCGTTTGCACTTCGCACCCGAATTCAAAAACGCGACCCCGGCGCGAACTCGGCCACGAACTGAAATTCCGCGCGCGTTCCCTTCGATAACCACTCTGGGACGACACACCAGCGGGCGCCGCGGCGATGAATCGAGCGTACGGATCGAATGAACTGGAGCCATTGCCCGAGTTGGGCCACGGCGGCTTGCGCCATCTCCTCAATTCCATTCCCGGCGTCGTGTTCCAGTACGAAATCGGTGCCAACGGCCGGAACCGCTTCGCCTACGTCAGCCCGGCCTGCTCCACCGTCTGGGGTGTGACGGCCGAGGCGCTGTACGCTGATGCCACAGTCGTCTGGCGGATGATCCACCCCGACGATGTCGACGCCCTGCGGCAACGCCTGCAAGAGCACGTCGCCAGTGAGCAAACCTGCTGGACGAACGAGTATCGCATCGTGAAGCCGGACGGCGAAATCCGCTGGGTGCAATCGACCGTCAACAAGGGTTCGACCGCCCACGGCGGCATGATGCTCCACGCCGTCGCCGTCGATCAGACCGACCGGCACCGCACGGCCGAATTGAAAATTACCAACGACGCCCTCGGCCGGGCGGCCAAACTCAAGGACGAATTCCTGGCCAGCATGAGCCATGAACTGCGGACGCCGCTGACGTCGATCTTGGGGCTGACCGAAGCCTTGGCCGAGGGGGTGTACGGGGAACTGGAGGCGATGCAGTCGCGCTGTTTAAAGACGATCACCGGCAGCGCCCGCCACTTGCTCGAACTCATCAACGACATCCTCGATCTGTCGAAGGTCGAAGCCGGGATGCTGGAGTTGCAGACCGAACCGGTACCGGTGACATCGCTGTGCGAAATGGCGATGCTGTTCGTGAAACCGACGGCGTACAAGAAGCGGTTGCGAGTGAATTTCAGCGCCGATCCGCAGGCGAAATTCGTGCGGGCCGACCCGCGCCGGCTCAAGCAAATTTTGGTGAACCTCCTCGGCAACGCCGTGAAATTCACCCCCGACAGCGGTTCAGTCGGTCTCGAAGTGAGCACCGATGCGGCGGCAGGGACAATCCGATTCAGCGTCTGGGACACCGGCATCGGCATTGCCCCGGACGACCAGTTGAAGCTGTTCCAGCCGTTCGTGCAAGTCTACGCGGGGCTGGCGAAGCAGTACGTCGGCACCGGGCTGGGCCTGTCGTTGGTGAAGAAGATGACGGAGTTGCACGGCGGCCGGGTGACGGTGGACAGCCAACCCGGTTCGGGGTCGCGCTTCGTGGTGGAACTCCCTTGGGAACCGACGGCGACGAACCACGATCAAGCGTCACCGCTCGTCATCACGCCCCCACCGATCTCGGCCGGTCATTGGGTGAGTGTGCTACTCGCAGAAGATTCCGAGCCGGTGATCCGCTTGGTGACGGACTACTTGCGGGCGCGCGGCTTCGGCGTCACCGTGGCCCGCAACGGCTATCTCGCTTTGGAGCACGCGTTTGAAATCCGGCCGGACATTATCTTGATGGACTGCCGGATGCCCGGCATCAACGGCATCGACGCCATCAAAATTCTCCGCGAACATCCGATGACCGCCCACGTACCGATTCTCGCGGTGACCGCGAATGCCATGGCCGGAGATCGCGAGCAGATGCTCGCGGCGGGGGCCACCGATTACCTCAGTAAGCCGTTCACCCTGCGGGCACTGTCGACGAAGATCGCCCAATTGTTGTTACCGAAGCCCACCGTCATTTTGGAGTGACCCGATGTCCGCCCTGCCGATTGTGTTGATTGTCGACGACGAGGCCCCGTGCCGCGAGACCCTCGAAGCTCTGCTGCTGAACCAGGGGATGCGGTTGCTGTTCGCCGCGCACGGCCGCGAGGCGTTGCAGATCGCCCGGGCGGAACTGCCGGACTTGATCCTTCTCGACGTGATGATGCCGGACATGGACGGCTTCGACGTCTGCGCGAAGCTCCGCGCCGATCCGGTCTTGGCCGGCGTGCCGATCTTACTCGTCACGGCTCTCGACGACCGCCAGTCGCGCATCCGCGGGATCGAAAATGGGGCCGATGATTTCATCGTCAAACCGTACGACCGCATCGAACTGCGCGCCCGGATCCACACGCTCCTCCGCCTCAATCGCTACCGCCGTCTTTTGCAAGAGCGGCAGAAGTTCGATTGGGTCGTGGAACATGCCGACGACGGTTATTTGACGTTGGATCGCCAAGGCAAGATGACCTATGCCAACGCGGCGGCCCGCCGAGAACTGCACTTGCCACCGCAAGCACCGCACCGCGATTTTTGGGTGGCCGCGACCTCGGATCACACACTTCTCGGCCGGAACCAGAACGCGGTCGATCCCACTGCGCCGATCTACCTCGTGCGGCCGGAGACCCCGAACGGCACGGGCGTCTGGTACTTCCTGGAACAGTTCACCGTGCCCGGCGATTCGTCCGCCGATACCGTGATTCGCCTCCGCGATATCACCGAAGAGCGACGGATGCGGCAATCGCTTTGGACATTCCGCACAACGCAGAAACACAAGCTGCGCATTTCGGCGTCGCAATCGCACCAGCGATGCCAGACGGCCGAACCGAGACGCGGCGCCAAGTCGGAAGAGATCATCTTCACACTCCAAACGTGGGTCGATCAGGTCGGCGCGGCGGATAGCACCGTGACTGTCCACGGCCCGTTATCCGAGCGTGGTTTAGTGATTCCCACCGAAGGCTTTGCTCTCGTCGCAGTGGAGTTGATCGCGTTTGCCCGCCAACCGTTCGCGAGTGACGTTGGCCCGGCTCGGTTCGAATTGCGTACCGACGACAGCCGCGAAAATCTGAACCTGACCGTGCGCATCCCGTGCCGAGATGCCAACGCGACGGAACTGGCGCGAGCGTGGTCGCCGAGCTATCGGACGCGCAAAGATAGCACCGTCGAGCACGACGACGACAGCCTATCCACAGGCGAAGCCGCCTCGCTCATTTGGAACGTCGGTGGAGGCGTGGAGACTCGCGTGGATGCGAACGGGGCCTGGGTCGAGGTGGAACTGAAACTCCCGTATCAGTTCAGCGAATTGCCCGTTCTCGCCGGCGCCGCCGACTACCGCGATGGCGATTCCTGCATCCGCGGGTAGCGGATTATTCGGAACACGGCCCCAACGCGATCTGACAATCCCCCGAACTCGGTTGCCCCGCTTGGGCCTCCGGGCTAATCTGTCCCTCAGATTATCCCCTTCCGATTCCGAGGCGTCGTCCCGTGCCGTCCACTCAAAAAGTCCGCGTGGCCATCGTCGGCCTCGGCTTCGGCTCCGAATTCATTCCGATCTACCAGAACCACCCGAATGCCGAGATGGTCGCCGTCTGCCGGCGGAATACGGCGGAACTCAACGCCTGCGCCGACAAGTTCGGCATTGCCAAACGGTACACGAGTTTCGAGGACGTGCTGGCCGACCCAGATATCGACGCGGTTCACATCAACAGCCCGATTCCGGATCACGGCCCGCAAACGATCGCGGCGCTCAAGGCCGGCAAGCACGTGGCCTGCACCGTACCGATGGCCACGAGCCAACGCGACATTGCAGAGATTGTGTCTCTCCAACGCCGGGTGAACAAGACGTACATGATGATGGAAACGGTGGTGTATGCTCGGGAGTACCTCTTTGCCAAGGAACTGTACGACCGTGGGGCGCTGGGTCGCATCCAGTTCTTGCGGGGCAGTCACCAGCAAGACATGGACGGTTGGCCGAATTACTGGCCCGGACTCCCGCCGATGTGGTACGCCACGCACTGCGTCAGCCCCTGCTTGGCAATCTTGAGCGCACCGGGCCGCCCGGCGTACGCCGAAAGTGTGGTGTGCCATGGCTCGGGGCGCATCCGGGACGAGCTCATCGGCAACTACGGCAGTCCGTTCGCCCTCGAAACAGCGACGTTCAAAATCAAAGATTCGGACGTCTGCGCGGAAGTGACCCGCACCTTGTTCGACGTGGCCCGGCAGTACCGCGAGAGTTTCGACGTGACCGGGGCCAAGGCCAGTTTCGAGTGGCAGCAAGTGGAGGGGGAAGACCCGGTCATCCACACGAAGAACAGCCCGGAAACACCGCGAACCGAAAGCGAGATTCCGAGCCGGGTGACGGTGCCCGACTACGCCGACCGCTTGCCGGAGCCAATTCGCAAGTTCACGGGGGCAATCCACGACGCGACCCACCTCAGCTTCGTGCAGGGTGGCGGTCACGGCGGCAGTCACCCGCATTTGGCACACAACTTTTTGATGGCTGTGCTAGGCGAACGGCCCGCATTCCCGGATGCGGCGACGAGTGCCAACTGGACGCTCGTCGGCATCTGCGCGCACGAAAGTGCCATGGCCGGCGGCACCCGGGTGGCGATCCCGCAATACTGAAATGAGCGCATCCTCGGTGAATCTCCCCGTGGTACAGCCACCCCTCTCCGCGACCGGTTCGGGCACTTGGCCCGGTGAGCCCGGCGCGGCGAGCGAAGCGTTGCTGCGCATCGACGCCGGTTTCGCCGGTGCCGACGACCTGCTACTACTCGGCGGCTTTGCCGCGGGTATGAACGCGCTGCTAGCCCGGAGCGAGATCGTCTGGCCGCAGTTGCGCTGCTTGGCGACGATCCACAGTGAATTGATTCCCCGATTCCTCGAGTGGTTCCGCCCTCCCGAGCGCGTGCAACCATACCTGATTGCCGCGTTCGAAGCCGTGGCGGATGAAGACGTCGCCGCTTGGAAGAAGTTCTGGGGCGTCGTCGTCAGATCCCAAAAACCCCCGGTACTCGCCGACTATTTCCTGACGCTCCTTCGCACCCGCCGGCGGGAATTGACGACGCTGACCGGCCCCGGCCGGAGGATCTTGCGCCGCGAAGCCGCGAGTTGTTTGCTCCAAGCGACGCCGGAAGTGGTGCCCCTGCTCTTCCCGGGCAATGTCGGTGAATGCGAAGAGATTCTCCGCGACGACCTGCTCCCGGCCAAGTGGAGGGCCTTCTCGCTCGCGGCTACCCTCAAAACTTCGAAAACGCGGACGATTCCACGCGAGGTCGACGCGGCGGCACGAACCTTCTTAACCGTCGCTCCCGTCGACGTCCTACGCGAATACATTTTGCGCGCCCAGCACATTTTGCCGGATCACCCCGAACTTTGGAACGCGGTGCTCGATTCGCCGTTGAAGCGTGACGCTGTGACCAAGCGGATTCAGGAATTGGGCGAAAATATCTCGGCGCCGCGCAAGAAAGTGTTGCTCGATTCACTGAAGCCCGTGGTGTCCGTCTCTGTCCCCCTTTTACCCGTGTTCGTCGCACCGACCCTGCCAACGCCAACTTGGAAATTCGAAGCTCTGCTATACTCGGGTATCATCGTGCTTGTGTTCCTAATTCTTGGGGTGCTCCTGCTACTCTGAAAGAAACGGCTCCGGGACTCCGCATGAACTCGCTGATTTCGTATTTCAACCGACCACTGTCGTTGAGTTGGTCGGCTCAGCCGACCAACTTGCTGGCGATTCTCTTGCTGGTCGCGGCGGGGGTGGCCATCGTCGCCCTCACGGTTTGGACGTATTCCGCGCAATTGGCGGGGAATCGGCGACGGATCGTGTTGCTGATCGTCTTACGGTTGTCAGCGCTGCTCGTGATATTGCTGACCGCGTTGCGACCGGCCTACCCCATCGACGAACAGCCCAAGATCCGCACGCAGTTGCTCATCGGCATCGACTTGACGGAAAGTATGACCGTGCGCGACGAAGTCGGCAATTCCAGCCGGATCGACGCCGTCCGACGAACGCTTGATATCTGCCAGCCGACGATCGACGCTCTGCAAACCGAACAGAACATGACGGTGACGCTCTACGGATTCGGGGCCTCGGCGTTCACGGAAGCGACCGGCGTCTACGACCCCGCCGCGAAGGTCGACGCGCAGCAGTCCGATTACCGAACCTATTTGGCTCGCACGCTGGAAAAATGGCAGGGGCAGAAGTTCGTGCGCGGCCACATCATCATCGGCGATGGGGCCGAAAATTCACCCGGTGCCTCCGCACTCTCCGAAGCCGGCGCTTGGCGACGCACCGCACCGATTCAAACGTTCGTCGTCGGCACCACCACGCCACCGGGCGCCGTCCGCGATGTGGCCCTCGTCGATGCCCGGCTCGACCCCGATCCGGTCGCCATCAAGAACGAAGTGACGCTCCGGTTGAAGGTCAACGCCTACGGCTTCGGCGGTGCGACGGTGCCCGTGCGAGTGCAGTACGATTTGGGAAAAGGTTACCAAGACGTGCTGATCGAGAAAGTGAAACTGGCGAAAGAGAAAGACAACACCGTCGAATTGAAGTTGAAAGCGCCGGATCAACTTCCCGAAGACGAGAAGAAGCAGCCGCGAAAGCAGATCAAAGTCCGTATCGAGATTCCGATTGCCGACGTGCCCGGTGACATCAACCCGGCGAACAACGTGCTCGAAACGTACATGAACCTCACGAAGGAAGGCTTGCGCGTGCTGGTGGTCGGTCGCTATCTCTATGAAAATGCCTTGCTGCTCGATGCGCTCGCCGCCGATCCCCGGATCGATGTCCGCAAGATCGATCTCCAGACCGACGAGGGCGGGGCCGGCTTGCTCGAAGCGTTCGACTTCGACGACAAAGCCTACGACGTGATGATCCTCGGCGATATCAGTGCCAATCAACTGGCGGCCATCGACCCGAAGATTCCCGGCCGCATCGCCGAGCGCGTCGTCAAAAAGGGGATGGGCTTCATTATGATCGGCGGGCACGCCACGTTCTCCGGGCAACCGAATGAACGTATCAACGATGCGCGAACGGGAGCGCCGAAATCGGGGTGGCGCGGCGTCAAGGAACTCGAATCGATTCTGCCCATCCGGCTCGATGATGGCCCCGCCGATATTCCCACCGGGTTCTTCGATCTGCCCAAGGGCCGCTACCAGTTCGTGGTCAACCCGCGCTTCGCCGATAACTTCCTCGTCAAGATCGCCGGCAGCAAAGCCGAGTCGGACGAACTCTGGAACAAGCTGAACGAACGCCAAACCCGCTCGCGTTTCACGGGCCTCAGCAACATCGGCACGCCACTCCCTACCGCCGATGTTTACGCTTGGGCCGCGAGTACCGATCCGGTCGTCCGCAACTCCGATGGAAAGGGGCTGGCCCCGCTTCTCGTTGGCCATCAGATCGGCGATGGCAACCGCGGCCGCGTGCTGACTTTCGCCGCCCAAGACACCTTTATGTGGCAGCGCTATGGCCAACCGAAATCGCAGGACGGCAAACAGATCCACTCCCGGTTCTGGCGGCAACTCGTCCTTTGGCTCGCTCATCAAGAGACCGACGAAAGCACCGTCACGGCACGGCCCTCGTTTCCGCGTTTGGCAGTCGGCAGTAAGCAAGAGGTGAAATTCGGAATCCGTGGCCAGAACGGGGCCACGGTTGTGAATCCGACTTTCGAGGTCACGCTGTTCGCGCCGGGCGACAACTTGGGGAAAAAAGTGGATGTGGACACCGATGCGGCGGGCGGTTCGATTCTCAATTACAATCCGCCGACGGCCGGGGAATACACGGTGAAGGTCACGGCGACCGGGAAGACGGCCAAGGGGGAACCGGTGACGGGCGACGCCTCGGCGAAGTTCATCGGCTACCCGGAGACGGCCGAGGAGATGCTCCGCACGGCGGCCGACCCGGACTTCATGGCGAAGATCGCGGCGGCCAGCGGTGGCAAAGGGTATCGCCTCGACGAACTGCCGGGCTTCCTAAAAGAGCTGCGCGGTCAACCGCTCGACAACGTAAAGCCGAAGCAAAAATACTTGCCGAACTGGGATCGGAAGAGTTCCGAGGGGTTCCTGCCGACGTGGCTCGCCATCTTCGCGGGTCTGCTGTTAGCCGAATGGGGCCTGCGGCGCTATTGGGGGATGGTGTAAACGGCGTCCGAATGAACGCTGGGCATTAACGCTTCAGCCTGCGAAGTCGGCCTTTTCGACAATCTTACCGGAAATTATCCAAAGGCCCGGCATCGACTCATTTGCCCTAACGTGGAGATGGGGTATAATCCTCTCGAAGGGTTCGCGGGGTTTATTTGCCTCATCTTGGCCGCAGCCCGCATTCGCTATCACCTGAGGACTTCCATGCCAAACCCGAGCAAACGTCCTCAATCGATAACCGAAGCGGCACGCGGTTCCGTACTCGCCATGCTCGCGGAGCGATCCCAACTCGATTTCGAACTCGCTTTCTTCGCCGACTTACTCCGCCGCATGCCCGATTACTCGGATGCCCTCCGTGCCCAAGCCGGCAACCTGACCACCAAAGGGCTGCTCAAAGAAGGTTTACTCATCGACCAAGTGCTGGTGAAGCTCCGCCCGGATGACCCCGATGCACACTACAACCTCGCTTGCCGCTACGCCTTGATGCTCCAGCCCGATTTGGCCATCGAAACACTCCGCCAAGCGGTGAACCTCGGCTACAACGATTTCCGTTACATGATCCAAGACCGCGATCTCGCCTCGCTCCGCAAAGACCAGCGCTTCTGCGACCTCCTCCGCGAATACGTCGAACGATGATCGATGGCACGTCGGTGAACACCATGGAACGTCCTCCTCTATTCACCGACCCCAGTTCCGATGCCGCCCGCCAAGCATTCGCCCAGAAACCGCGGGCCTTGATCGACAAGGTGATGACCGTCTCCAAGGCCGTCGAACGATTCATCCCCGACGGTTCCTACTTCTGCAGCGGTGGCTTCGGCGTCAACCGCATCCCCACGGCGATCCTCCACGAAATCCTCCGGCAACAAAAACAGAACCTCGGATTCGCCGGTCATACTTCCACCCACGACTTCCAATTGCTCTGTGCCGGCAACCTGACGGGTCGGGGCCAAACGCTGTCCCGCGTCGACATTTCTTACGTCGTCGGCCTCGAAGCCTACGGGCTATCACCTCAAGCGCGGCGGGTGTTGCAATCGGGCACGGTGCAAACCGTCGAATGGTCGAACTACGCCTTGGCCCTGCGGTTCACAGCCGCGTCGATGGGAGTGCCGTTTGTGCCGACGCGTTCGATGCAGGGCACCGACACCTTCAGCCACAGTCCGGCGCAAGTCATCATCTGCCCATTCACCGGGGAGAAACTCGCTGCGGTGCCGGCGTTGTACCCGGATGTCGCCGCGATCCATGTGCATGAAGCCGACCGGTTCGGGAACTGCCGGTTTCGCGGGACGTCGGTGTCCGATTTCGAACTGGCCCGCGCCGCCAAGCGGCTCATCATCACCTGCGAGCGTTTGGTGCCACATGAAGTGATGCGGCGGGAACCGCACACCACGCAGATCCCGTTTTTGTGCGTCGATGCCGTCTGCGAAGTGCCCTACGGCAGCTACCCCGGCAACATGCCGGGTGAATATGCGTCGGACGAAGTCCACCTGCGGAACTGGCTCCAAGTGGAACAAGACCCCGTGGCCTACGAAACGTTCTTGAAAGCTCACATCCACGGCGTGCAAGATTTCACCCACTATTTGGAACGGTGCGGCGGACTGACGCGACTGCAACAGCTCCGCCAACGCGAAGTGTTGGTGGGCGAAGCGTCTTAGACCACCGGTTCCAATCGCAAGGTCGCTTTGGCCCCTTTCAAAATCTCTTGCGGTGTCCAGAGCAATGGCACGTTGTCGCCGAGTTGCCATTTCCAAAAGAGATCGAGGGCGTTCGCGGAGAACGGGTTGCCCGATTGGGCCCCGCAAAGCACGACCCGCGTATTGCTGAAGTTCGCGCAGTCGAACACGATGCGCAGGCCGGCGATGTTACCGGTTGGTTGAAGGGGCCGTAACGGGGCGGTGCCCGCTTGGCTGATCGTGTTACTGTCACCGCCGCAGGGAATGCTCGGGGCGTTGAAGATCGGCCCGAACAGCCAATGTTTGCCGAGGATCGGATGCATGGCGTGCAGGGGGCGGAGATCGCCCCATTGCCACCAATCCGGGCTGGGGCCGTACTTCTCTCGCAGTTGTTCGATCACGCCGTTCAACACGTCGGCCATTTCCAGCGGCCACGATTGTGCGAACCACCCGGCCGGTTGCGAGCGGATCAATTTCACCAAGTGCGACGTGCGCCGATCGGCAAATAAATTGTGCGCGAGCACTCCGGTGCCACTGCCGCCGAGTGCGAGTTCCCAACTTTGCGGCGCCTTGGCTTTGGCAACGCGGACAGACATTTCGGCCATGAAAAGCTCGAAGATGGTCGCGGACGGCGAGCGGGCATCGACTTGGCCATCCCAGCCTCGCAACAGTTCAATCGCTTCGCGTGCCTTCGGCAGTTCCGTCGAGATGTTCAAGATCACCTCGCGGATTTGTTCCCACACGATGGAGCGCACGTTGAGTTGCAATGCCGAGCACGCGGCCAAATCCCAGCCGTCGGGCCGGCGCGCGAGTTCGTCCCGAATCGCATCCACTCGGTAAGGCTCGAGGAAATCGGCGCCGAGAAACCCAGCCGTCGTCGCTTCGGGGCGGATGTACGGATCGTCGTTCGCGGTGGCGAAATAGCCCGCACTCGGATTCCGCACGAATGGCATTTTGTCGAAGGCCAAGTGCTCCGATTCCCAACCCGCACCGGGGGCATCGCCGGGAAGTGGGATCATCCCTTGGCCCCATTTGCGAACCGGCACTTGGCCGACGAGTTGGTACCCCGTTTCCCCGGTCGCGTCGGCGTAAAGCATGCTCAATGGCAAGCAGGGCCACGCGGCGAATGGTTTGCGGAAACTGTCGAACGAGGTCGCCAACGGGGCATCGAGCAGCCCGCGCAACGGCAGCGCGTCGAGCCACACCGCCCGCATTGAGAGCACCTCGCGCACATCCGGCACCAGCGGCGAAATCACCGGGCCACGCGGCGTGAGCAACACCTCTTCAACATGGTCGAGCTTACCTTTGATGCGGATGACTTCGCGTACCACTTCACACACGGTGAAGCTACCATCGGCATTGCGGACTTGCCTGCCGGTGGAATCGAGCGTTTCGATGAACAGGTCGGTGTTATCCGTCAGGCCAGCGGTGACCCCCCACGCACAGAAACCGTTGTGCCCGATCGCCACGGCCGGTGTACCGACCAGTGCCGCCCCGGCGAAGGAGCGCGTCGGCGTCCGGACTTGCAGCAAATACCACGGCGCAGGAATGTCCGGTCGCAAGTGGGGGTCGTTCGCCAAGATCGGCTTCCCCGACACGGTCCGCGAACCGGCGATGAGCCAATTATTCGAGCCACCACCCGTTGGCACAAACTCTTGGAACAGGGCCAGATCGCGTGCCAACGCATCGAGTGCAGCCGAGCCGGTGGAGCCGGTGGGAACATCGTGCCACGACGGATCGAGGGCTTCCACAGCATCACGGCCATCGGCACGGAGCATCCGTAAGCGGGCGAGTTCCACATCCCAATTGCCGGGCAGGCTGAAGCTGATGAGCTTGAGTGTCGCCAGTACGTCGGCAGTCGTCCACGGGGTCGGCGTTCCACCGAGAATCGCAAACTCATGCGGCTTCGCCGGCAACCCGAGCGTCTGCCCGGCATTGACCCCGGCGACGAAGGCGTTCAACGTCTCCTGCACATCGGCGTCGAGCACCTTCACTTGCGCGATGGCACTGCGGGCGAAGCCGATCCGTCGACTCGTGCGATCGAGGGGCAACCCGCCGGGGCCGACGAGTTCGGCCAAAGTGCCGCGGCCGATGCGCAACATCGTTTCGAGTTGGAAGCAACGATCCTGCCCCTGCACAAAGCCGCTGCCGAAGTGGGCGTCGTGTTCGGTTTCCGCTTCGATGGCCGGGATGCCGAACTTGTCGCGGCGGATCGTGACAGGCCGTTGCAAACCGGGGATGCGCAGCTCACCGCGACTGTACGGCAAACGCGCACCGAAGATGGCCCGGAAGATCAGCTGGCGCAGCGACATGCTCAGTTCTCGGAGTCGAATCAGCTAGAGTGAGCATATTGCAGAAGTGGAAACGACAAACCAGAGAATCCGCGATTGGACGATCAACGATTGACGGCTTTCACGTGCAATCCGGCAGGGACGCCGCCGCACCGTTGGATTCGCCGTTTTCATCGCCGTTTTCGCCAAATCCTGGGTAAAACCGGCGTCTCGCCGGTTTGTCGCAAATCGTCTCTGGCGAAACTCATTCATGCACCGATCCCAGGACGCCTGGGAATCCGGCGGGACGCCGGAGGTACCCAGGAATCGGCGGGGACGCCGATAAAACGAACAAACCGGCTAGGACGCCGGCCAGACACCGGCCAGGACACCGGCCAGGACACCGGAGTGGTTTTTACCGGTTCATTTTGGCGAGGATTTCGAGAACCATTCGCTCTTTGGATGCGTCGTCGATGGCCACGCGATCCTGCATCGAGATTTCCAGCACGTGGGCGTGGATCACGCGTTGCAGTTCCCCGGACGGGATCACCGAAAGATCATAAACTCCGGCCGCGGCGCATTTCGCAATGATCCGATCGGTGACATTCTGCTTCAGTCGACCGAGGGGATCGAGAACGATCGTCGCCCGCGGTTCCGGCATCGGAATGACCGATGAACGGGGTGCCGGGGTGGCAATCGTCCCGCTCGAACTCGCTGTCGCGGTCGGCTGCATCGGTGCCTTGATCGTGCCGCTCGGCAAATTCCGTCGCAGCGTCGACATCATCACCGAAGTCGCTTCGGCGGGCATCGGCAACGCTTCACCACGGACGAACAACACCAACGGCGATTGATCCATGATTTCGGGCGGGAGCAGTGCCAATACCCGGAACCCGTTGGTCAATTTGATGTCGAAGCCACCGGTCGCAACTGGAGTCGGCACGTAATTTACACCAGACTCCACTAAGCGTGCGAGATAGCTCCGGAGTTGCCCGGAATCGCGGAACCGCACGCTCGTTGGCTGCCAGGCATCCGCTTTCTTCGCGATGATTTGCGTCGCGGCGATCACCATGATTTCCTTGGTGGCGTCTTCGCGGAACAGTTCTTCCAACGGCCCGAACCCGGGGGCTTCGCTCAGGATGTCTTCGATCAATTTTTCGCGGTCGGGCTTCAGCAACGCTTGCCATTCGACCTCGAAATATTGGTCGAGTAGCCGGCGCGCTTCCTGGCGCAGAATCGACAGCGGTTTGTGCCGTGTTTTGCTCGGGTCGAAGCGCTCGGCGAGTCGCGTGTGGGCACGGCGGAGCATTTCCACGGGGGACGGCGTTCCCCGCGGATTGGGGCTGGGCGTCGTCCAGACAGAACTTGTGCCGGACAAAGACGGAGTCATCGAGCAGTTCTCGGGCAGGGTGGGCCTAGGCTTACAAGCTTAGAACAGAAAGTGTCCCGACTTCGTCTGGAATTCGCAGTCCAAAAAGTTCGTGGCTATCGGGTTAATAGTACAAGAATTGTCCTATTTTATCTTGACACCCTTTACCCCGAGCTTAAACTGTTGTTGCTGATACGAAGTCTCAACAACAACCTTTGAGTTTGCTCCGCTGCCGACGCGATGTCCCACGTTCAGGACTAGTCCCGTTCGCAATGCGGCTCGTGGATTGAACCGACACAACTGTCGTCCGGAGAATTTCTTGCGCCTTCACCCGGTTTTGCCCAGCTACGTCTCGCCCGACAATCCGCGTTGGCTCGCGGCGGTTGTCACGTCGATCCCTTTGCTGTTAGCCGTGATCGTCGTGACGCTTCCTGCTCGTGTTTGGATTCCTTTCAGCGATTGGGCGCCCACGCACGCACTCCGATCCCAAGTCAGATCACCCTGAGCACGACTGAACGGGCATCTGTCTTCCGGTCGAAATCCAAAGTGTGATCGAAATTCTTAGCGGGTGATTTTTCCATGATCGTGTCCGCGTCGTCCACCGTGCCGCAGTTGACTCCCGAATTCTCGAAGCCGAAAGGCCGGCCGCTACGCAAACGCGTCGTCCATGCGATGCGCCGGGGGCACCTTTACCTGGGCCTCTTTCTCTTCCCCTGGGCGATCCTCTACGGGGCAACCGCGTTCCTGTTCAACCATCCGACCGTATTCAGCGATCAACCGTCGAAGAGCTTCGGCTCGGACGCAGTGGCCGGCACGGCTCTCGACGATGCGCCAAGCCCAGCGGAGCAAGCCGAACAGGTGGTGAAGCTGCTGAACGAGAAGAAGAAACCGTTGACGCCGTATCGCGTCGTCGGGGACGCGAAGTACGCGCGCGAGTTCGCGTTCGCCACGGTGAGAGCCGACGGGCAAACCATCAGCGTGCTCGTCGACATTAAAAACCGGCAGGGCACTGTACGCAGCGCTCCGCTGGAAACGCTGAAGAAAGAACCGGTAAAAGCACCCTTCGCCATGGTCCGCAGCGCCGCGCCTCGGGCGGGCGAACCCGAACTCCCGAACGTCGATGTCATCAAGCTCGAATCACCTCTGCAAGATCGCGTGAAGGCGGCCATCCCGACAATTCTTGAGCGTACCGGTTTTCCGATAGGCGAGATCACGGTGACATCCGTCCCGGAGTTGACCTTCCCCATCGAAGCGGACGGCAGCATCTGGACAGCGACTTACTCCGCGACAACGGGAAGCCTGACTGGAAAGCTTGTGGGAACTGGAGAAACGCCCGAACTGAGTGTCCGTCGATTCCTGACCCGCTTGCACTTGGCCCATGGATACCCCGGCGAACAGAACAGCCGTTGGTTCTGGGCGGTCATCGTCGATGCCATGGCGTTCGTGATGTGCTTTTGGGGCCTTACCGGCCTCATCATGTGGTGGCAGATCAAAGCGACTCGGAAACTCGGCGTCGTCGTGTTGGTACTCAGCGCCGTCGCCGCCACAGTTTTGGGATTCGGGATGTTTGCCGCGATGTCGGGGTGAATCCGAATCGCGGGCCGGCTCCCCATCACATCAACAATCCCGCGATGGCGGCGTTGATGAGTGTGGCCAGGAACCCGACAAGCAGCGCTTTGAGGCCGAGTTTAGCTAGGTCTGCCCGTCGCTCCGGGGCCAAGGCTCCGATTCCTCCGAGTTGGATACCGATCGACGCGAAATTGGCGAACCCGGTCAAGGCGAAGACCGCGAGATCTTGCGAGCGTTTCGAGAGGAAACCGTCCTGCGCTTTCCAATCTCTCAACTTCAGGAACGCGACGTGCTCGTTGGCAGCGAGTTTGATGCCGAGCAAGCTGCCGACTTTCTGCGTTTCGCCCGGTTCCACCCCTAGCAGGAAGGCGACCGGAGCGAACACTTTGCCAAAGATCGTTTCCAGTTTCAGGTCGTCCGCCCACCACTCCAACCGCTCGGCGGGAACACCGACGTTCACCAAACCCGGTTTCATGCCACCGAGTGCGAAGTCGAACAGGGCGATGAACGCGAGGAACGCAATCAACATCGCCGCGACGTTGAAGGCGAGCCACAGGCCATCTTTCACCCCGCCCGAGGCCGCGTCAATCACGTTCACGTAATTGGTCTTCACGTCGATTTTCGCCGTGCCCATCGTCACCGGGGATCCCGCTTCCGGCAGGATCAACTTGGTGAGGTACAAACTGGCGGGACACGCCATGACGCAGGTACACAGAATCGCCACGGGGTCGGCCCCATAGCTGATGTAGACCGCCATCATGCCACCCGAAATGTGGTCCATGCCGCTGCCCATGAGGGCGAGTAATTCCGAGCGTGTCATCCGCGGGACGAACGGTTTGACAATCAGCGGGGCTTCCGTCTGCCCCATAAAAACATTCGCAGCCACCGAGAGAGTCTCCGCCCCGCTGGTACCCATGACGTACATCATGGCGCGGGCCATCAACCGCACGAAGAACTGCAGGATGCCGAGGTAGTACAAAACGCTGAAGAACGACGACACGAAGATGATCGGGGGCAACGCTTTGAAGGCGAACACCAAGCCACTTGGGCCATTGACCTTCGAAAGCGATCCGAAGACAAACTCGGCCCCCGCATCCGAGGCTTTGATGAGGTAGCCAATCCCGGTGCCGAGAACCTCGAACACCGCCCGCACCCACTCCGAGTGGATCACCGCCACGGCGAGGGCGAATTGCAGGCCGATGCCCCAGATCAACGTCTTCCGCCGCACCGATTGCAAACTCGTGGAAAAGCAGGCCGCCACACCGAGGAAGCAGACGATCCCCATGCCCGCCTGGAAACGTGGCCGAATCGACGGACTGAATGAGTCGTACAAACCGTAGGTCGCCAAAACGAGCAGGATCACCCCGGCAGCCAGGCCGAGACGCCAGGAAATGGGCGTTGGCGGCATGATTCGCTCCGGCGGAATCTCGGAGTGGCTTTCCGGAGCGGGATTTGTCATGGGTGAAATCCGGACGATGGTAACTACAATGAACGAGTTATAGCGAAGTGGTCGGTACGAAAAAACACCGGCGACCGCGCCGGTGTTTTTCAATACGTTTCACATCCGATTACTTCGAAGCGACGACGTTGAACCCCTTCGGTTCGCCTTCGCTCACTTTGATCTGCGAGTGGAGGTTGGCTTTGCCATCCCCTGGCCCGACGTAAAGATACCAATCACCGGCCGGGAGAGTCTTCTCGAATTGACCATAAGCATCGGCCGAGATGTATTCGCGTTTCTCGGTGTCGGCGACGTTCACGAAGACCAACTTGGCGTTGCCCAGTGGTGTCTTTTGGTCGGTCTGCACCACTTCGCCGTAGACTTTGGTCGGAGCCACTTTCGCAAACGATGTCGTCATCGCATTCGAACGAAAGTTCGCCGGGGCCGATGGTTTGACTTTCGGATTCGACAGGCCTTCCATGTATCTCGGCGTCGTCGGTAGACGAGTCTCGGGGATCGATCCGCCTTCTTGCTGGATCGTCGGCTTCGGGTTCCGATATTCATCAATGCGAGGGGAACTGGCACTGTCGCGATACGGGCCAACATGTTTTTGCACGGGGCCATAGCTCGTGTAAACGGGGCGAGATTCGGTGACTTCGCGCTCGACCTGCACCGGCACCATCCGCATCCGCTCGACCGCTTTCATCACGGTGTTGCACTCTTCGCGGCGAACCCGCGACGTCCGCGGCACAGCGATCTGCTGGCACTGTCGGGAACACGAATCGTAATAGCTGCGGTAAGTGTAGGTCGTCACCGGTTCGTAGTAGTAGCTCGTCACTTTGACGGGCACTTCTTCGATGAACTTCTCGGGCCGCATCACCGTGACCGTTTCGTAGTACGAAGTCGATTCCAACTTCATACTTGTGCTAGTCGGTGGAAGCTTGTAAGAGGTGCGCGGCTCGCAGTCGTTGCACGACGTCAGGAACACGTTGTTCCAGCCGGCGAAGCTCGGAGCCGCCGAGGCGAACACGCCGAGAGAAGCGAGGGTTAAAAATCGTCGGGTGAGGCTCATGGTTGGTTCTCCGAAAAGAATACAGGGGCTGAGGCCCGTTCTGTACATCTCCAAAGCTTAGATTAAGTTGTCGGAAGCGGATCACAATTCTTTTTCGCGCCGATACGATCCTTACGAGTAATCCGGCGCGTTAGGATCAGAAAATCTTGCACAAACCTCCATGTTTAGCCAGCTTAACGCAAAACAAGGCTCCAAGCACGCCGAACCGTTCAGCGAATCCAGCACATGGTACGCACGAGACTCGGGTACAATATCGGAAAAATCGGAACTTCGATTGGAGTCGCACCATGTCCGATAATATTTCAGCACCTCTTTCGACCATCGCTCACGGCCGCAGCGGTGATAAAGGCAACCATTCGAACGTGGCAATCATCGCTTACACTCCGGCCGGATATGCCTGGTTAAAATCGCACCTCACCACGGAGGTTGTCGCGGCGTACTTCGCCCCACTGGGTGCGAGCCGCGTCGAACGATTCGAAGCCGCAAATGTGCTGGGGCTGAACTTCATGCTCTACGACGCGCTGGCCGGCGGCGCGAGCCGGTCGCTGCGCACCGACACCCAAGGGAAGAGTTACGCCGTGGCATTATTGCAAATGGCAATTGAACTTCCCGCCGAACATGGGAACATGGTGCGGACGACATCAACCGGAACAAATCCATGACACGCTGGCACGCTATTTTGGCTACGATAATACTCGCTTCGGTGGCCCGTGCCGGCGAACCGACCGGGTTGCCGTTCATCGGGGGCTTCACCGATAGCAGTTCGGTGCCGCTGTTCTTGCCCGAGGGCAAGTTGACGTTCACCACCAAGTACGGCAAACTGACCGTGCCGATCTCGGAGATCGTGCGGATCGAACTCGGGTTCCGTTACCCCGATGGATTGGAAGCGAAGATTCTCGTGGCCACCGAAGAACTCGGTTCGCCCGATTACCAGACACGCGAGCAGGCTCAAAAGCAATTGCTGAGTTGGGGCGAAGTCGCACTGCCCACGTTGAAAAAAACAATGATGGGAACCAACGCCGAAGCGATTCGCCGCGCGGAAGAGATTGCGGCCAAGTTGCAAGCGAACCTGCCGAGGGATCGCCAGGAGATTCACGATTTCGATGTGGTCGTCACCGAGACGTCGACGTTCCGGGGCACGCTGGAAGCCGACACGATTCAAGCGACCACGAAGTTCTTCGGCGAAACGAAGTTGAAACTCGCCGACCTCCGCACGCTCCGCAATGTCATTCTCGATCCCGCTCCTAAACCCGTTGTGGCCACGGCACCCGTACGGCCCAATCGGCAGGGCGGCGCTGGTATGCAGCTTCCTCAGCCAGGTATAATTTTTATACCCGGCGGCGGTCGATGAATCTCCGTGGGCAAGCTGGAAGCGAGTTGCCCGCCACGGAAACGAAGAAATACAAATTGCTCGAAACCGACTTACCGACCCGCACCCGGTGTCGGGACGACTTGGTTCGTGGCGCCGGCGCCACGGATCACGTCTTGAACGCTATCTAGGAAGTTGCCGGTCGGCTTCCAATCGGTCGGCCCCACATAATGGAGCTCGGGTGCGGCGGCCTTCTTCAGTTCAGCGAAGCACTTCGGAATTTCCTCGCCGAGACGGGCCTCGAATGCGGCTTTCTCCAAAAGCGGGCGTTCTTTCTCGAAGTTCACTTTCTCGTTCGCCGGGATCACCTTCACGAGTTTCATGACGATGTAACCCTGTTCGGTGTGGATGATCTCGCTCACGTCGCCGGCTTTCAATTGAAACGCGACTTCTTCGATCCTCTTGTCATCGCCCAGCAAATGCTTGGTGATCGGCTTGATCATCCCGCGCGATGCGGCCAGTCCGGGGTTTGCCTGCTTGCGCGCTTCGCTGTCGTACTCGTTGTTGTTGTTCCGGATCCGAGCGTAGGCTTGCTGGATCATTTTCAGATCGTCGCCTTTGGGCCACATGATCATCTGCACTTCGCGCATCTCACCGAAGCGACGCTCGAACTGGAGCTTCAAGTCGTTCTCGTTGAGCTTGATGCGTTCCCGGCACATCTTCGTGAGCAACAACCGCGGCCGCACGACATCTTCCATCCAGGCGTACAGAGTGGTGCCGTTCTTCGCCAACATCACATTCACGAAGTTGCTCCGGCTCATGGCGGCACCGCCTTCGCCCAGGCCACTCAGGTCCTCGTTGAGGGCCGCTTCGAGTTCGGTCTTCGTCACCGTCAACCCGCGCTTGGCCGCTTCGAGATCGATGATTTTGATGTTGATGAACGACTCGAGTTTCTCGGCACCGCCGCGATCCATGAGGAACTTACCGAATTCGTCGTGCGACACGGGCAGGCTGTTGTACAGAAGCGCGACCGGTTTCGCGGGGGCCACTGGAGCGGAAGCGGTTGCCGTCACCGGCACCGGCTGCAACTTGGGCAATGGTTGTTGCGAGACCGCGTTGCCCGCCAACAGGGCGATACCACCGCCGACGATGGTGAGGGCAATACCGCGTCGAGTCCAACGTCCACGAATCTGCTGCTGAAGCATGGTACCGTCCTGCGGTTCGAGAATAGTTCAAGTCGCAGGCAGGGAAATACCGACAGGCCACAATCCGGGCAAGAGAAGTTTTGACAAGAAATTTGCCAAGGGATTGATGTTTTCATCGGCTCCTCGCCGATTCCTGGGTAGAACCGGCGTCCTCGCCGGTTTTCACCTGCACGTAACCTTGGCGAACAATGGACGGTGATAAAGTGCGATCCGGCGAGACCCCGGGGATACCCAGGAATCCGGCGAGACGCCGGAGCTACCAAGGGATCCGGCGGGACGCCGGAGTTACAATTTCGAAGCAATCACTCCGGACAACGCGGGCCACAGTTTCTCGGGTGTTAATTCGTCCATGCAGATCATATGATTTGGGCACACCCGCAAATAACTACCCGCGCAGGCGACGGTGGTTTCGATTCCTGAGTGCCCCAATCCATACGGCCCATGTTTAATGATTTTAGTGCAAGTGTATGGGGCGATGCAGCGCGTTCCGATGGCGGCGGCCAAATGCAATGGCCCGGTGTCGTTGGCGATCATCACATCGGCACGTTTCAAAAGCGCGGCGAGTTTCGGAAGCGATGTTTGGCCCGTCAGATCGAGGCACGATCCTTTCAACTGAGTTTGAATGGCATCAGCGAGCGCAGCATCTTCACCGGCACCGACCAGGAACACCGTACCACCGAATTCGGCTTGGGCACGGTTCACGAGGGCTGCGAAATGGGCTGGGGGCCAGCGTTTAGTGAGCCATTTCGAGCCGGGGGCCATCGCCATCCACGGGCGCGGCCACAGTGCGAAATCCCGGTCGATGGACTCCAATTCCAACGGTTGCAACGGAACGTGGAATCGTTTCGTCAAATGGCCACCGCCCAAGGCTTCAACGATTCGCCAGTAGCGGTCGACGGCGTGGAGCGTCTCCGTATCCGGCACGGCAATGCGGTGCGTGTAAAACCGATGGCTCCCTTCACGGGCATTGGCGAATCCGACTCGCACCGGTGCCCCGGTCGCGGCGGCCATCAATCCCGTGCGCAGTAATCCTTGGAGATCGACGACGAGATCGTAGCGATTCTTGCGCAATCGATCAGCAAACTGAATCGAGTATTGCGTCGACTTCACTAGCCCGGTTTTGAATGCCGCACGTTCAAACGGAACCGTGGCGTGCAAATCGGGGTGGCCTGCAATCAACGGCTCGAACGATTTATTCACGACCCAATCGATGGTCGCCGCGGGATACAGATCCTTCAAGGCCGAGAGCACGGGCAGACTGTGAACAATATCCCCGAGGGCACTCGGCTTTAAGAGTGCGATGCGGCGCGGTCGGAGGTTCGCAAGCGAGATCCTCACGCGGACGGCGCCGGGTTTTCTTGCTTGGCCGCTAGCAAGGCCACCACGACCAACACCGCACCGGCCACTGCGAACGGCAGGGTATGCGACGGGTGCAACCAGAAGACGATGCTACCGAGGAGCGGGCCGAGAATACGCCCCAAGGCCGCGAACGATTGGTTCACGCCGAGGATTTCCCCTTGGCGGTTCGGGTCGGCCCGGCGCGACACGAGCGCGGCCACGGACGGATTCAAGAAAGCGAAGCCGAACACCGCCACGGCCGAGGCGATGTAGAACAGCACCCGAAAACCGTTAACTGTGTCGGGGGAACTTTGCACCAAATAGACCGCGTACGCCACGGCCCCGAGTCCACCGAGACCGATGAACATCATGCCGAGTCCGGCTTTCATTAGCGTGAGTTCGGACACTTTACCGGCGAAGCGTCGATAGAAGCCACCTTGGGCGATGACCAAGACTAGCCCGACGCCCGCGAAGACGAGGAAGTTGTCTTGGTCGGTGAATTTGAATGCTTCTTTCGTGAACAGGGCCAGCGTCGCCTCGAAGTTCGCGAAGGCAAAGATGCCGAGGAAGTAGATGAGGATCAGCGGGCCGACAGCGGGCATCTTCAGCACGTCGAGCGAGCGCCCCAAGCTGAACGCCCCACGGTGCGAGGCTTCCACCGATGCGTTCGGCTTCAACGTTTCTGGTAGATACACATAGGCGAGAACCAAAGCGACGAACGACAGCCCCGAGGCGATGGCACCCGGCGCCCAATGCTCGTTGGGGCCGAAGATTTCCAACCCGAAGTAGGCAATGAGTGGCCCAAACGTGAAGCCGATCCCGAAGGCCGCACCGATGAGAGCCATCCCTTTGGAACGCTTCTCCGGGGTGGTCGAGTCGGCGATCACCGCCGACGCGGTGCTGACGCTGGCCCCGGCGATCCCGGCCCCGATTCTCGAGGCCAGTAATAGACCGATGGCCAACCCCGCCTCGGTCGATGGGATGGTACAAGCGAACGCAAAAAGGCCGTAGAAGAGCACGGAGCCGACGAGGCCCATGATCAGGATCGGCCGGCGCCCGATCCGATCGGAAATACGTCCCCAAACCGGGGAGAAGATGAACTGCATCAACGAGAACGACGAATAGAGCGCCCCGATGATGGCACCCTTGGCCAAGTCGCTGGTGTCGCCGAGGTATTCGGTGGCGTAGCGCGGCATGAGGGGCAGTACGATGCCAAACCCGAGCAGATCAATGAAGACGACGAGGAAGACGATCAGGAGGGCCGACTTGGCTTTCTTGGCAGGCACCGAGGGGGGCGGGGTCATTCGCGTTCCGGGGGTCGTGGTCGTCCATTTGGATGTTCTTCAGTTTATGGAATCGCGGTCGAGTTCTCCTCCCGATACCATTCTTGAGTCTTCAACCACTCGGCGTGTCTGACGAAAATCCTCTGAAGCCCAGTCGTATCCTTCTCTTTCCAGAACGCTTCGAGTACTTCGGATAGAAGCCCGATCAGGCGATTTTGGTCGGCTTTGGGTAGTTCTTGAGTGCTGGGGGCGTCGGACTCAGGGAAGGCGAAATGGAGGAACAGTTGAGGCCAAGCGAAGTTATTGCCGTGCTCCAGCTTCAGGATCAACCACTCACGGAAACCAACTAATACACCCAGGTTACAGGCCACATCGAAACCGTGGATGAACGCTGCGGCCGTCTCAAAATCAACTTTCTGAATGAACATGTCTGGGTGTTGAAAGAATAATCCAAGCTTGTGCGGAATAGGCATCTGGACTCCCTACGTTTCGATATATTCTGCTCAGCGTCTTCATACCAATGGAGATATCTCTCATCATGACACGATTCTTGAATTGAAAGAAGCCCCCGACTCATGTCGGGGGCTTCTCGTTTCACTGCCCGATTCCCAATCCTTACTTGCCGCGAACCGTGCCCGGTGGAAGATCAGCCAGTTCTACGGGGACGGCGGCGTAGTGGCTGTACTCCATGCTAAAGCTCGCTTGGCCTTTGGTCGCCGAGCGGAGGTCGCTCGTGTAGCCGACGAGGTTCGCCAGCGGGATCTTGGCCGTCACTTGGGCCACGCCTTTGTCTTCGGTCGTGTCTTCGATGACGCCGCGCTTGCTGCTGATGTTCCCGGTGATCTGCCCTTGGTAGTCCTTCGGCGACACCACCACCACCTTCATAATCGGCTCCAGCAACTGGATGCCGGCTTTGTCTTGGGCTTCCCGGAACGCTTCGAGGGCGCACAGATAGAAAGCGTCCTGCGACGAGTCGACATCGTGCATCTTGCCGAAGTGGAGGTCGAACTCGAGCGCGACGAACGGGAAGGGATACTTGAACCCCTTCTTCGCCCCTTCGCGCAGACCTTCTTCCACGCTCGGAATGAACTGCTTATCGATAGCCCCCTGCGTGATGTTATTCACGAAGTAGACGTTGTTCGGATCGGGCTTGATCTTCGGGTCGTTCAGCTCCTCGATCTCCTTGATCTTCTCTTCGATCTGCTCCGGGCTGAGCGGGCTGAACTTCACCGCGATGACGGCGAACTTACCGCGGCCGCCGGTTTGTTTCGAGAACTTGTACTCGAAGTCCACCATGCGGGCGAGGCTCTGGCGGTAGGCCACACGCGGCCGGCCGAGCTTCACCGATTCCACATCGTCCTGCCGGATGCCGACGGCGCGTTTCAACTTCTCGATGGAGATTTCCAGGTGGAGCTCGCCCATCCCGGAGATGATCGTGTCCTTGGTTTCGTCGTCGGTGTGAGTCTTCAACGTCGGATCATCTCGGACCAAGCGGTTGAGAGCTTCCCCGACTTTGCCCGCGTCGAGCAGCTTGCTGAACGTGAGGGCCTGCGCGATGACCGGCTTGGGGAACTGGATCGCTTCGAGGGCGACCGGTTGATCCATGTCGGACAGCGTGTTGCCCGTGAACGTATCGGCGAGGCCCATGGCCGCGACAATGTCGCCGGGGCCGGCCATATCGAGCGAGACCCGCTTGTCGCCCATCATGCGGTAGAAGCGGGCGATGCGCTCTTTCTTGCCGGTGGTCGTGTTCATGTACGTTTCGCCCGGCCGCATCTCGCCCGAATAAACGCGGATGTAGACGAGGTCGCCGTTGGTCTCGGCGACGGTCTTGAAGGCCAGTGCGCTCATCGGCTCGGAGGCTTCCGGCTTGCGCAGGAAGGCCTCTTTCGACTTCGGATGGACGGCGTTCACGGGCGGGCGATCCATCGGGCTGGGCAGGCAATCGACCACGAGGTCGAGCAGTTGCTGCACGCCGTGGAACATTTTGGACGAGCCGCAGTGCACCGGCGTGAACAAATTCTCGAGCGTCCCCTTGCGCAGGGCCGCGAGGATTTGATCGACCGTGACTTCACGCTCTTCGAGTACCGCTTCCATAATTTCGTCGGACGCGATCGAGACGCCGTCGAGCATTTCGGCGCGGCGCTTGGTCGCCTCGGCGAGGTATTTCTCGGGGACGTCGTTCGTGTAAAACTCGCGGTGCGAGGCGTCATCGGTGTTTCGCGTGACGAGTTTCATCCGGATCAAGTCGATGATCCCTTCCAGAGCCGAGTCCTGCCCGGCCGGGATGGTCACGACGACCGGATTGGCGTGCAGTTTGGTCTTCATCTGCGAGACGCAGGCCCAGAAGTCGGCTCCCATGCGGTCGAGCTTGTTGACGTACGCGAGCCGGGGCACCTTGTACTTGGTGGCCTGGCGCCAGACGGTTTCGGATTGCACTTCGACACCACCCTTGGCGCAGAAGACCCCGACCGCGCCGTCGAGGACGCGCAAACTGCGTTCGACTTCGGCGGTGAAGTCGACGTGGCCCGGGGTGTCGATGATGTTGATGGCGATGTCGTTGCCGTCGTGGTCGAGCCAGTCGATCGACACGGCGGCGCTGTTGATCGTGATCCCCTTTTGGCGTTCGAGGGGGTCGAAGTCCGTGGTAGTATCGCCGTCGTCGACGTCGCCGACTTTGTGCTTGGTGCCGCTGTAATATAAAATGCGTTCGGTGGTCGTGGTCTTGCCCGCGTCGACGTGGGCCATGATTCCAATGTTTCGGACTTTTTCGAGCTTCATGTGAGGCCTGCCCCCGGCACAGTCGGGGAAAGAGGAAAACGCATCGGCGGAAACGAATCCGCCGCCGGCGGGCCAAGGTGCCTGCCGTGTGGGATAGAGCCGACCGACGGTAATGGGGTTCGGCGGTTTGCCCCGGACACCGGAGCAAAAGATACTGTATCTGCACCGGCAACAATGTCTACGGTCGACCGTGCGTAGGAACGGTGAAGGATCGAATGGCACGCGTTATCGACTATTGAACTTTAGCAAATTGACGGCCGATGAATCGGTGGTGGCCGTGCCGCGTGGAACGGGGACATCACTCAGCTTAAAAGGCACTTCGATGGTTTTTCTACGGGTGCCGTTGAATGTGAGTTTGGCCGGCTGGCTCGCCGCATCGGTGTTGCCGGGTCGCACGGTGTATTGTGCCGTCACAAACGTCAGTGATTCGTTACCAATCGTGGTGGTTTCCGACGTGATGTTATACGGCGACAGATTCATCGGCTTACCCCGACCATCGACAACGGCTAAGCCATAAGCGTTGGTGAACATCACCGCTTGTTTCTGTTCCTCGGGGCTGAGTTTCACACTCACCCGTTCACCAGTGGCAGTATCGAGCCAGAGACCGTCCGGGTTGGTATTTAAGGCACTACTCCCGTAAAATGGAATCACTTGATTGCCATTGTGGATCGTGGTCACCGAAAGCAAACAGGCAGTCGCATCGCCGGGCATCGGTTCATACTTCGCTTTCAAACTCAATTCACCCTTTTCATGAACTGTTTGGTACGATTCTGTTAGCTTGGGAATCGTGAGCATCGTCTCGGGTTGGCACCAAATTCGCGCGCGTAATAGGCCCTCAAACGTTTTGAGCGATGCACTACGCCCTTCCGGATGGGCGAGGAGCTTCACGTAGGCTTGGAATGCGGTCGTTCCGAATTCCGGCGAGGGCGGTTCGATGTTTGTGTACCCGTCCAGATTCCGGCGTAATCCGACACG
>JAYSYJ010000301.1:0-9216 GCA_043727675.1 Fimbriiglobus sp.
AATATCTGGCCGAGATGCCGGCGGGCGTGCAGGGCGAAGCGGGCAGCAATCCGACCTACAACGCCGCTCGCGCCATGGTGTACGGGTTCGACCTCGGGCAGCCCGGCGGCCTGGCACTGATGCTGAGCGACTACAACCCCCGCTGTATCCCACCGTGGTCGGAAGCAGAACTCCGCCACAAGATCGAAGATGCCGACACCAAGCCCTACGGCAAGCCCCGCGGCTGGCTCCTGGTGGATCCGCGCGGCGGATCGGCCAACACGGACCAGCATACTAATCCGTCGAGTAACCCCTGGCCGCCGCCCGTCCCGCTCGTGGTGCTGCCCGAGGTGCCCCCTTTCCCGGTGGAGTTGCTCCCGGAGTGGATGCGAAAGTTCGTCGCCGCGCTCGCCGAAGAGCTGCAAGTGCCACCCGACCTACCCGCGGTAATTGTGTTGGTCACGGCGGCCGCGGGCATCGCGCGCAAGGTCGTGGTGTCGCCACGGCCAGGCTGGGAAAAAGAACCGACCAATTTGTTCGGCATGGTGGCGCTACTTCCGGGTGAAAAGAAGTCCCAGACGTTCCGAAAGGCCCTCTCCCCCGTCGTCGAACTCGAAGCCGAATTGCAGGAACGCGAACGGCCAAACGTCGAGCGAGCCGAAAGCAATTACAAAGTCGCCGATATGCGGGTTCAGCACTTGCAGCTGAAGATCGCCAAGGCGGACGCCGTTGAGGAACGATCATGTCTGCGAGCAGAACTGGCCACTGCATTGGAAGAGCGGCAAGCCGTCGAGATGCTGGCGCTGCCGCACCTCTCCGTCGATGACGACACCCCCGACAAACTCGCCCAAGAACTTGCCAATCAGCACGGGAGGTTGCTGGTGGCTTCCGCGGAAGCGCGGGCACTCGAAAATATCAGCCTTTACGGCGAGCAACCGAACTTCGACGTGTACCTGAAAGGTCACGCAGGGGACGACATGAAGACGGGCCGAATCGGTCGCGGGCGACAATCCGTAAAACGGCCCGCCCTCAGTGCCCTTTTTACGCCTCAGCCACACGTTCTGGAAACGCTCGGGGGAACCGAGGCCCTCCGCGGACGCGGCTTCTTAGCCCGCTGGTTCTACTCGCTTCCGCAGAGCCTCGTCGGCTATCGCGACGTGGATCCCGCGGCGATGTCCCCGGTCATCGAGGAGGAATATCGCAATTCGATGTCGGCCGTCTGGCGAACGGAGTACTCTTCGGATGGTCAAGGTGCAGAACCGTACGAGCTCCGATTTACGCCGGATGCACTTCGTCTGCTCGTCCACTTCCTGGAGTGGATCGAACGAGAACTTCGTCCCGGTGGCCGCTTGTATGGCATGGCGGGATGGGGAAACAAACTCGGGGGGATGGCGGTCCGATTTTGCGGAGTGCTCCACGTTGCGGGCAACCTGAATCCACACGCTCCTTGGAGCCGGAAACTGATCGACGCGGATACTACCAAGGCGGCTGTCGAACTGGCTCGCGATTACGCCGTCGGTCACGCCCGCGCCGCCTTCGCGCTGATGAGCGAAGACGCGAAAGTGACACAGGCGAAAAAGGTGCTGAAGTGGGTACGCTCGCGGGATGATCGATTCGCGGATTTCAGCAAGCGCGACTGCTTCAACGGGTGCCGCGGAACATTTGAGACGGTAGACGATCTCCAACCAGTCCTTGACCTACTGGAGCGTCATTTCCTGCTTCGCCCCATGGATGCAAATCGGAAAGCCGGCCCCGGACGAAACCCTTCGCCGGTCTATTCTGTAAATCCCGAAGCATTCACCGAGGTGGCCATCACGCAGAAATCGCACTTTACGCAGAAAGACGAGAGCGAGCGGCCGGCTAAGGTTTCTGCGGATAGTGCGCATTCTGCACTCAGCCCGTCTCAAAGCGCTGCGCCCGCCACAAACGTCCCCCGCCGCAATTCTGCGGAAAGTGCGAATTCTGCGAGTATTGAAGACCCGGCAAACGCATCACCAACTTCGTCGCATCTTCTGAAGCGGGCGAAAACCAAGCTCGCACTCGCTGCCGGATCACTGTTTGAAGAAGCCGATCTCGCTCCGATCTTTCAATAAGCAACCGGCCAAGCGAAAAACAATCGCACGGTGTATACTTCTTCCGCCTGACTCACAGCAAGGTGATGCAACTATGGCTTCCATCTCGAAAGACTCCGCCGGCAACCGCACGATCCAGTTCGTGGCGGCGGACGGCAAACGTAGGTCGATCCGTCTCGGCAAGATGAACGCGAAGATGGCCGAATCGCTCAAACTCAAGGTCGAGACGCTGGCCGCGTCCGCGGCCTCGAAGATCCCACTTGATTCAGAAACGGCCGCTTGGCTCGGCAACATCGGCGACGACTTGGCAGAGAAGTTGGCCGGTGTCGGGTTGATGCCGCAACGCCAGTCGCGGAATTTGGGGGAGTTCCTCGACGCCTATTTGGAACGCCGCAAAGCGGACAGCAAGCCCGCCACGGTTGCGAATATCTACCGCGTCGCTTTCGATCTCAAGAGCTACTTCGGCGCCGACGCCGGCCTGCGTTCGATCACCGCCGAGAACGCGGGAGCGTTCAAGGACGCCTACCAAGCCAAAGGTTTGGCCCCCGCGACGGTCTACCGACAGTTGAAGTGGGCCAAGATGTTCTTCGGCTTGGCGGTGAAGGCGAAGTACATCCCGGAGAACCCCTTCGCCGAGGTCAAGGGCAAGAGTTACACGCCGACAGCACGCCAGTACTACCTGACTACGGCGGACACTTATCGAATACTCGGAGTAGCCAACCCGACGTGGCGAACGATCATCGCGCTCTGTCGCTTCGCCGGCTTACGGTGCCCCTCGGAGGTACTATCGTTGAAGTGGGACGATGTGAACCTGCCCGAAGGCCGGATGGTGGTCATTTCGCCCAAAACCGAGCATATGGAGGGTAAGGGAAGCCGCGTCGTGCCGGTCTTCGCGGTACTTCGACCCTACTTGGAAGATGCCTACGAATTGGCAGAACCGGGCGAAGTGTACGTTATCGGAGGTAAGACGGGGGCGACGTTCCGCACGTCGGGCCAAGGCCCCGAGGGGTGGCAGCGTGCGAATCTGCGGACGACCTTCGAGAAGCTCATCCGGCGGGCCGGCCTCGTGCAATGGCCCAAACTCTTTCACAACTTGCGGGCCAGTTGTGAAACCGACCTGATGGCGAAGCATTCGATCCACGTTGTCACGGCTTGGATCGGAAACACGCCGAAGATCGCACTGGGACACTACCTTCAAACACTCGATTCCGACTTCACCAAGGCGGTTGAAGGGTACGAGAAAAGCGGTGCAGAATCCGGTGCAGTGGTGGTGCAAAATGCGGTGCAGACGGCGGCGGACGGGATTGGCCCCGAAACGACAAATGCGGCAGATAGCCATGTTTTGGTGGCTTCCCGTCGCATTCTGTCCGGCGGAGTCAATCCGAGTCGTGTGAACAAATGCACCCGACAGGAGTTGAACCTGTAACCTTCTGCGCCGGAGGCAGACGCTCTATCCAATTGAGCTACGGGTGCGGAGTCTGCTAGAATGTTACACTACGTCGCCCCGCAAACAAGAGAACAATCCGGGCGACAGGTTCGCAGGCGGAGAAAAATTGTGGCGAAGCGAAGCGCGAAAGTCGACGATCTCCAACCCAATTTGTTTGAAGAAGCTCCCGAATCGGCCGAAGTTCCCACAGTCTCGGGGGCGAATCTGCCGGCGAATTTTCCCGCGAGTTGGGCCGCGGCGATCGGCGCCGAGTTCGACAAACCCTATTTCGCCAAACTCCGGCAGTTCATTGTCGACGAGCGCAAAGCCTTCGATGTCCTACCACCGGCGGCCGATGTGTTCAACGCTTTCCGTGCCACACCACTCGAAGACGTTCGCGTGGTGATTTTGGGCCAAGATCCGTACCCGACGCCGGGGCATGCCCACGGATTGTGCTTTTCGGTACGTCCGAAAGTGGGCCTACCGGCCTCGTTGCGAAATATCTACCGAGAACTGCATGACGATCTCGGCATTCCCCCGGTATCGCACGGATATCTGGACAGCTGGGCTACGCAAGGCGTGCTCATGCTCAACGCGGTGCTCACCGTTCGTGCGGGTGTGCGAAACAGCCACAAGGGAAAGGGTTGGGAAGCGTTCACCGATGCCGTGGTGGCGGCGGTCAATGCGTTGCCGAGACGGGTGGTTTTTGTGCTCTGGGGCAGTGACGCCAAGAAAAAGGCGGCGGGAGTCAACGAGACGAAACACACTGTCATTCGGGGAATTCATCCGTCGCCGATGTCGGCCGAGACCGGATTTTTCGGCAGCAAACCCTTCAGCAAAGTGAACGCAGCCTTGGAAGCGAGCGGTCAAACCGCCATCGATTGGCGACTACCTGTGTCGGTGGGGTAACCGTGCTTTCTGAGCAGAAAGCTACTTTCCAACGGGGGGGTGGGGTACCACGTCGGAAAGTAACTTTTTCGAAGGCCCATAATCAGATTAGCCGCCGCAAGAGCTGCAACCCTTGGAAGCCGACTTGCAACCTGTCGCACTGACGGCAGTCAGAGCGGCGGCGGCGAACAGAAGAGCGAAGAAGAATTTACGCATCGGAAACCGTCCTTGGAACAGAGAATTTTCAGCTTCTCTCGTGCGAGGAAATCGTTGCACGGATTAAGTGAAGCATATACTCTATCGGGAAAAACCAGAGCATTGACCGACCGATTTCAGAAGGTCAGATGGTGAAATTGGCGTCCAAATACAGAAGTTGACGACGAATCCGATTATCCGATCCGCAATCCAGTAGCCGCAATCTTCCGAATCGCTTCCGGGTAAGCTTCACACTCTGCCGCTTGCACACGGGCCGCCAAGGTGCTCGGCGTGTCCGATTTCAACACAGGCACTTCGCGTTGCAAAACAATCGGCCCCGTGTCGTAGGTGTTGTCGGCAAAGTGAACGGTGCAGCCTGAAACTGTCGCCCCGGACGCCAAAACTGCTTCGTGAACATATCGGCCGTACATACCCGGCCCGCCGAAAGCCGGCAAGAGCGACGGGTGGATGTTCAGCACCCGATTCTCAAAATCGGCCGGAATCTGGAGGAGATGCAGCCAGCCCGCGAGAACCACCAAGTCCGGTTCCGAAGCGCGGATGGCGGCAAAAACACGCTCGGAAAAAGTCGTTGTGGGGCTCCGTTCGACAACATGCACCGGCAAATGAGCTTGCTGGGCTCGTTCGATTCCAAAAATGCCAACGCGACTGGCCACGACGCCTACGATGGTGGCAGGGAGTTCAGCGGCACGCGTCCGATCGATGAGGTTTTGCAGAGTGGAACCCGAACCCGAGATCAACACGGTGAGTCGGAGTGAGGGTTTTAAGGAAGCCATATGTCGAACTCTTCTGGTTCTCGGAACCGACTTGTTTTATGCTAACTGAGTTGAAATCGTGTCCCGGTGGGCGGAAAATTCGGATGGATGCTTTCTTCCCAGAACTGACGCGATTGTTCGACCCTACAAAGCCGCTGGGATACCTCAACTTCTCGGATGGCCGAGCCGACCCGCGCTTTCGTAAGCTTCTTGCCGATGTCTTCGAACATTTGTTGGAGAAATACGACCCTGCCCCTTGGGCCACCACCGGTGCTTGGTTATTGGCCACTGCAACCGATTTGGAGAAATCGGGCTCCGCTGCGTTCCAAGATTTGAGTCGCGCCCGAGCTGTAGTTGAATTGGCATTCGGCGAGCTGTTGACAGCCTATCGCGATCACCACAGCGACTTACTGGGCCATCAACCCGACGCGGCGTTATTCACCGCTTTCTTCATGGCCCGCTGTTGCGAAGCGGTGATGCCCGAACTCGCCGCCGCCACCCCTGCCCTGTCCGTAATCCCTAATTGTCTATTGAACCTGAACGATTTTGTCGGTTACCGACCGATTGCGATTCTCGAAACGCGACCGCAGACGGACTTCTACCCGCACGAAAAGGTCTCGGCGATCCCCCTCTACTTCCGAGGCGTCGGCGTCGCACCGGGGCCTTATTCGGAAGTGGTGCGAGCCGCACTCGACCTTTTGAACGGAACAGAAAAAGACCTCCTCGAAGAAGCGTGCCTCGATCCGGATCGATTGGACGTGTTGGCCATCGATCCGCGTGCGACAGATCATTTCCACCCGGTGACCAAGCGGCCCAATGTGCTGTTCGGCGAGTGGGACCCGCACAAGATCGACGGGCAGGGTTACTACCGACGCTTCGTGATTCGCCAAGGTACATTGGATGCCCTTGTAAACTGGGCGACACGGGGAACGACCGGTGTGCAACGCACGCTTGACCCCGAACGGTTGATAGAGGCGTCCGCGGTGTTGGCCGGCACCATCTTGATGGGCTCCGGCATTTCGGGCACCGGCCCAACGCATTACGATTCTACCGTGACGCTCACGAAGCTCGTGGGCAAGATCGCCCGCTTCCGCGACAAGTTCTACCAAAAGTTACTCGATGGGTTGCCCGGCCAACACGGCGAGAAACTGCGGGCGGAGTCGGCCAAACTCAAGCAGCCATTCGGCAGCGTGCGCCAGTCGTTGAATCAAGCGATTGCCGGGGAACGAGCCTTCCACTTGCAAGAACGTCGCCTGGCGATCTTTTTCGCGGCGATGGGTTACCCGGTGGCCGCCCGCCAACGAGCGATCACAATTCCCGCTGCAACTACCCGGCTCATGGCCGAGATCCGTTTGCGGCAGACGGCTGCCCAATTCGCCGTGCGGGCCAGTGAACTGACGAACGTTCCGATTTTGTTGTCAGAAGCCGAAGACATTTTGAAGCGCGGCATCGATTGCGGAGCATTCATTGATCCGTGGAACATTCTCGGGTACCAGGGACTCTTTCCGACCTTCGCCGACCGGGGCGACACGGTACGCGACCCGCGTGCCGAGGAATTGATCCTCAATGTCGGCCGGCAATTCGATGGCTATGCCGCCGCACTCTCAGCGGCATCGGCCGCACAACAAGACGATCTCGTCCAGCAACTGCGGCGCGGCATGGCACGACTCGCCGAGTGGTGGGATCAATTCGCAACGCCGACCGTCAATGATCTCCCGAAAGTCTACGGGGCCGAACGGGCCGAAGCCGCCGAACATGTCGCCCAAGCGTTGCGGCTTTGGTCGTCCGGTGGGGCCAGCGATCCTTCGTTTTGGCGCAAACATCGTGAAGGGTTCCGAACCCCCTCGGCCTATTCGCAAGTCATCGAAGCCTTGCTCGACCAGGGCGATTACAAGGCGGCTCTGGCCCTGTTAGTCACCTGGTTGAGCGAATCCGAAACGGTGCCGTTGCAAGACCCTTCCGCGTCGTTCTTCCGACTCGCGTTCGCCTGGCTCCGAGGCGTACTCGGTGCCGAGGATGTGCCGGTTGCCGAGCGTGGCCCGTTGGTACGACGTTTCTTCGAGTTGCTCGAAGCCAACGCCGATGACCGCTGGCAAGTACCCGAGATCTTCGGCGAGTACTTGGATGACGACGAAGAGTTTGACGACGACGATGACGATGATGATGACGGCGAGGAAGATGAGGATGACGATGACGACGAAGATGGTGAAACCTTCGACTCCGCCTACGAAGGGATGACCTACCAAGACTCCACCGATGACGGCAACGAAAGCTCACTCGCGGACGATGATCCAGCCGGTTACGCCGAAGGTGATTTCTCACTCGATGGCGACGTGGAGCCGGCTACGGAACGACTGCGCTTCCTGGCGACCATCGCCCGGCTCTGGCAACTCGCGGCCAAGCCCGAACTATTTCCCCGCACGGATGCGGTCGCCGCGGCGCTCGTGTCGGAATGGGTGCGGATGGCCCGAGAAAATTTCAGCCGACTCGTGAAATTGGCCCAATTCGTGTTCGAAGTGGAACTCCCGGAACCGGTCGGTGGTGTCGAAAGCCTCTCCGAATATGACCGTCGCCGGGGCGTCAAAGGGCAACTTCTCGAAGCGTCGGTGCAGACCGCAGTCGAGACGGCCGCCGCTGTGCGTTCTCTGGCAGCGATCCAAGCCCGTTTGCCGGAACTACCTAAGGGTTCCCTCGGCCCGACGGCCGACATACCGGCGTGGGAAGCCGTGGCGATTCGTCTGGAACGCAACGTCGCCAATGGCGATGCCGGTGGAGTACGCCGACTGCTGCCGATGTTCATCAAACTGTTCGGCCAAGAGCCATTGCTAGTCTGCCCGCCGTCGGATGGTGGCACGCCAACGCAAGCGATCCGCGCCCAAATTGCCCAACAAATGATGGAGTCGTTGCTGACGCGCTTGCCGCGATTGGGACTACTTCGTGAGACGTATCACCTCACACGGCTGGCCCGGCAAATGGAGCGGAACGAAGTCCCCGAAGGCCGGCGGGTGAGTTCGTTCGACGTACTGTTCCGCACCGCCGTCACGGGTACGGTCGAAGCGGTGCTGAGTGCCGCCCGCGATTGGGGCGATGATGCCGGGGAAGATGGCCCGTTGGCTGCGGCGCTCCAACAAATCAGCGAATCGTACCAGAAGCTCTGGCTCGAACATTCGCAAACGCTTCGACTTTCGTCCTTAGAAGTCGTTCTCGACCGCGATGATTGGGACGACCTACGCGAGTTCATCGTCCGCTACGGAAGCGACCTGTTCACTGTCCGGTTCGTGACCTTGTCCAACGTGCGTGGGGTATTAGCGCAGGGGGTGGCTGACTGGCTCGAACGCGAGTCGGTTCAAGCCGATGGGGATTCCCGCACGAAGTTGCTCGACGATTGGGAAGCGGGCAAACTCGACAAACCAAAGACGGCGCACCTATTTGAGATCGTGCTGAATTCGTTGGTGGAACACTACGACGAGTACCGCGATTACAACACCACCACCACGCAGTCCGATTACGGCGAGAATTTGTACATCCTGCTCGATTTCCTGCGCCTGAAAGCTGGCTACGACCGCTATGCCTGGCGACTGCGGCCTTTGATTCTCGCCCACGAAGTGCTCTGCAAGCGCGGCTACGACCGCCTCGCCAGCCGCTGGCGTGACTTCGTCGCCGAACGGACTTCAAGGTTGGCACAGGAACTTTTGACCGACCTCGGCAAACGCGAAGCGGAGCATGCGATCCGGTTAAGAACGATCCGGGACCGACTCGAAGAACGTTTCGTGATGCCGCTCAAAATCGACCAAGCTGCTGGGCGGGTGGCTCGCGCGGCCATTGCGGCGCGCGACGGCCTGCCCGAGGACAATTCCGCGTTCACCGGGCTACTTGCCGCGAT
>JAYSYJ010000302.1:0-3007 GCA_043727675.1 Fimbriiglobus sp.
GACTTCGACTCCAAAACCAAAATCATGGATGGTGTCGACATCTACGCTGGGTTACCCGAACGCAAGGAGATCGCGGCGCTCGCTTTCGGTGACCCGAAAGGAACCACGGTCGCCGTCGTGGATCGGATGGGAGTCGTCGATGTCTGGAACGTGGAATCCAAAGAGCGCACCGTCACCGGAAAAGAGAATCCGAATCCGAATCCGACACCGGTTGCCGTCGAAGTTCGAGCCCTTAGCTCCACGACGGGACTCATCGCCAGTAAAGAGTCCCTTCGGCGTGTGAATTGGCAGACCGGCCAATCGGGGCCCGCGACAACTCTGCCGCCGAAGTGCGGAATCCCAACGGTAGTGGCGGCTTCCAACGACTCGGAGGGCAAGGCGCTCACGGCCCTCGTGCATCAGCCCGAAGGTAGCAAGGGGTACGAATTGCTCGTGTTGGATCGCTCGGTCAAGCCAGCCGCGTCGCAGGCTCTGGCGACTTGGAGGATTGCATTGCCGGCAGACGCCGGCACACCGGCGTATCTCCGCTGGATGGTCGGGGATACGATTTTGGCCGTCGGCTTCGGCGTGAACGGTTCCGTGTTGCTCTTCGATGTGCCGAAGAAAACGACGGTTGCTTATGTCAACGTCGAACCGGGCCAAGCACTCTTGGATCCGGTGATCGGGTCCGTGTGGTTGATGGCGATGCCAGACTCTAAGGGGAAAGCCAGCGCGGTGCACACGAAGTTGTTCGGGAGCACCGTGGCGAACGATTCGAAGGAAGCCCAATCGAGCAAGAAGCTAATTTTGCTGGTGCCCACCCCCGAGGGTTTGGCCAAGAAGTGACCCGTCAGGCGAACGGACTGAAGGTGTAACCCCGCGCCGATAACCCTTCGCGGATCGTGCGCACGAATTCGAGCGCCGCGGGATTGTCCCCGTGAACACAGATCGTGCGGACACTGCGTTCACCGATCAACCATTCGACTTGTTCCAGCACCTCCCGAACATCGACGATCATCGCATCGGGTTGATCGCGTGATACCAGGGCGCCATCCGCTCGGTACCGGCGATCGGCAAACCCCTCGGCAATGAACGCCTCGCAAGCCAGAGCCAAACACGACTCCGGCAACCCGACGCACGGCAGGGAAAACCCCTCCGCCGCTTGGGCGACGCCCCACGCCGTGCCGTCGTCTCGCATGGCCCGGTGGTAAAGCGCCCCGTGCGGTTTCACGTATTTCACTTCGGCGCCGGCCATCACGAGTGCGGCAATCTGCTGGAAACAGAGACTCTTGACCGCATGCGGTGCCAGTTCGACATCCGCGCGGCCGAAGTTGGCCCGGTCGGCGTAGCCCGGATGGGCACCGATCACCACGCCGTGGCGCCGGGCGAGTTCGACCGTCGCACGCATCTCCTCCGGGCTACCGGCGTGGGCCCCGCAACAGATATTCGCCGAGGTGATCCAGCGCATCAACTCGGCATCGTGGCCGGCGCCTTCCCCCAGATCGGCGTTGAGATCAATCAGCATCACGCGGACTCGCCGAGGCCAATTTCGAGAAACCGGAGTGAACCGTGCGGCACGACAGGCACCGGCCCCAGGCACGCCGGCAGCAGCACCACGTCGCCGATTTGAAACGGTTCGCCCGCCAAAGTTCCCCGCCCCTGAATGGCCACCACCACGCGGCAAGCCCCGACCACGCCGACAGACACCGGACTGTCACCGTGCCAATGTTGGATCGTGAAATAGGGGCAACTCACCACGTCGTGGCGGTCACCGACGGCGTTCGGTTGCACCGGATGGCACGGCCCCGCATCGAAATTGGAACAGGCCAAACCGTCGTCGATGTGGAGTGGACGCGGCTGGCCCGTCTTCGCATCGACGCGATCCCAATCGTAAAGCCGGTAGGTGATGTCGCTGGTCTGTTGAACTTCGAAGAGCAATATGTCGGCACCGATCGCGTGAACCGTGCCCGCTTCGAGGAAGACACAATCGCCCGGTTGCGGCGTGAACGCATGCAGCGTCTCGGGAATCGAATTTGTCGCCATCGCCGCCCGGAAACTGGCGGCGGTGGTTCCCGTCTTGAACCCCGCGTAGAGCTGGCTCGTTTGAGGATCGGCGTCGAGGATCACCCAGGCTTCGGTTTTGCCCCGGTACCCCGCCCCCTTCAATTTCAACGCTTGGGCGTCGTTCGGGTGAACCTGCACCGACAGTTCTTTGCTGGCATCCAGGAATTTGAACAGCAGCGGGAACCGACCGTCGGCGGGGATATTCGCACCGAAGAGTTCCGCCGGATGTCGTTCGATCAGTTCGCGCAGACTCTGCCCAGTCAGCGTTCCGTTGGCGATGATCGAAACAGAATCGTCCACATCGGAGAGCATCCATGCTTCGCCGATGGCATCGGTCGTGGAGGCCGGATAACGGACGAACCCGGGCAGGCGCGCTCCGCCCCAAAGCATCGATTTGAAGATCGGTTCGAGCCGCAGGGGATAGAGCACTGACATGGACACGAGCCTCATATCTCGCACGGCTTTGCTTTCCAAAATTCTATCACCCGAGTGAGCCGTCGTATGTTCGCAAATATCGAACTTGTCAAGAGCGCGAACCCCGATCTGCGAACCGTGTCACTCTTCGCACACGGGGATCGGCTAACGGTAGGCCAACGGTCTTTGAAGCCGTCCTGTGAAGGTTCGACTCCTTCTCCCCGTATCCATCACCGCCATAACCCGCGGAACATCGTCCGGCGAGCCGTCACGGCACTGGTCAGCAAAACTTCGTACGGGTCGTCGGTTGCCGGGCACTCCAGAACCACGAAGTCGGCGCTGTTCCCCGCGGCCAAACTCCCGCAGATATCGTCGAATCCGAGCGCTTTGGCTCCGTTAAGCGTGCCCATCTTCAGCAAAGTTTCACCGGGTACGTCCGGATAGCGTCGGTGCAATTCCTGCAACTCCGCCAGGACGTCGAGATCCGGGTTGCTCGCCGTACTGTCGGTGCCGACGCAGACGTTGACGCCGCGTGCCAGCAACTCTCGGA
>JAYSYJ010000303.1:0-27246 GCA_043727675.1 Fimbriiglobus sp.
TCAACGGCGAAAAATTCTCCAGCCCTACGGCCCACTTGGATGTCGTGGATCGCATTGGCGGGGGTGACGGTTTCGCGGCCGGGCTGATCTACGGTATGATCGCCGGTCGGCCCACTCAAGAAGCTTTGAACCTGGGTTGGGCCCACGGCGCACTGCTCACCACCTTCCCCGGCGACGTGACCATGGCCAAGCTCGATGAAGTCGAAGCGTTCGCCCAAGGTGGCAGTGCTCGCGTCCAACGGTAAGTTGACTCTCTCTCTCCCCCGAGGTTATCGCTGATGAAGTACTGGCTCTCCACTTTGATGGCGTTGACACTGGCAACCTGTGCCCTGGCGGAAACGCCCTTCGAGAAGCACGGTCGCATCCGCGTGGCCAAAGTCGGCACGCACCTTGAACACGCGGACGGTACCCCCTTCTTCTTCCTCGCCGACACCTGCTGGACGGGCCCCGCCCTCAGCGCGGAAAAGGACTGGGATACGTACCTCGCCGATCGCAAAAAGAAGGGCTTCACCGCGGTGCAGTTCAACATGGTCTCGCCCTGGCGGACGGCCCCAACCGACGCCGAGGGGAACGTGTCGTTCACCATCCAAGATGGAAAACTGAGCTTGGTCGAAGTCTTCTACAAACGGCTCGATGCCCGGTTGAAGGCGATCAACGACGCCGGCTTACTGGCCGTGCCGATCCTCGTCTGGGCACACAAAAAAGGCGACGCCGGCAAGGAACTGACCGACGAGCAACTTATCGATTTGTGCAAACTGCAAGTCGAGCGATACTCCAAGGTGCATGTGCTGTGGATTCTCGCCGGAGACAACCAGTACACCGCCGATGCGGATCGCTGGAAAAAAATCGGCCGGGCCGTGTTCGGTGACAAGCACCCGAACCCCGTGACGACCCACCCGACCGGCGAAACCTATCCTTGGAACAAATGGGACGATGAGAAGTGGCTGACGGTGTTGGGCTATCAGAGCGGCCATGGCGATAGCAATAAGTCGATGAAGTGGATGACGCAAGGCCCCGTGGTGGAATACGCCAAGAAGAAAGAGTTTACTCGGCCGATCATCAACCTCGAGCCGCCTTACGAAGCCCATAACGGATACAGTAAAAAGCTGCCGCACAGCGAATTGAGTGTGCGCCGAGCCACCTATTGGAGTTTGCTTTCGGCACCGGTCGCCGGCGTTACTTACGGTGGACATGGAGTCTGGAGCTGGCACACGAAACCGGGCGCGGAACCGACTGATCATCCAGGAACCGGGGTCGCTAAAATCTGGAGCGAGGCGCTCGACCTCCCGGCTGCCGGGCAGATGAAACACGTCCGCGATCTGTTCGAATCGGTCGAGTGGACGAAACTCCGACCCGCCCCGAATCTGCTGAGCACGCAGCCGGGTACCGACGACCCGGCCAAGTTCGTCGCCTCCGCCGCGACGCCCGATGACAAAATCATGGTGTTCTACACGCCGGTCGGCGGCACGATCCCAGTTAAGCCATTCCTCCGCAAACGCTTGGAGTCGATCGAGTGGTTCAACCCGCGGACCGGCGAAAAGTCGGTCGGCGATGACAAGTACAAAACGCCGGATGAGCAAGATTGGGTGCTGGTGATTCGACGATGATCCTCCCTCAAACGCCCTTGGTTGCCGTCATCATGGGTTCCCAATCCGATTGGGACATCATGAAGTACGCGGTGAACACTCTGATGGCTCTCGGCATTCCGTACCAGTGCGAGATCGTTTCGGCGCACCGCACGCCGGACAAGCTTTTCGACTATGCGGAATCAGCGGCGGATCGCGGGCTTGAGGTCATCATCGCCGGAGCGGGTGGCGCGGCCCACTTACCGGGGATGTGCGCCGCCAAGACGGTGCTGCCGGTACTCGGTGTCCCCGTGGCTCACGAAGGATCGTTATTACGCGGCCAAGATGCCCTGCTGAGCATCGTCCAAATGCCGGCGGGAATTCCCGTCGGCACGTTGGCCATCGGAAAAGCCGGGGCGATCAACGCGGCCCTGTTGGCCGCCGCGATACTCGGCAACAAGTACGAAGCGATCCGCACGATGTACGAAGCCTACCGTGTCGAGCAGACGCAATTGGTGCTCGATTCCCCCGATCCCCGGAGCGCCGGCACATGAGGCTCGGCATACTCGGGGGCGGTCAACTCGCACGGATGATGGCGCTGGCGGCCCATCCACTCGGAATTTCGTGCGCTGTGCTGGATCCGAGCGCCGACCCGTGTGCCGGGGCCGTGGCGAACGTCATCCGCGGTGAGTACGACGACCTCCAAGCGTTGTACCAACTCGCCCGCGCGTCCGATTTCATCACATACGAATTCGAGAATGTCCCCGTCGAATGCGCCCGTTGGCTCGCTGAACGCGTTCCTGTTTTTCCGTCGCCAGAGGCGTTGGAAGTGTCGCAAGATCGCGTCGTCGAGAAGTCGTTTTTTGCGAAGCTCGGTATCCCGACCCCGGCGTTTGCCGATGTTTTGACACGCGCTGATTTCGACCGGGCCATCGTCCGAATCGGTTGCCCCGCCGTACTGAAAACGCGCCGCTTCGGTTACGACGGCAAGGGGCAATTCGTCATCCGCACGCCGGATCAAATCGAGCCGGCTTGGCAACAACTCGGGGGCCGACCGCTGATTTTGGAAGGGTTCGTGCCATTCGACCGCGAGTTGTCGCTGCTGAGCGTACGCAATCAAGCCGGCGAATGCCGGTACTATCCACTCGCGGAAAACGAGCACCGCGATGGGATGCTCTACCGGAGCTTGGCCCCAGCCGTGAACACCGGCGAGGAACTCTTCGAGCGCGCCTGCGACTTCGCCGAACGCGTGCTGACGGAGCTGAATTACGTCGGCGTCCTCGCCATCGAATGGTTCCAAGACGGCCCGCGCTTGATCGCCAACGAGATGGCTCCCCGTGTCCATAATTCGGGGCATGGCACCATCGAAGGCTCCACTTGCAGCCAGTTTGAGAATCACGTTCGAGCCGTCTGCGGACTCCCACTCGGTTCGACCGCACCGGTTGGACATTCCGCGCTATTCAACCTCATCGGTCATCGCCCCGACTTCGCCTCGCTGTTGCAACTGCCCGGCACGCACTTGCATTGGTACGGCAAGGAGCCGAAGCCGCGACGCAAAGTTGGCCACGTCACCGTGGTGGCGAATACGGCCGAGGAACGCGATCTATCGGTGGGGGACTTGCTACTTCGCCACGACTTCGCCATCCGCTAATTTCTGCTTCAGCCGCGAATCCCAGACCGTTGGCACTACGAACAAAATCGTGCAAATTCCGACGGAGCCCAAGCCGACGGCACTCCATTTCGCCCAATCCGGGGCTCTACCAAAGATGACGGTCAAACTGATGACCGTGACCACCATGCCGACGGCGAACAGTTTCACACGCCAGCGGATGCCCCGGTGCGTTTCCCAATCGCGTAGCAGGTGGCCGAAGTAAGGTGTGCTCCGCAACCACCGGTGCAACCGTGGCGACGATCGGGCAAAACAGGCACCCGCCAGCAGTACCCAAGGGGTGGTCGGCAGCACGGGAAGAATGGCCCCGAGGATCGCGATCCCCACGAACAGCAGCCCGAGGCCAGCGAACAGGAACCGGCGAACATCCGGGAACTGAATTGCAATCACCGAGATGATGACAATGACCGAGATTGTTTCTGGTGAGGCTTCAGTCATAATGGGTTTCTGTGTGGCGGCACATCGCTGATTGTAGTTTGACGAGGGAATGGAATGAATCGTCGGAAGTTTCTCAAGCGTACATTCTGGTGCGGTGCTGCACTCGCGGGGGTGGGTAGCACTGCCACCGGCTACGGTTTCTGGGAAGCATCCCAAATCCGCATTCGCCGCCAAACGATTTCGCTCGAGCAACTTCCACCGGCGTTCCACGGTAAAACAGTCGCTATCCTCGCCGACTTCCATCATGGCCCTTTTGTCGGGTTGCCCTTCATCCGGAGTGCGGTGGAGATCGCTGTGTCGCTGGCAGCCGATGCCTACGCTTTGGTGGGCGACTTCGCCCATAAAGGAACCCACACGGCCGAACAGTTGCCGCCTTGTCTCGAGGCACTTTCGATACTCAAAGCTCCGCTGGGTGTTTTCGCTGTTCCCGGCAATCACGACATGCAAAACAGTGGAAAGATCTACCGAGAAGCCATCCGGGCAACGCCCATGACCGATCTCACCAATCGGGCGATCCGCCTGGAACTCAACGGCGACGTGGTCTGGTTCGCCGGCGTCGATGATCTCTGGTGGGGCAAACCCAATTTGCCCGTCGCCTTGAGCGATGTTCCCTCAGGCGACCCGGTGATTTTGTTGGCCCACAACCCGGATTTTGCCGAAGTCTCCCCCGATCCGCGTGTGAAGCTCATGCTGAGTGGTCACACCCACGGTGGGCAAGTTTACGTTCCCGGTCTGGGCACGGCGCGATTACCTTCGAACTATGGCGATAAGTATCGTGGTGGCTTAGTCCGTGGGCCGGCATCCCCAGTCTTCGTAACGCGTGGCCTCGGGGAAGCGGGCGTGCCGTTACGGTTGAATTGTCCGCCGGAGATCAACCTGTTGACGCTGACGTCGGGTTAGTACCGCAAATCTAAGCCGACCGTCCACCCTTGAATCCAGAAGTCGGTCTGATCGCGTCCGAAGGCCGGACGGCTCGTTGGTTGATTCGTGGAATCGAGTTGATCGGCCGCACGGCGAACCCGGCTCCAATAGAGGAACGAATACCCGCCATTGACACGGAATCGGTCGGTGAAGTCCCAGCCGAGCTTCGCCGTTCCTTCGGGCAGGACTGAAAAGAGATTCTCCCGGTAGTTGCTGATCCCGGACGGCGAGATGGTTGGGCCGTTCAAGGTCACATCGGAAATATCAACCCCCAGGGCCACGGTCGCTTTGGTCGTCAGCGTCAGACGGTCGAACAGTCGGTGCGTCCCGCCGATGCCGACTTGGGCACCGTGGAACTGGTTCAGAGTTCGGGAATGATCGGAAACGGTCACGCCGGCGTCGGTGGACACCAAATCGACGGTGTCTCGGAGATTCAAATACCGATAGCCAAAGAGCCAATCGAGCCGCCCACGTTCGGAGGTCGTCCAACCGTAGCGGAAATTGATATCGCCGCCGATCACGGCACTGTGGGCACACACCGACAATTGTCTCGTGGAAGCATCACCGAGGTACAGGAAAGTCGCATCCAGGCCCAAACGGGCATCTTCGGTCAGCCAGAGGCCCCCATATGCGCGCAATCCGGGTCGGAGTTGACTCAATTCGTGCGCACTATTGGAACGCGGCAAAAGTGTCCCTTGTGACGCCGCAAAATAAAAATCGGTCGCGAACCAAATTTTTTCCGAACGGAATGGAGCAGACCGTGGAACAAGCCCCTCGTTCAAGGACGTTCCCGAGTCGGGCTGCCCGAGATCCTGCTGAGTACGACTTGGTGGAGCGAAGAACGGATCCGCGAATGGATTTCCGGTCGGCGCCGCCTCAATCGGTTTCTGGGTCTGGTTTTGCGGCGATTGAGCAGGCTGAGAATCGTCCGCTGACACGGGGACTACCAACACGATCAACAGTGCGAAACAGGTGAGTTCTTTCCACATTTCCAGGCTCCGAACAGTTGGATCCGCTGTCTGAACGGTGCCGTCAGCACTGATAATCGGCACAATCGGAACTGAAGTGAAAGATTTCTTTTTTCGGGTTGTATTTTTCACTGGAGTTAGTTTCCCGGCTATGATGGCTTGTCGAACGACTTGTGGGCACAAAGCGTGCTAAGTATTCGACAGCGGCACGGAGAAGCTGCGAGGAACTTTTTCCTCACCACCACTCTCAAACGGTTTGCTCATTCACTTGGAAGGATCCACCCATGCTCGTCCTCACCCGTAAAATCGGCGAAGAAATTATCATCGCCGGGAACATTCGCATTTCGATTGTCGAAGTCGGCCCCGGCCGCGTCAAAATCGGAATTCAAGCGCCGAAGTCTGTTTCGGTGGATCGCGCCGAAATTCACGAAAAGAAACAGGCCGAACCCGTGCCGCACCTCGTGGAAGTTCCCAACATCCACAATCGCATTGCCGAGAAGCTGTTAGGAATTCCCGCCGACTCCGCCAAATCAGTGCAGCTCGAAAATCGTGTGAAAAAGCACCAAAGCCGGCTGCCCCGTAAGTCGCGCTAACATTTTCTGCCCTGTTCCGGAGACGGGCTTCGCTTAAAATGCGGAATTCGCGTTCCTAGGTTCAGTCGGGGTAGGCTATGCGGGTCGACGTGTACGGTCTGTTGTTCGAAGCGCAAGGTGTGACGTGTCATTTGTGGTCGCCGTGGCGCTGCTCCCAATTGGAACATCGGCTTTTCGACGCGGTGAAGAATCTGCCCGACCTCGAGCATGAGTCGACGCCGGACGAACTGCAACTCCACATCAGCGACGCCAAAACCTGCAAGCAGGTCATGTTCGTACTCGCCCGCGTCCTCAAAGGTTGGCAAGAAGAAGCCACCGATAGTGGCACCGAGCGGCGCAGTTGGCGTTGGTTGTTCGAAGCCGACACCGATTCCAATGGCTACGACATGGATTCCGAGAAATCGGTGATCTGGATGTACGCCCGTTTATCGCTGGATCGCGGCGGGCCGGGTGAACCGGAAAAGGGTGAAGATCTCGACCTCAATGGATTCGGACTATCCATTTGGAATGAAGAGATCAAGTGACGGGTCGGACTACATCTTGCTCAAAGCGGTATGCTCGTCGAGGCAAATGCTCGCCATCTCGCCGTTGTCCTTGGTGAAATGCACCGTCGGTACCACGATGTCGTCTTCCTTGACCCGTTCGGTCGTCACGCCGGTGCTCAAATAGTTGATGCCTCGAAAGGCACCGACCGCTTCGGCTGTCCAGGCTTTGCCGCCCACTTTGACCTTCTGCACGACTTTGATGCGGTCACCGACTTTGAGCGACTTGAGCAAGTCCACGAGCGCGGGCTCGAGCTTCCGCGTCGGCAGAAGAATCTTTTCGGGCGAACTCATCGGTCGCCTTCTTTCTTCGGAATCCCGCGAACCATGGCGATCCGACCCGTCCGAGCGAGCTCGAGTATGCCGTAAGGCCGCATCAGATCGATGAACGCTTCTATCTTGGCTTCACTGCCGCTGATTTCGATCATCACGTTGTTGCTTTGGATGTCCACCACCCGCCCGCGGAACGATTCGCAGAGTTGGAACAACTCCGACCGTTTTTCGGCGCTGCACGTGGTCTTCATCAGCATCAGGTCGCGTTCGACAAAGTTCTCGGAGCTGATGTCGTCGACGCGGACGATCGTAATGATCTTGTCCAGTTGCTTGCGGACTTGATCGAGTACGTTGTCGTCGCCGTGGACGACGAATGTCATCCGCGAAATGTCGTGGTGCTCGGTCTCCCCGACGGCGAGGCTATCGATGTTGAAGCCGCGCGAGGCGAGCATCCCCGAAACGTGGGCGAGTACGCCGGGCTGATTTTGAACCAGGGCGGAGAGAACGTGGCGCATGGAACCCTGTAGCCCCCAAGATGATACGAGTGCGGACATCTTAGGGGCTGGGTCGGATACCGGCGAATCGACTTACTTACGTTGCTGGATAATCACCGACACGCCCTTCTTGTTCGACACGATCACATCGAGCAAGCCATCGCCGTTCATGTCTTGCACCACGAACTGGGTTCCGATGCCGCTATCGTCGTCGATGACGTTCGGCGTGAAGCTGGCAATCCCATCTTTGCCCTTGGTCACTCGGAACCAATAAATGATCGCGGGCTTATCCGAACCGGGTTCCCCCTTCCCGTGGCTCCACCATCTCTTACCGGTGATCAAGTCTTTCTGGCCATCGCCATCGATGTCCAAGAAATGAGCGGCATGCGTCTCGGAGAGCAGATCCTTGAACAACTCTTTCTTCTCGAACCCCGATTCGCCACCGCTTTGGCCGGGCCGCTGTTTGTACCACCAGATCCCATATTTGTGGGCCGAAGTCCCCAACACATCGGCCAAACCGTCGCCGTCGACATCGAACGCGAACATGTCGGCGAAACTATCGTTGAACGCCGCAGCGTGAAACTTCCACGGGGTTTTGCCATCGGTTTTTTCGGGCTGCTCCCACCAACCACCGGAGGTCATCACGTCCAGCTTTTTATCACCGTTCAAATCGCCGATGCCCAGTCCATGGCTGAAGCGATTGCTCCCGGCCGAAGCTGTCTTGCTCGCAGGGTCACTCAACGGGTGTGCGATCCACGTGGCATTCGGATCTTTGGGATCCGGGGTGAAGTACGCCATTTGCCCGTCATTGCCGTCCGTCTTGGCCCCCTTCGGCTGATAGCCCATCACGAGGACTTTCTTGCCGTCGCCGAGCAAATCCTGGTACAGCGGCGTTTCGTTGCAGGCACTGTGCCAGATTTCATGCTTCGCCCAATGGGTCGGTTTTCCATCTTGGGTCGTGCCCAGCCCTTTCGGGTTTTCGAGCCAGTAGGCCGGCTCACCGGGGAAGCCGATCACGATCAAATCCGGGAAACCATCGGCGTTGAGATCCTCGGCCCAGCAGGCAAAAACCTTGCTGTAACCTTTCAAACCATCGCCGTATTCGCCCGGCTTCTGCATTTCGTGGCGTTTCCAATCCGGGGCTTCGTACCAGAACTCACCGACGAGCACGTCCATTTTGCCGTCTTTGTTCACGTCCGCGATGGCGCACCCTTCGGAACGGAATTTCTTGTCGAGGACGGTCTTCTTCCAAGTGATCGTGGTAGGGTCTTTAGCCAAAGCGGCGGAGCCACTGAAAATAGCGAACAAAACTGCGAGCGTTCCGAGGCGCATGAGAGAGACTCCCGATCGGGTGAGGTAGGATTCGCAGTATGAAGCGGAACAGCAGCCGGAGCAAGCGCGAATGTTGATGCCGACGAGTTTCCAGTGTGATTTAACTTATGTACACTAATATAAGCTTCACGATTTCATTGTCAAATGACTCAGGCAAATTTTTAGAGAATTGCCGATAATCCATTCGAAACGGAACGCCCATGCTCGAAGTTACCTATGCCATCGAACCGGAATTGCAGCCGGACGAGTTCGTCGATTTGCTCACACGCTCGACCTTGGCCGAACGCCGCCCGATCCACGAATCCGATACGATTCGCAACATGCTCCGGAATGCCAGCGTGATAGCCACGGCCCGCATCGGCACCCAGCTTGTGGGTATCAGTCGGGCCATCAGCGACTTCGCCTTCTGCACGTATCTTTCTGATCTCGCCGTCGACGTGCAGCATCAACGACGGGGCATCGGCAAAGAATTGATCCGCCGCACCCACGCTGCCGCCGGATTGCAGACCACGTTGATCCTGTTGGCAGCACCCCTGGCCCGCGAATACTACCCGCGCATCGGCATGACCGCCCATGATTCGTGCTGGATCATTTCTCCGGTGTCGGGTTAAGTTGGCTTGGCACCCGGATTGCGTTGACAATCTCCTATCTGTGAGTGGTTTTGAAATGATGCCGAATTCGTTTAGCGTTGAGCATCGGTTTGCGAACGGTACAGAAGCCAGCTTCGCAACCGCGCTAACGATTGAGGAGAGCACCCTATGAAACGCCGAGAATTTCTGAAAATGGCGACGGCACTGGGTGCCGTGCCCATAGTGGCCGGTTCACTCGTTCAACATTCGTTAGCGGCGCCCGTGGAGAAATCCGAACCGTTGCTCCGTTACGACCCGACTGGCGAAGTCGTCCGGGATGGCATGCTTTACCGCAAACTCGGCAAGACTGGCGAACTGGTGTCGTGCATCGGTCTCGGCGGGTTCCACATTGGCGTTCCCAAAGACGAAGCCGAGTCGATCAAAATCATGCGGACGGCTATCGATTCGGGCATCAATTTTATGGACAACTGCTGGGACTACCACAACGGTCTCAGCGAGTTGCGGATGGGCAAAGCCCTGCTGAACGGCTACCGCAAAAAAGTCTTCTTGATGACGAAGATCGACGGACGCACGAAAATCGCCGCGGCCAAACAGATTGACGAATGCTTACTGCGAATGCGAACCGACGTGATCGATCTTATGCAGCACCACGAAATGCTGCGGATGGAGGATGCCGACCGAGTGTTCGGCGAAGACGGTGCTCAGGAAGCAGTCGAAGCGGCACGGAAGGCTGGGAAGATTCGCTTTGTCGGCTTCACCGGTCACAAAGATCCGATCGTCCACCTCAGGACGCTCGCCATCGCCAAAGAGCATGGCTTCCGGTTCGATACTGTGCAAATGCCTCTCAATGTGCTCGATGCTCACTTCCGGAGTTTCGCACGTGTTGTACTACCGGAGCTCGTGAAAGATCAGGTCGGTGTGCTGGGGATGAAACCTCTAGCCAGTGGTGCCATTCTCGAAACCAAAACAGCGACCGCAGTCGAATGTTTGAACTACGCCCTGACGTTGCCCACCTCCGTTGTCATCACGGGGATCGAAACAATGGAACGGTTGACTCAAGCATTGAAAGTGGCCAAGGACTTCAAACCGTTGACCGTCGAAGCGGTCGATGCGTTACTCGCCAAGACGGCGAAAGTCGCTGGGAAGGGCGAATACGAGCAGTTCAAAACCGGTGTGAAATTCGACGGAACCGCCACTCACCCGGAATGGCTCGGTTGAAGTGGGGAGTGCAGTGCTGCAAACAAATCTTCGAGGCTCTCCGATCGTTTGACTTCGTCGAACTGTGCGAAGGTTCCGTACCGCGCCGCCAAGCTCAGCCACTGTTTTAAGCGGCGGAGGATGCGTCCCGGAGATCCCAATTCCAAGGCGATAGAACTGTCCACGAGCTTTTGAAGCAGCACGGGCCAAGCAAATTCTGTCTCCGGTGCTTCTGTCTGGATGCCCAACTCAGCAGCCACTTGTCGGGCTAATAACGGGTTGGCCAAGGCACCGCGACCGAGCATAAAGTGTCGGCACCCCGTGGCGTCTCGGCACCGCTGAAAATCATCCACCGTCCAGATATCGCCGTTGGCGACGACGGGGATCGACAACCGTTCCCGAACGCGCCCGATCGGCGACCAATAGATCGGCGGAGCGTATCCGGCTTCGCGGGTGCGGCCGTGAATCGTGATCCAAGCCGCGCCGCCTTCAGCCGCCATCTCGGCGTTCTCATCGATGGCATCGAGGGTGTCCCAGCCCAATCTTAATTTCGCCGAAACCGGGAGTTCGCTCGGCACGGCGGCCCGCACTGCGGACACAATTTCTCGGATCCGCTTTGGGTATTTCAACAGCGTAGCACCGCCATCGTGCCGGTTGACCGTCTTCGCGGGGCAACCGAAATTGATGTCGATCACCTGTGCTCCGAGTTCGCAAGCCACCACGGCCGCCTCCGCCATCAACGAGGCATCGCCACCGAGCAATTGCACGACCACGGGTAGCCCATTCGAAGTACTCGCCCTCGTTCGGAGTTCGGGAATATGTTTCAGGAACACGCTCTTCGGCGGCACCGACTGACTGACACGGAGGAACTCGGACACGCTGAACGTGAAGGCGCCCGATTCACCCTGAACCGCCCGCATCGGTGCGTCGGTCACCCCTTCCATCGGGGCCAAGATCAGGGCGGGAGTGTTCGCGATAAGCATAAATTTTACGATAGGGATTCCATCCGCACTGCACTACACTCTTCAAACCTCTCACCGCCGGAGATTCAATCGATGTCCCATTTCCGATTCCTACTGTTGATCTTCGTGGCTCTCTCCGCGCCTCAATTGGCCGGTGCCCAATCGAAGTTGACCATTCCCGACGATGTTGTTTTCGAATCGGGCGTCGAATACTCGAACCCGGACAATCAACATCTCCAATTAGACATCGCCCGTCCCAAAACTGGCGAAGGCCCCTACCCCGCGATCATCTGCATCCACGGCGGTGGCTTTCGTGCTGGGAATCGAAATGGATACGACAGCCTCATTTTGAAACTGGCTCAGCGCGGTTACGTCGCCATGACCGTTAGTTACCGGTTGGCGCCGAAGTATCAGTTCCCGGCCGCCGTCCACGACACCAAAGCGGCCGTGCGGTGGGCCCGGGCCAATGCCGGAACCTACAAAATCGACCCCACCCGCATCGGCACGACCGGTGGCTCCGCCGGTGGACACCTCGCCCAATTCCTCGGCGTCACGGCCGACGTGAAAGAGTTCGAAGGGGACGGTGGCCATACGAAAGAATCGAGCGCGGTGACTTGCGTTGTCAACGTCTACGGGCCGAGTGACTTCACAAAATCGTACGGCAAGAGCGTCGATGCGGCCGAGGTACTGCCCCTCTTCCTCGGGGGAAACTTAGAGACAGCCCGCAAACAGCACCTCAAAGCCAGCCCACTCTATTGGGTGACGCCGAACGCCGTGCCGACGCTGTGCATCCACGGCACCGACGATAAATACGTGGCCCACGAACAGGCCGTCTGGCTCATCGACAAGTTGAAAGCCAGCGGAGTCGAAGCCGAATTGCTCACCATGGAAGGGGCCGGTCACGGCTTCAAAGGCAAAGACGCCGAGACCGCCGACAAAGCGATGCTCGCCTACTTCGACAAGCAGTTGAAGAAAAAATGATCGTCAGGCACTCACCGGAAACATCTTCCGCGTCAAGTTGATCGCCTCGTCGAGCTTCGCCAAGAACTTCGAGCGATCTTTGGTGTTCATCGGACTCGGGCCACCGGCACCGAGCAGGCCCGATTGACGGAGTTCTTCGTTCAAATTGCGCACGGCCAACGCTTCGCCGATGTTCGCGGCCGTGTACAAATACCCCTTGTTGGTCACCACCAACGCTCCCTTTTCGACACAGCGTGCGGCCAGGGGCACATCGACCGTGATGGCGAGATCGCCCGGCCCGATTTGTTCTGCAATCCAATCATCGGCGGCACCGAAGCCGAGCCGCACCACCATCGTCACCGACGGATCGGCCGGGATACCGATCTGCGAGTTGGCCACGACGATCACAGGCCAGGCGTAGCGTTTGGCGACGCGGTAGCATTCGTCTTTCACGGGGCAGGCATCGGCATCGATGTAGAGATTAAACATAGATTTTATAATACGAGTGAGTCGGACGAGAGATGTCGGAATCAATTTAAAGGAGCGAGCATGCCGAAGCTGACCGTTGAAGATGTGGGCGTATTCGAGATTCCCGCCGGCAAGCGGCTCGTACTCGGGCTAACCGACGAAGCGGGGATCGACCAACTCCACGCGTGCGGCGGCAACGCCAAATGCACCACGTGCAAAGTGGAATTCGTGTCCGGTGAACCGACAGAGATGACGGAAGCCGAGAAGGCCGTGCTCGCTGCCAAAGGGTTGTCGGGCGTTCGCCTGAGTTGCCAGTTGACCTGCGACCACGACATGACCGTGAAGATCATCAGCCGCTTCGCTGGCAGCGGCCGCGCCGGCCCCGGGAATAGGCCCGCCGATGCGATCACCCCGACCGCCGTCTGGGTGGTCTGAGCCGTACGCTCAGTCTGGGGCCACGCCCCAGGCGACGATCTTTTGACCGATCACATTCCAATATCACACGTAATTCTTTTCGATCCTACACCAATGCCCCCATCCCCTTGAATCCCAACCCCTTCCTCCCGACGATGATACTGACCGCCCGCGCTGCGAATATCCTTTGGGCGGATAGGAGTTTCCCACCATGTCCCGTTTGTTGATCGCAGGCCTATTATCGGCTGTGCTGGCCATTCCGTCTGGGTTCGGTCAGCCGAAACCCGCTGCCCCGAAGGAGTTGACTTTGCCCGAAGGAATCACCAAAGGCAGTACCGTCGAGGGTCTGACCGAATACGTGCTGAAGAACGGCCTGAAGGTCATTCTGCTCCCCGATGCGTCCAGTCCGAAAGTCACCGTCAATTGCACCATTTTCGTCGGCAGTCGCCATGAGGGCTACGGCGAAACCGGCATGGCCCACTTGCTCGAACATATGGTCTTCAAAGGGTGCCCGAAGTTCCCGGACGTTCCGAAGGCGTTACGCGACCACGGGGCCAACTTCAACGGCACCACGTCGGTCGATCGCACCAACTACTTTGAAACGATGACCGCCGGCGACGAGAATTTGGAGTTCGGGATCGAACTCGAAGCCGACCGGATGATGAACAGTTTCGTGAAGCGCGAAGACTTGATGAGCGAATTCACCGTCGTCCGCAACGAGTTCGAGCGCGGTGAAAATAGCCCCGTCGCCATCTTGTTCCAGCGGATGCAATCGGCCGCATTCGAGTGGCACAACTACGGCAAGTCGACCATCGGCAACCGGACCGACATCGAGAAAGTGCCCATCGACAGCTTAAAGGCCTTCTACAAGAAATACTACCGTCCGGACAACGCCATGCTGATCGTGGCGGGTCAATTCGAGCCGTCCAAAGCACTCGCGCTGATTGCCAAGCACTTCGGCCCGATTGTGCAGCCGAAGGATCCGATCCCGCCAACGTACACCGAGGAACCGGCCCAAGACGGCGAACGCAACGTCACGCTGCGGCGTGTCGGTGACAGTGGTGCGGCCGGAGTCGTCTACCACATTCCCGCTGCGGCTCACGAAGACTATGCCGTTTGCGAAGTGCTCAACAGCGTGCTGACGACCATGCCGACGGGCCGGTTATATAAGTCGCTCGTCGAAACGAAGAAGGCCAGCCAGACCGGTGGCTTCGTCCGTAACTCTCACGATCCGAGTACCATTTCGCTGCTGGCGTTCACCGAGACCGATAAAGTGGAAGCGGCCCGCGATGCCTTGATTGAAACGCTCGAAACGCTGAGCAAAACGCCGATTACCAAGGAAGAAGTCGACCGGGCGGTGCGGACGCTGACGCAACAACGCGAACGCACGCTGTCCAACAGCCAGCTCTTCGCCATTAGTCTTTCGGATTGGGCGGCCTGCGGCGATTGGCGTCTCTTCTTCCTGCATCGCGACCGTCTCGAAAAGGTCACAGCCGATGCGGTGAACAAAGTCGCGGCGAAGTACATGGTGCGGGCGAATCGCACAGTCGGCGTCTATTTGCCGACGAAGCAGGCCGAGCGCGCGGCCGTGCCGAGCACACCGGGGATCGACGATCTCGTGAAGGGGTACATCGGTCGGGATGCGGTGGCCGCCGGGGAAGCGTTCGACCCGACCCCGGAGAACGTGGAGAAGCGCGTCGCCCGCGGCGAGATCGGTGGCGTCAAGTATGCGTTCCTATCGAAGAAGACACGCGGCGAAACGGTGACCGCGGTGCTGAACCTGCGCTTCGGCAACCTCGACAGTTTGAAGGGGCAGTCCGAAGTTGCGGATTGTCTCGGCAGCATGATGCTGCGCGGCACCAAATCCAAGAGCCGCGAACAGCTCAAGGACGCGCTCGACAAGTTGAACGCCGTGGTCAGCGTCACGGCCAGTGCTGGGGAGTTGACAATCGGCGTGCAGACCAAGAAAGCGAACCTGCCAGCGGTTCTCGCGCTCTTGAAGGAAGTATTACGAGAGCCAAGCTTCCCCGAAGCCGAGTTCGAGACGTTGAAGCGCGAAGAGATCGAAGGCTTCGAGCAGACCAAGAGCGACCCGCAAACGCTGGCGACACGGGCACTCAACCGCAAACTCGCACCGTACGCGGCCGATGATGTCCGTGCCACGCCAACGATGGAAGAATTGGGTGCTCGCATCAAAGCGGTCACGCTGGCCCAAGTGAAGGCGCTCTACGAAACGCAACTCGGTGGACAGCACGGCGAAATCGCCATCGTCGGCGACTTCGATCCGGTCGCGGTGAAGTCGGGCTTGGAAAATCTCTTATCGAAGTGGGAAGCCACCACTCCGTACAAGCGGATCGAAGGCAAGGTCTTCACCGTGAAGAGTGGTATCGAAAAGATCAACACGCCGGACAAGGCGAATGCCGTGTTCGCGGCGGGCATTCCCGTGAACATCAAAGATGGCGATGAGGACTACGCCGCCATGCGTGTGGGAAACTATTTACTGGGGCAAGCGCCACTGGCATCTCGGTTGAGTGTGCGTGTTCGGGGTAAAGATGGCTTGAGCTACGGCGTCGGTTCTCAGTTCCGTGCGGACGCTCTCGATGCAGACGCTCGCTTCACGATCAACGCCATCACGAACCCCACGAATATGGAGAAGGTTGATAAAGCCATCGCCGAGGAAGTGGCCCGTTTCGTGAAGGACGGCGTCAGCGCGTCCGAACTTGAAGAAGGGAAGAAAGCGTTCATTCAGTCTCAAAAAGTGCTGCTGAGTAGTGATGGAGCCATCGCTGGTCAATTAGCCGAGGGACTGCATGTGGGCCGCACATTCCAGTATCTTGCCGATCTGGAAAAGAAGATCGAAAGCCTGCAACCCGGCGACGTGAAGAAAGCTTTCGAGAAGCACGTGAAGCCCGGTGAATTGGTCATCATTCAAGCGGGTGATTTCGAGAAGAAGAAATAAGTCGAAGAGGGACGCGGAGGACGCGGAAAAAGCCGGGATCAAGAGAGTCGGAAAACACAGGATCTTTCCCGATCCTCCTTATCTCTTTTCCTTCCGCGTCATCCGCGTTCCTCTTTTACACGTCCAGAGATTGGGTTCCCATGCATCCCGATGATCGTCCCGTCGACAACGCCCCGTATCTGACCCATCAACATGGCGCCCTGACCATCGAAGGATGGTCGCGGGCGGCGGTGCAAAGTTGCTGGCGCATCCCGGAACTCAAACTCGGCTTCGATTTGGGGGCCAGCCCCTGGGATTTCATGGGTTCGCCGACCATGTTCATTTCCCACACCCACCTGGATCACTTCGCGGCCCTACCGGTGTATGTGGCGCGTCGGCGGATGATGAAAATGGAACCGCCGACGGTGTACGTCCCCGCCGAAAGTTACGAAGACGTGAAGAAGTTGCTGCTGATCTTTCAACGTCTGGATCGCGGTCGACAGGTGTGCAATCTGATCCCGGTTGAAGCGGGTCAAGAGTTCGAGATTTCCCGCGAGCATGTGGTGACCGCCTGGGCGACGACGCACACGATCCCGTCGCTCGGGTTTGTGGTCTGGGATCGCCGCAACAAACTCAAAGACGAATTCATTGGACTGCCGGGCGAAAAGATCAAAGATTTGAAGTTCGCGGGAGTGGAGATCACCCGTGAAGTGCGGACGCCACTCGTGGCCTACACCGGCGATACCAGCCCGGCCGGGTTGGACGCCTGCCCGGCCGCGTTCGTGTCCAAGATCTTGATCACCGAACTCAGTTTCATTCGGGCCAGCCACCGCCGCGAGAAGATCCACCGGTTCGGCCACATGCACCTCGACGACTTCATCGAGCGCCAAGGGCAGTTCAAAAATGAACTGCTGATCGTCGGTCACTTCAGCACGCGATACCACCCCTCGGAGGTACTCCGCACGCTGGATGCGAAGCTGCCACCGGCCCTGCGTGCGAAGATGAAGCTGTGGATTTGATGTGCGGTTATCGTGGTCGACGCTGACGAGCGGAAGCCGGTGGTGAACTGCCGTCGCTGCGATAATTCGGTCAGGCATTTCTGGGACTTAGTCACATTGGAATGTTGACCACGCTTCACGTTGGAGCACTTTGAACTCATCATGGGAAATAGAAATCCCTAGATGATCGTATACACCCGCCAGAGACTTCCGCTCCGACTCAATGATCACAGGCACAATCGTGCCATTCCCCTTCAGTGACTCGACCAATTGACAAATGTTTTGCACCACAGGAGCGGTCAATCCACTGAGGTCGAGCAGAGTCGTTGTGCGTGCAGTCAGCATTTCAGTACCCATGATTCTAGTATAGCCATGTTTTCTCACCCAACCAATCTCCGGTACAGCGCTTCGTAGTCTGCGGAACTGCGATCCCACGACCAATCTTGTCGCATGGCGGTCAGCACCACTTGCTGGAAATCCTTGGGGCGCTCGCGGTAGAGCAGCAAGGCCCACTTCACGGTCTGGTAGAGCGCGCTGGGTGTGTATTCGTTGAAACTGAAGCCGGTTCCAGTGCCGTTGGCCAAGTTGTCTTCGTTCGCGTTGACGATGGTGTCGGCCAAGCCGCCGGTGGCGCGCACCACGGGCGGGGTGCCGTATTTCAAACTGTAAAGTTGGTTCAACCCACTCGGTTCGTAACGGCTCGGCATGAGGAATAGATCCGATCCCGCCTCCACAAGGTGGGCGAGTTGCTCTTGAAAGCCGAGGTAGATGCCGACTTGTTGCGGATGTTTGGCGTGGAAACTTTGGAGTTGATCGTGGAATTCTCGGTCGCCGTCGCCGAGGAATATGAGCTGGCAGCCAAGATCGAGGAACCCGGGGGCGGAACTCAGAATCAGGTCGATCCCTTTTTGGCTCACCAGTCGCGCCACCAACCCCAACACCGGTTTAGCGGGATCGACCGGCAGGCCGAACCGTTTCTGCAGTTCGGCCTTACTCGCCGGTTTACGTTCGAACACGTTGCTGGCGTCGTAACGCTTCGGTAGCAGTGGGTCGAGTGACGGATTCCAGACGTCGTAATCGACGCCGTTGACGATGCCGCTGAGCTTCTCTTTATTTTCGATGAGCAGCCCTTCCATCCCGCAGCCGTACTCGGCGGTTTGGATTTCGCGGGCGTAGGTTGGGCTGACGGTGTTGACCGCATCGGCGAACACGACACCCGCTTTCAAGAAGTTCAATTGGCCGTGGTATTCGAGCTGCTTCGGGTTGAACATCCAGCCCGGCAGACCGGTCATCCGCATGACGTCGGCCCCGAACATCCCTTGGTAAGCGATGTTGTGAATCGTGAATAACGAACGGATGTTGGCGTATTTCGGGTTGGCCCGGAACTCGGACAAGTACGCTGGAACGAGGCCCGTTTGCCAGTCGTTGGCGTGGACGATATCGGGCTGGAAGCGCAGCGTCGGAATCACTTCCAGTGCGGCCCTGCTGAAAAACGCGAACCGTTCCGCATTGTCCGGATAGTCGGATTTATACCCGCCCGGCATCGTCTGCTGGTACAACCCCCGGCCGTGATAGCCATCGTCGCGGTCGAAGTATTCCGGCGCATCGACGAAGTAAATGGGGACCTCGGTTCCCGGAAGTTTAGACTGAAACAACCGGCAAGCCAAGGTTCGGGCCCCGATGGGCACATGCAACACGTGCGACGTCGCTTCCGGCGGATTCTTTCCGAAGCGAACCGCTCGGTAATAAGGCATGACAACCACGACTTCGTGGCCGCGTTCGGCGAGCGCCCGAGGGAGAGATCCGGTGACATCGGCCAGTCCGCCGGTTTTGGCGAAACCGACGACTTCCGAAGCAATGACAAGAATGCGCAGGGGTGCCACCAGTGCGGCTCCGGTTTGAGTGCAGAATGGTAAAAGGAGAATCTTACCGAAGGTTCCGGCACTGGCATCGACCATCTTGATTGTCCGTTCCGCCTCGATTCGTCTTACCTACAATTACCGCACCAGTATCCGTCGAGGTTTCCCCAGTGCCGACCGGTCCAGAGATCATCCTCACACTCAAAGTTCTCGTCATCGCCGTTTCGGTGCTGTTCGCCGCCGCCATTGTCGCCATTGCATCCGGACGCAAGAAGCTCCACGGACGGCTAAACACCGCATTCTTTATTTTGACGATGACCACTGTCGTCGGCTTCGAACTGCTCTTGCGATTCTTTGTCGATGTCAGTGCGACTTTCAGCGACGAGGCCCGTCAGGCCCTTCGCATTCATTTGTGTTTCGCCATTCCCTCGGCGATCCTCTTGCCCGTGATGATCTTGTCCGGCGCTCGACACTGGAAGAAACTCCACGTGACCTGCGGGGTCTTGTTCACGTTGGTCTGGATCGGCACCTTTGTGACCGGGGTATTCTTCTTGCCCCACGACGGGTAACGTTTGACAGTATGAACACGCCGGAAGAACCCGAACGTACGATTAGTTGGAGCGAAGCCGTTGCGGCGGCATCCAAGTTGTCAGGCGATTGGGAATTGGACGTCGAACCGGATGAGTTGGAAGTGCCACCGCAGTTGGAGGTGCGAACCGCACCTATTCCCCCTGCACTCTTTCCAAAAATCGTCGTTGAACCGGACGCTGCACCGCCGTCACCGCTGCAAATCATCGAAGCGATGCTGTTCATTGGTGGCCCGCCGCTCACGGCGGCAAAAGCCTGTTCGGCCATTCGCGGGTTGACCGAGGAACGGTTCCGCGAACTCGTGGACGAGCTCGCTAAAAACTATCGCAATCAGAATCGCCCGTATGCTGTTCAGTCGCGCGATACCGGCTGGGTGTTGGCCTTGCGAAGTGCCTACCGTGGAATCCAAGAAAAGTTGTACGGCGGCCCCAAGGAAACGCGACTCACTCAGCCGAGTATCGACGTATTGAGTTTGATTGCCTACCGGCAACCCGTCGGCAAAGCCGAACTCGATACGACACGCGGCGCCGACTGCGGCGCCGTCCTCCGTCAACTCGTTCGCTTGGGACTGGTCGCTCTGAAACGCGCCGATATGGCGGGCGGCTATGAGACCACCGCTCGATTCTTGGAAATCTTCGGCCTGCGAACACTCGACGATTTGCCGAGATTGGCCGATGGAAAGATTTAGCTCTTGCGTAGGTGGGCGAATTTCTCCCGGAACTTCGCCACTTTCGGAGCCGTCACGAACGCGCAGTACGGTTGCATCGGGTTCTGGCGGTAGTACCCTTGGTGGTACTCCTCCGCCGGGTAGAACGCTGGAATTGCCGTCACTTCTGTGACGATGGGGCCGGTGAAAATCCCCTCGCCGTTCAGTTCCGCAATCACCTCACGGGCCGTGCGCTCTTGCTCGGGTGAGTGAAAGTAAATCGCGGAACGATACTGCGGGCCGGCGTCGTTGCCCTGACGGTTCAGCGTCGTTGGATCGTGCGTGGCGAAGAAAATTCCGAGCAAGTCGCGGTAGGAAATGGCGGTCGGATCGAACGTGATTTGCACCACTTCCGCATGGCCCGTTTTCTTCCCACAGACAGCTTCGTAACTGGGATTCACCACGTGTCCACCGGTGTAGCCGGACACCACTTGCTGGACTCCCTTGGCGAGTTCGAAGACCGCTTCAGTACACCAAAAACAGCCACCACCGAGTGTGGCGAGTTCAAGTGATGTGGACATAATCGATTCCTGAAGGTGAGTGATTCGTTTCGTCTCATTTTAGACTCGAAACAACAACTCGATCAACTCTTCGCCATGGCTATAATCCGGTACGATCACATCGGCACCCAATTCGATGAGCATGGTGCGTTTCATGGTGTTGATTCCCGGCACGCCCACTTCGGCACTGGCCAGGCCGATCATCGTCCCGCCGGCGCGCTTGATTTCGACCGTCTCCGAATAGCCGTCGCCGAAGCCGAGCAACTCTTCGCCGGGAAGACCGAGTTCTTTCATAAAGTCTTCGATGACCGCGCGCTTGCTGAAGTTCGCCGAGTTGTCGGTCGGCCCATGGATGCGTGAACCGAAGAATTCGGACAGCCCGAGAATCTCGCATTCACGTTTCACACAATCGAGTTCGGTGCCGCTGGCGAGTAACAACGTCACACCCCGTCGGCGCAAATTTTCGAGCAGTGTTCGGCTGCCGAACACCGTCCAGTTGTCGGGTCGGTCACGTCCGCAGATGATCCGTTCCTGGCGCTCGACCGAGAGGGCAATCAGCCGCTTCAGAAAGAGTTGAAGCATCGCGTCCGGATCGGCCGTTTTGCCGGTGCGTTCGAGGATGATCTCCGCGAGCCTGCGCATTTGGTGGATCGATGGCTTGCCGCTCAAAAGCAGCATCTCACGTTCGAGATATTCGAGCTGAGTGCGGTCTTTATGATGGTCGATGCCGATTTCGGCCATGAGACGCGACCACCCCTCGCGAAGGAGAGAAAGGGTACCGTCGAAGTCGAACACGGCCGCGCGAAATTGGCACGGAACGATTGGGCGTAATAGTTCGATGGAATCAAGCTTCACGGCGTGTGGTCTCAGGAATCAGCGGCTAGGGAATTCGGGGAACTCAACCCCAGCGTAAAGATCACGCAACGGAATGGTCGCGTTCACCGTGGCGAAGGTCAACGAGGCGTCCGAGCCTTCGACGGTCGTTCGAGTCCATGAGACTCCATCCGAAGCGCGCACGTACCGCTCGCAGATCGGTTCCTCTTGCTCGATCAAGATAATTTCTTGAAGGCTGGAAATCAGTTGGTAATGGCGGAACTTTGTTCCGCGATCGTAGTGAGCCGTCGACGGCGAGAGGACTTCGATCACGACGGCCGGGTTCAAGAGGCAGATCTCAGTGTCGTCGGTAAACGTCGGCGGGCCGCACAAAATGAGCACGTCCGGATAGGTTTCCAAACCCGTGGCCTCGACCTTCACACGCATGTCGCTCGACAATGTCCGGCACGGGCCTCCTTTCAAACGACAGGTGATCTCGAAGACAAGATTGTCTTTCACTTGGTTGTGATCGAACTTGGCCCCAGCCATGGCGAACGGGCCACCGTGACCATTCATCGGGAAGATTTCTCCCCGGTAGAATTCGCTCTTGTACCCGGCAACCAGCTCCAGCGCCGCATATTCTTCGGCGGTGAACTTCTTCTTGGCGACGGCAGACATCGGAACCTCCGACCAATCGGGACTGGAATCGACCGGCACCACCATCATAACGAAATCGGGGCTGCGGAAGCGCCGTATGATAGCCCCACCTTCTGGCCAACTCCACCGGAGTCGCTTCCATGTATCGGTTACTCGCTCTGATTATTGGGTGTGCCATCGCGGCCCCGGCATTCGCCGAGGACAAACCCAAGGACGAATGGATTCCGCTGTTCAACGGGAAAAACCTCGACGGTTGGACGCCCAAGATCAAGGGGTATGAACTCGGCGACAACTTCGGCAACACGTTCCGGGTGGAAGACGGCCTAATGAAAGTGCGTTACGACAAGTACGACAACTTCGAAGGCAAGTTCGGCCACATTTTTTACAAGGACATTTACAGCCACTACCGCATCCGCGTCGAGTATCGCTTCGTGGAGAAGCAGGTGAAGGGCGGGCCGGGTTGGGCACTCCGCAACAGTGGCATCATGATCCACGGGCAAGATCCGAAGACTATGCGGAAGGATCAAGACTTCCCCGTGAGCATCGAAGTGCAACTCTTAGGTGGCAATGGCAAAGACCCGCGACCGACCGGCAACCTCTGCACCCCCGGCACGAATGTGGTTTACGGCAACAAGCTCCATCTCACGCATTGCACCGAGTCCAAGTCGGCGACGTTCAAAGACGAGGAATGGGTCACCGTCGAAGCCGAAGTTCACGGCAGTGGCGCGGTGGAACACTTCGTCAACGGTGAGAAAGTCATCGAGTACGAACAGATCCAATTCGACGAACGCGATACCGACGCCAAGAAGTTAATCCAAGATAAAAAGCTGCTGATCGAAGGCGGCACCATATCGCTGCAATCGGAGAGCCATCCCATCGACTTCCGCAAAGTCGAAATCAAGATCCTCAAGAAGTAACGCCGATGATCTGTCCCGTTTGCGGTCAACTCAATTTGCCCGGCACCGAGCAATGCTCGAACTGCCTGTTCGACTTGATGGCGATCGACCGGCCGTTACCGGCCGACCGCGTCGAGGGGAGCTTGCTCGTCGACCGCGTCTCGGTGTTGAAGCCCAAATTACCGGTGACGGTGGAACTCGACGCGACACTCGGGGAGGCCATCTCCAAAATGATTTCGCAATCGGTCGGCGCGCTGTTAGTTCTGGGGGCGGATGGTGAACTGCTGGGTATCCTCACCGAACGGGACTTTCTCACTAAGGTCGCCGGTTCCCCCGATTTCGCCGGTCAACACGTCCGCGATTTTATGACGGCGAATCCAGAAACGACCGCCCTGACCGACCCGCTCGCGTCCGCACTCGCCAAGATGGACGGCGGCGGCTACCGCCACTTACCCATCATCACTGCGGGCAAACCCGCCGGGGTCATCTCGGTGCGCGATATGCTCCGACACTTGGTACACCTGTGCGGGTGAGCCACCCCGGCACTTTTGGAAACCAGATCACCTGATGGGTTCACTCACTTTTGCGACCGCCGGACTCGCCTACCTCATCCTGGTTTCTGTGATGGGCACGGTCACGTTCCTGGTCTACGGTTGCGATAAACAGCGAGCGATCCAAGGTGGACGACGAGTCCCTGAGAGGACGCTTCATGCGTTGGCATTTTTCGGTGGCTGGCCGGGTGCAATTTTCGGACAGAGATACTTTCGTCATAAGACGAAAAAGATCCCGTTCCTGATTCTGTTCTGGGCGGTGACCATATTCCACATCGCGATTGTCGCTTCAGCCGCATACGCGTTGTTTGGGTAAATCGGTTTGAGCCATCCATTCGCAAATTAGTACCAAATATGAAAGGCACGCGCCACCAGAAACCTGAGCTTTATTAGATCGATCCATAAGACAACCGTTGTTAGTTTGCTTACGGCCTTATGCGATGACCCACCGGATCTCCCTCTTCCCAGGAGTTTTCGAGATGCTTGTCTTGAAACGCAGTTGGTGCATACCCTCTCGGTTCAATCGAAACCGAAACCGTGCTACCAACACGTTGAACCTCCGGGTCGAGCAACTGGACGACCGGCTGACGCGTGGTGATCGATTTCGAGAGCCTTCGGCACAACGACAGTACAACGTCTTCTGTTGGGAAGCCTTACACGGAAGATGGGTACATCCTGACGACGACCAATATCGATGGATTTAAGGCAGTTGCGTGGAATTATTCTACCGGTTGCTGCGGTCGAATGCGGAGGCTCCATTTGGGCAGGGTCGCGGATCGGATCAGTCGTTGGGCGATCGTGCGGAACTAGGCCTCGGTCAATCGGATCCCGCGTTCGTAGAGGGTGGTGATCTGGCGAACCAGAGGGCGGATCGTCCGCCGGGTCATCGTGCCGGCCCAGTTCAGAACTTGCTCGACTGAGTTCAGCAACGCCCCGTTCCAATGCTTTTCCAAGATGCCCCAGCAGCGTTCGACGGGGTTGTATTTGCAGTGGTACGGCGGCAAATACACCAGTTCGATCTCGACTTGGTGGCGATCGGCGAACCCGACCAAACGGTTCATGAATTGGGTTCGGGAACTGCCGATCTCCGGGCCGTTGTCGAGTTCGATGTGCAGCCGTTGGACACCGGGATGAACGGCCTTCCGCTCCTTCCACCAGCACTCGAGGCCGTCGGCGATGAAGTCGCTGGTCTCCTTCGAGTGCCCGAAAATGAACAGGGGCCGGTGGATTTCCTCCGCTCCGCGGTTGAGTTCGAGAACTCCGAACGGGACCAAGAGGGCGTCGGCCGACAGGTCGTGATCGAGCGTCCGGACCGGTCCGGCTCCGCGGGCTTCGCCGCCCCGGGAGAAGTCGCCGACCTTGGCCTTGGTGTCGATGGAGATCCTCAAGGTGTCGGGGTCGGCCGATGTCCGGGCGCGGGCTTCACGGACGTTTTCGAAGATCGCGTCGGTCTCGGGGATTTTTTCGGGACGGGTTTTGAGTACGCGGCGGAGGCGGTAGCCGAGCCGGTGGAGCACCCGGCCGACCGTCTGACGCCCGGGCACGACGCCGCTCAGTTCGGGCACGGCTCGCAGGGCTTCGCGGACCGCTTGGGCCGTGATCCGGGTGTACGCGAAGGGGGTCTGGAATTTGGGATCGGCCTGGGCTTGGGGGTCGACCAATCGGCGGATGTGATCCCCGAGTTCCGGGCACGCGTCCTCGGACTTCTTCCGCCCGCGAAGGCCGTAAGCGTCCAGGCAGCGGATGCCGCAGCGACGCTCGTGGAGCCCGGTCGCGACGGCCGCCCGGGCCCCAGCCGAACGTGGTCTCGGCCAGGCGGGCGGAGGAGTTGCAGTACTTCTCGGCCATCTCCGCCTGATACCGCCGCCGCCTGGATCCGGTCAGCAGGGCCGAAGCCGAAAGGATGGCGTGCAGAACGTCGTCCGTGAGTGCGGGCATGGTCGGTCTCCTCCGTGAGACGAACCTCATAGCACAGCCGTACCACAAAGCGGTAGATCAATTTGCCGCTAGGGTGCGCCAACCGATTCTGGCGTTTAGGCGGCGAGCCAATATTCGGCCGATTGGTCGGAGTAACTGAGGCAGCAGAGTTCGGCCATGCGGTTGGCGTTGGCCACGGTCCAGCGGGCGCCGGTTTGCTTCATCCGTTTTCCGATCGCCTGCTTGCACGCCCCTTCGATGAGTCCGCTGCCGATCGGTTCGCCGCAGGCGAGTCGGTGGCGGTAGTTCAACCGCTGGGAATGGTTCGCGAGATACGCCAGCAGTTTGTCGATGGCGATCCGGTTCGCGTCGCTCACGCCGCCGCACCAGGTCCGGCCGATGTGCTCTTGGATGCCGTACCAGCCGTCTTCCAGCAGCGTCTTCCGGGCCGCTTGGTACCACGCCCGCGTTTCGGGGGTGTTCTCGCCGAAGAGCGTCGCGGCCGTCGCCGCCAAGTGCTGGCCGGCGTGGAAGAAGTCGAGCGTGCCGCGGTAGCCGGGGAACTGATCGGCCGCGGCGTTCCAAATCCACTCGGCCCCGTCGGCGAACACGCTCAGCCGCTCGAACGATTTCAATCCGAGCCGCTCGGCCCACACGCCCCAACGCGGCGCAAACGCGGCGATCTCTTCGATGGCCGCGAAGGCCAACCGCTTCGTCGGCTTCGGCACGGCCCGCCGATCCCACTGGTCGGGGAACGCCGGCGAACCGCACAAACGCCAGGCGAAGACGCCGATTTTCATATCGCGATAGCCGCCGAAGGTGTTCACTTCGGTGGCGTCGACTTGGAACTCGGTCGGCGGAATCGGAGGCCCGGCCGGAGTCGGCAGATCCGCTCGCCACGCCGCGATGCGATCCGCCTCGGCGTGGCAAATTTGGCGGACGAGTTCGTCGCTGATCCGCCAGCCGCCGAGTTCTTTGAGGAGCATCGTGGCGTTGGCGAACGAGCGTTGCCCGCCGGCCAAACAGACCAATCGGATGGCTTGGTGGGTGAGGTGGCCGTCGATTCCGAGTGGGGCGTCGGCGGGGTGGCGGCCGACGCCGCAGGCGAAGCAGGTGAAGTAAATACGCCGGAGGGTGATGGGGCCGAGGGCGGTCACGACCGTACGAGGCGAGGATCCTTTGTGGCGGAGGCGGTGGCCGCAGTCGCAAGTTCGGGACCCCCTTTTTTCACCGCCTCGTCGGCGGTGTGCTGAGCCATCCCTTGGAGAACGGTGAGGAGGAACTCCCGCCCGCGTGTGAGCAGCAGCCCTTCGCAGCGGTCGAGAACCCGGCCGTGCGGAGCCGCCCCGGCGGTCGATTCGACCTCGCGGGCCAGTGCCAAAGCTTGTTCGACCACGAGGCGTTGGAAGTCGGTTTCGGTAACGGTGACCATGGGCA
>JAYSYJ010000304.1:0-9120 GCA_043727675.1 Fimbriiglobus sp.
GGCTAATGATTAAGAATCTTGATACCGGCGACTGCCGCTATTCCCTTCGGGCAAACGCGGCGGTGGGCCCGTGCGAATGGCTTTCGGCACGGGGCCGCCGGCCAAGCGAAGTTCCATACCGTTCTGGTCAATGCACTTGAACTCGAGCAATTCCGGAGAGGCTCCGAACTTACCGTCGATCTGCACTTCCATTCCGGCCGCGACTTCCAGTGCCGCGATCTCTTTACGTTTCTTGTTCGACAGGTAGACGGCGACTTCGGAATTCACCGAGACGGTTACCAGGCTGATGTTCGGGGCACGGTGGGCCGCGAGTTGGAGCAACCGCATGACTTCGATGCCCATCGTCTCGTGGTTCTTGATGAACCCCGTACCGGTGCAATGCGGGCAGTCGTTGAAGATCCGCTTTTTCAACGACGGTTGAATCCGCTGCCGGGTCATCTCGATGAGGCCGAACTCCGAGATGCGTGACACTTTAGAGCGGGCACGGTCACGCTTCAGAGCATCGCGCAACACGTCTTCGACTTTGCGGCGGTGTTCGTCGCGGCGCATGTCGATGAAGTCGTTGACGATCACCCCGCCGAGGTCGCGGAGCCGGATTTGGCGGGCAATTTCTTTGGCCGCTTTGCAGTTCATGAGGAACGCGGTTTCATCGGCGTTGTTGCCGTCGCGGAAGTTGCCGCTGTTCACGTCGATGGCCACGAGCGCTTCGGTCTGCTCGATGATGATCGACCCGCCGCCGGGGAGATCGAGTCGCTTGTGGTTGATCTTGGCGATTTCCTCGTCGATGCGGTACTTGTGAAACAACGGTTCGCTGTCGCCGTGGAAACGAATGCGGCTGGCGAACTTCGGCATCACAATCTGCAAGAACTCGCTGGCGTGGGCGAAGGACTTCTCTTCATCGACGTAAATCGTGTCGATGTCGGCGCTGAAGATGTCGCGGATCGTCCGGGTGATCATGTCCGATTCGCGATAAATTTCCACCGGCGCGGCGACCCGTTTGATGCGGCGCACCACGACTTGCCAGAGGCGGAGTAAGTAAGCAAGGTCGTTGTGGAGTTCCTTCTCATCGCGATCTACGGCAGCGGTGCGAACGATGAAGCCGACACCCTTCGGCGGGTTCATCTTGTTCATGATGTCGCGAAGGCGATGGCGGGCATCGCGGTCTTCAATTTTCTTCGACACACCGACACGGTTCAAGCTCGGCATGAGCACGAGATAGCGCCCGGCGATGCTGACGAACGTGCTGAGGGTCGGCCCCTTCGTGCCAATGCCTTCCTTGATGACTTGGATGATCACTTCTTGACCGCGTTTGAAGATATCTTGAATCGGCGGGATCGGCAGACCCTTGTGGCGGGTGTGCGCCTTGTTGATTGGCGGTGCACCGCGACTCGGCCCACCTCTGGACGATCGCTCACCGCGATCACCGCCTCGATCACCACCTCCGCTGCGAGCGCCTACTCGGCCACGGCCCCCACCTCCACCGCTGCCCCGTCGGTCATCGTCGTTCCGCCGCCGCGATTGCGGTTGCGGTTCGGAGTCCAAATCGTCCAGATCATCAAGGACGGGTGCCGGGGCCGCATCTTGTTCTTCATCGGCTTCGGCTGAGAACTTAGGTTGCTCGTCCTCGTCACCCTCGTGGCCGCCGAAACGGTCGTTCGGGGCATCGGGGTCGAACGCCGAGTTTTCATCGTCGAAGAACGGGCGGATTTCCGGTTCGTCGTCGTCGCTGGTGCGGCGCTCGGTCGAATCCATCGGAAGCGGATCTTCGTCGGTCTTTTTCTTGCCTTTGCGAGCGCCCTTGGCTTTGGGCTTTTCTTCCACTTCCTCGGCTTTCGCTTTCGATTTCTTTGAAGCGCCGGCTTTCGCACGGCCTTTGGCCTTGGGCTTTTCGTCGTTTTCTTCTGCTTCGGCCTCTGCTTCCACGACGGGAGCGGCCACGGTCAATTCAACGGGATTATCATCTTGGTGAACCGCATGAGGTGCCGGTGCTTCGTAATCGAGGCCTTCCCCGAAGCCGGCGAAATCATCGTCGTCGACGTAACGGACGAGGGGTGGTTGTTCGACGGGGATGTATTGAGGCTTCGGCAACGGTTCCGGTTTTTTTGCAACGGGAGCCACCGGTTCCGGGGCGTCTTCCTCGAATCCTGTGAGGAAACTTTCGTCGTCTTCATCAATCGGTGGGGCAGGGAGCTGAAACGTTGCTGGGGCAGTTCGCTCGGCGGGTCGGAATTCGTTCGGTTCGCGTGGACGCTGGTCTCGGGATTCCGCGCGATCTCGTCCGCCACCGCCGTTGCGGGAACGTCCGCCGCCACCCGACGAACGACCGCGTTCGGCTTGCTCGGCCTCTTCGAGTTCTTCGAGCAATTCGCGTGGCAACAGGTGCCGGTAATAGACAGGGTCCACGTCGGTGACGTGCAGAAAGCCGTTGCGTCCGATGCCGAAATCGACGAACACCGCCTGGATGCTCGGCTCGATGTTGACGATTTTACCTTTGTAGATGTTCCCGACGTAACTCTCTTGGCTGGAGCGTTCGACGTAGAGTTCTTCGAGTACGCCATCTTCGACAATAGCGATGCGGCACTCCTCCGGTTGGAGGACGTTGATGAGCATTTCCTTCTTCATGAGACCCTTCGCAGTAAGAAATCGCGCCGCTGATGCGAGCGCTTCGGTTCGTTCCGCCGGCAACAGTGCCTAGGCGGGGAGTTCATTCGACGACGGGGCCATTGGGGGAAAGTCCCCAGGTGGCATGCGCCGATACTTTTTCCGTCCCAACCTCGGTCGGGGTGTGGTTCAAAGGGGCCGACTCCGGTGGCGAATCGGGCGGGGCATCGGGCTGATCCGCTGCCATTTCATCGTGGATTTCGAGCAGGCTACGCTTCACGATCCGGCCGGCGTCCACAAGATCGCTCAAGTGCAATACTTTCAGAAGTTCATCGGCACGAGCGCTGCCTTGAGGCGTCACCCAGAGATCGAGTGTCAAGAGGGAGTCAGTGGGAAGTTCCGTTCGCGGAGCGAACTCTTCTCCGATTGACTTTAAGGTGATCGCCTGCAAATATTGGCGGATATTCACCTGGCGGGGGCGTGGGCGGAGTCGATCGACCCAGACCTTCGGGGAATCGAGCAACTCCCGAATCATGATCGTCGCTGCATCAACTCGAGTAGCTGGGACTGCCAATGTGTACTGCACCCGGCGCACCATGGCCGTCGTTTTCATCGGCACCACACTCGCCCGAAGAAACTCAAGACCACTGGGGCTTTGGGCATTCAAGCGTTCGCGGACAACCTCGGATTCGACGGCGGCAAGCAGTTCCAATTCCAGGACTTCTTCGTCGCCGACGACTCCGAGTGGCAACGAGAGTGCGAAGATCATGCGTGGGGTCGGGTGGAAGCCCATGGTCGATTTGAAAGGCAAGTCGGCACGACGGAGCATGCGTTCGAAACAACGGGTGAGATCGAGGTGCGAGAGCAGCCGTAGGTCGCCAGACTTGCGAAAGCGGAAGCGGATTTTATCGCCGACCATGGTTCACTCGGGTGACCGAAGCCGATGGTTTTCGGAACCGGTACACCTCCTTCATTCGACTCGATCCGCGGGCCGCCGGTTTCAATCGGGGGCGTCGGGAAGGATGCGTCTCAGTTGTTCGCGCAAATAACTCGTGACTTCACGGGCAGTTTCCAGTTGGAGCGCCTCGTGGGCCACTCGCTCAGCATCGGCGAGGCACAATTGCCGGACGATGCTCTTCAGTTCGGGGATCTTGCGGGGCGTCGCACTGAACTGTCGGACTCCGAGGCCCAAGAGCAGTTGCATGTACATCGGTTCCCCGCTCATTTCGCCGCAAATGGTCACGTCGATCTTGGCGGTGTTCGCCGCCCGAATGACCGTTTGCAACAGTCTCAAAATCGACGGATCGGCTGCGTTGTACAAATCGGCGACCGTCTCATTATTCCGATCGGCGGCCAAGGTATACTGCACCAAGTCGTTCGTACCGATGCTGAAAAAATCGACCTGCCGTGCCAGTACGTCGGCCATGATCGCGGCCGAGGGAACTTCGATCATAGTACCGATTGGGATGTCGGATTTGAAGGGAATTCTTGCTTCTTCCAAGTCTTCTTGCACTTCGCGGAGGATGCTCTTGCACTGCCGCAGCTCCATGGCCGTGCTCACCATTGGGAACATGATCCGTAAATCCCCGTAGACGCTGGCTCGCAGGATCGCCCGCAGCTGCGTTTTAAACATCGGCTGATTTTTCAGGCAGAGTCGCACGCTCCGTAAGCCCAAGAACGGGTTCTTTTCTTGGTGCGTCAGGCCGGTCATTCCCACGAACTTATCGCCACCGAGATCGAGAGTTCGGATCACCACAGGGCGATCGGGGCCGAGTTCTTTTAGCACCGTTTGGTAGGCTTGAAAATGTTCTTCTTCAGTCGGGTCGACCGATTTATTGACGTAAAGAAACTCGGTACGGTACAATCCCACGCCGTCGGCGCCGCGATCCAAACAATGCCGTGCTTCGCCGGGGAATTCGATATTTCCGAACAGCTGCAATCGGACTCCGTCCTTCGTTTCGGCCGGGATATTCTTTTGGAAAACTTGGTGCAGTCCGCTTGTCGTTTGGTCGCGGAACCGCAGTTCCATGTACCGCTGAAGTGTTTCGGCGTCCGGGTCGAGAATCAACAATCCTTGGTAGCCATCGACGATGACGGTATCACCGCCTGAAATATCCGACAAAAAACGCCCGACACCCACCACGGCGGGGATTTCCAACGCTCCGGCCATGATGGCCGTGTGGCTCGTGGCACCACCACTTTCCGTGGCCAGTGCATGCACAGTCTTCGGATCGAGGATCGCCGTCTCACTCGGCGTGAGATCGTGTGCCAAAACGATGATCGGTTCCGTGATCGCCGAGAGCGGCTGTCCGCTGGCACCTTGAAGGAGGATGAGCAACTGTTTTTCGAGATCGACGAAGTCGGCCTGCAACCGGGTCGCCAGTGGCGAGCTTCCGGCAGCGTCGAGCCGCTTCATAATGGCCCGGACGGCCCGGCTCACCCCGTATTCCGCCGAGTAGTTATTGGCTCGGATTAAAGCTTCCGCATCGCGAACCAGAATCGGGTCATCGTAAAGTCCCGCATGCGCGGCGAAAATATCCGCGATTTCTTTGCCAAGCTTCGCCGAGAGGGTGCGTTGTTTTTCTTGAGCGAGATGGGAAGCTTCCGCAAGGGCGGCACGCAACCGTCGGACTTCACCGTCCACTTCTTGAGATGAGACCGAGCGAATTGGTATGAGAATGCCTTCGGTGTCGAGCACCAAAGCCGGGCCGATCGCCACGCCGGGGGAAACGGCGATACCACGACGGATTTCCATACCGCCAAATGGGTAGAAGAAGGTGTGAACACAAACACGTTATGCTTAATGTACGCTTTTCAATGCAAAGGGCCAGGCGTATCGGACAGTTCCCCGTCGCACATTAAAATTTCGCAGAGTGGGTCGACCGCTTGTTCCGCATCTTCCCCCTCGATTTCGAGGATCAGTTCGGTACCGGGTGGTGCGAGCAATCCGAGCAAATCGAAGGCACTGCGGCCGTCGGCCCGCTTTTCGCCGTGCGAGAGTGTGACATTGCACTTCATGCCACGAACGAGTTTGGCAAAAGCCGTAGCCGGGCGGAGGTGCAAACCCATGGGCGGATTCGCCACCACAACCGATTTGACGATTCGCAACGTGGCCGGCATCGCTGTCCTTAGCTCAAGAGCGTCCAAATTTCTTCCACCGACCGACTCGCTTTCAATTTGCTCACCAGTTGTTCGTCCTTCGTCTTCTGCACAACGGCATCCAACGCCCGGAGATGGGGTCCCGGTTGTTGATCGGGTGAAATCAGCAGGAACAAAACGTGAACCGGTTCCCCGTCGATACTATCGAACGCCAAGCCTTGCTCAGAGATGGCCACCGTGCCCACAAGGTTCGGCACATCGCGATGACGGGAGTGAGGGATGGCCACCCCGTGGCCAATCCCAGTCGAACCGAGTTGTTCGCGTCGCAGGACTGCCGCCGTAATATCCGAGACGTCGGCGTCGGAAAATTGGCCAGAGTTCTTCAAACTCTGGATGATCTCGGTGATGGCCGCATCGCGCGTTGTTGCAACCAAGGCCGGCAGAATCGCTTCCCGAACAATGAAACTACTGAGCCGCATGGTTCCTCCTTACTCCGTGTTCTTTCGAGACTCGCGGAGCAACAGTCAGTCTTTCCCGCCTTCCGTGCCCCCGTGGGAGGGTGCTCGGCGGTGATCTTGAATCGTGTCTTTATAGTGCTTGATCTGTTGAGTGACTTTCTCAATGGCGGAGCGTGCCGAGGCCAGCACATCCGGATCGTGGCCATGACCGACAAATTCGTGCTTGTGTTCCGCTTCGGCGATCACCTCGACGTGTTTGTCGGGGCCGGACAGATCCACCATCACTTCTATCATGATCAATCGGTCGAAAAAGTGCAGAAGTTTCTCGGCTTTTTGGGTGATTCGGAGTTGGTGTTCTTCACTCAAGTGCCCGTGGCGGACTGACAGTTTGACTTGCACGTTGGCCTCGAATCGAAGTCGGAGAGAATGAGCCGGGCCGGAATCCCAGCGACCCGGTACCGCATGGCAATTGTAGGCATAATTGACCGCGTGTGAAGAATTCTCTCGAACGATGACGACGTTGCGCAACTACAATTGCTTCCAAATTCACTCCCGGAGGTCTTTATGCCGCGTGCTTTGATCGTAATCGATGTTCAAAACGAATACTTCACGGGAGGGTTGCCGATCACCCATCCGGTCGGTCACCTTGACACTATTCTCAAGGTCATGGATCTCGCTGACGGGGCGAAGTTGCCGACGATCTTGGTGCGGCACGCGCAACCCGATCCGAAGTCGCCGTTGTTTTGCAAAGGCAGCCCTGGCTGGGAACTGCACGCCTCGGTCGAGGATCGTCCGCGCGATTTGTTACTCGATAAACAACTCCCCGGGTGTTTCACCAACACGAATTTGGACGAGTGGTTGAAAGCCGCCGGGATCGACACCCTCACGATTGCGGGGTACATGACCCACGTTTGCTGCGATACGACCGCACGCCAGGCCATGCACCTCGGTTACAAAGTGGAATTTCTGAACGACGCGACCGGCACACTGCCCGTGACCAACAGCGCCGGGAGTGTGACCGCCGAGGAACTGCACCGCTCGATCCTGGTCGCCCAGCAAATGTTCATCAGCGAGGTGCTCGACTCGGCCACTTGGTCGACGAGATTGTAATTCCCAGCACTGCCCGTTGACAGTCGGGCAGATGCTCCTAAACTTTTACTTTCCGATAGTCGGAATATAAACGGCTTCAAGTTAAAAAAGGTTGCTTCGATCATGATTCGGACGAAGAAGTTGTCGGCCCGGAAGAGCCGTTGTCGCTTTTGCACCAAAGATGGTTGCCCACGACCGGCATTCGTCGATTACAAAGATGTCAGTTCGCTCAAGAAGCTCGTATCGGGTCAGAGCAAGTTGTTCAGTCGCAAGCGCAGTGGTTTGTGCGCTCCGTTCCAACGGGCCGCCTCGAACGCTGTCAAGCGTGCTCGGTTCATCGGTCTGCTCCCCTACGTCGGCGAGTGATCGTTGGTGCTATTCGATCAACCCGGCCGACTGGCCGGGTTTTTTTTGCGCCGCTTCAGTTTCCGGGAGTGTCTTCCGTGGCCAACATCAATGTGCCCGCCGGCTTGGAATCGGCTTTCGCAGATGCCGTGCGTCAGCATCAAGCGGGTCAACTCGATGCCGCTGAACAAGGATACCGGAAACTACTTGAGCAAGCCCCGTCGTTTCCGGCAGCGCTCTGCAATCTCGGTGTGCTGCTCGTGGCCCGCAATCAACTCGACGAAGCCGTTCGCTGCTATCATCTTGCCCTCGCGTTCGATCCACGCTTCGCCGATGCTCTGTTCAACCTCGGCAACCTCCACCGCAAACAGAACCAACCCGCCGAAGCCATCGCGCAATATCACGCTTGCCTGAGCGCTGACGCGGATCATGCCAACGCCCACTACAACCTCGGCACCGTCTACGCATCACTCGGGCAATTCGGTGATGCTGAAATGAGCTTCCGCAACGTGTTGCGGATCGAGCCTCACAGCAAAGAGTGCGTTCTCCGCCTGGGCGATTTGCTGTTGCGCACCGGCCGGATCGAGGAAGGTGTGACGTGCTTCCGCGAGTACATCGCGAATCATCCGGACGATCCACGTGGACTTTACAATCTCGGTTTGGCACTCGCCAATGCCAACCAACCGGCCGAAGCGATTGAGTTGCAGCATCGTGCCTTGAAGTTGAAACCGAACTACCCCGAAGCGCACAACGCGTTGGCCCTCGCCCTCGAACTACTCGGTCGCAAAGATGATGCTCTGTTTCACTACGAACAAGCCGTGAAAGCCAAGCCCGATTTCCCGGATGCGTGGAGCAACTTTGCGGTGAACCTCTCGGAACAAGGCCGCTGCGATGAAGCGATCGTTTGCCTGCGACGTTCGTTGCAAATCCGCCCCGATGCCCCCGCGATCCACAGCAATTTGCTCTTGCTTCTGAATTATTCCAGCAGTGTGACGGCCGAACAATTGCGGGCCGAGCACGAAGAGTGGGGCCAGCGCTTCACCACTCCCGTTCAACCCCAGCCCGCTCCAAACCTGCCTCTCGACCCGGCGCGGCGTCTTCGCATCGGCTATCTCTCAGCAGACTTCCGCCAACATACCATCGCCAGTTTTATCGCCGCACTCTTCCGGCATCACGACCGTACGCAAGTCGAGGTCTTCGCATATTCCAACGTTTTGCGTGACGACGAGACCACCGTTCAACTTCGCGGTTTGGCCGACCAATGGCGGAACATCCGCGAACTGTCCGACCGCCAAGCGGCCGAGTTGATCGAACGCGATAGCATCGATGTCCTCATCGACCTCGGAGGGCACACGGCGGGGAATCGCTTGATCGTCTGCGCGTACCGTCCGGCAACGATTCAGGCCACCCTTTTTGGCTATCCGAACACTACGGGGCTTGGAGCGATTGATTTCCGCATCACCGATCCGATCTCGGATCTTCCCGGGGTCACCGATTCGCTCTACTTGGAAAAGTGCTTGCGATTGCC
>JAYSYJ010000305.1:0-26956 GCA_043727675.1 Fimbriiglobus sp.
GGACGCTGATGCACCATTACAAAGCCGAGCGTCAACCGAGCGAAGGTTTCGGCGACTACTGCACTCGCTTAGGTAAACCGGCACTGCTCAGCTTGCTAGGGTGATATTCGATTTCTTCTGGGATTCTCTCATGCGAAATCTTCTCGTCCTGCTTTGGCTCGTCGGTGCGTTGCCTCTGGATGCAGCTGAGCCGGTGATGGCCGTGAAGAAGTCGAAAGAGGCGTTGGAGTTTCGATTCGGCGACGAAATCGTTACGAATTACGTCCTCGGAGCGAGTGCGGCAAAGCCCTACTTCTGGCCCTTGAATGCGCCCGGTGGTCTCCCGGTCACCCGGGCTTGGCCCATGGTCAAGGGTACCGCCGGCGAGACGACCGATCATGTCCATCAGAAATCGGCCTGGTTCTGTCACGGCGATGTAATCCCCGTCGGTATGACACTCAAAATCAAGTCTGCCGACAAACACGTCCGAGGTGTCGATTTTTGGTCAGAAGGGGTCGGGCACGGCAAAATGGTCTGCACCGACATCGGCGAAGTGAACATTATTTCCGCAACGTCGGTGAGCATTTCGACCAAGAACGAATGGCGTACCGCCGACGACGAAAAAATTCTCGACGAGATCCGGACAATCATCGTGCAGAAGTTGCCGAAAGGATATCTCATCGTCTTGGAAATCGACCTGCATGCCAGCGTTTGTCCGATCATCTTTGGCGATACGAAAGAAGGTTCCCTAGGCGTCCGTGTTCCCGATGGCACACGCGTGCAAATCAAGGATGGCGGCACGATCACGTCATCGGATGGGAAAACGGCCGAAGCGGGCGCCAAGGACAATCTCCCGCTCTGGGGCATCGTCGCCGACTGGCACGATTACACCGGGAAGGTCGGCGATCAGACTGCCGGCGTGGCGATCTTCGACGACTCCAAAAATAAGTACCGCAGCGTCTGGCACACTCGGGCGTACGGTTTGATGGCCGCGAATCCGTTCGGACGGGATCTGTCCGGCTTCCCGGGCGTGAAGGGCAACAAAGAACTGGTGACACTGGCGAAGGGCGACCACCTGAAACTGCGATACGGAATCTATTCCCACACCGACGATGCGAAGACTGGCGAAGTCGCCAAGGCGTACATGCAATTCTGCACAGACAAGTAGGGGCTCACTTCTTCGGCTGTTCCACGGCAGGTTTCACAGTCGGATCGTTCCCAGTAATCGTCGCTTTTTTGATGACCAGATCGGAGGTGGTCACTTTGGCGGCAGGAATTTCCCGGAGCCGAACCATCACCAAATCGACGTATTGCCCCGCTTTGAGATCGGTGCGCTCCGCCGCGTAACCCGACACCCCATACGGCTTCTTCAATTCCGCGAGTTCCTCGGCAGTGTGGCTCGTTTTTTTCCCGGTCGAATCGAGCTTCGTCGGCAACTTGCTCCAGCGGACGAATCCGGCATCGGCAAACGCCACGCTGAGTTCCACTGGCTTGCCAGGCACTTGGATCATATGCCGATTCTTGCCCGTGCCGGCGGTCTTATTCTGGGGTGGGCCAGGGACTTTAAGCAGGAACCCATTCGTCTCGACTTTCACGATCTCGCCCTGCACTTCGGACACGAACACGTACTTCGACCAATCGGCCGCAACGGTTTCCAACGGCTTCGCGGCGGCTGTTTTATCGTCAGCGGCACCAAGGACTCTGCCCGAGCAACAGAAGCACGCGAGCAGAGCCAGATTGAATAATGTGCGAGTCATCGTCCACTCCGGGCCGTGAAAGGTGTCACTTTCTAGACCCGGGACGTCCGTAAAAGTTCCGGGAAACGACACGATCCACCGGAATGGTGGATCACAAGTCAAGCTGGCGGAAATCGAATCAGCGGCGGAAGGTCGAGTATTTTGGCATCACCGGCTGAATTGGGCTTTTATAATACGTCGACGGGTATTGGCTCGGGTCGGGCAGCGGACTGAGGCCCCCTTGCGTTGACGGCGCCGCCTGCGTCTTGCCGAACAGATTATTAACCGTCCGGATCATCGCGTTATTGTCGAGATAGCCAGCCGCCAACCGACTGACATACTTAAACGACGTACCGACGATGTTGGTCGCAGTATCGGTCGGTTTCACCACCAGCTTCTCAGTGTCGATCGGCCGGGATTTGTACTGAGCTTGGGCTGAGCTACCCATGGCCCCCAGAACCACAACGGTGGCCAAAACCACTGCATAGAAACGCATCGCTCCCCCTTCCACTTGCCATGGCATTGCCTAAACCGTCCCACCCGGAGTTAGGATACGCCCTGCCTGAACGAACCAATTTCACGCAATAGCATGGGCCACGGTGCTGTCAAGGATTTTTTTGGGACACGGAAACGAGGTTCGGGCGAAACCGCCGGTGAGCTTGAACTACCAGAAATGATTCATGCCCCGCCGTCGGCTGCAGCGACTGGTTCGGCGTCGAGCGCTGCAAGCACAAGCGGGTAGCAGGCCGGGCACAGATCCACGTGCTCCGGCCCGGTGTTGGCCCAGTACGCCATGCCGTCGGCGACCCGGGCGTAGCACACGTCGCAGTGCTCGTGGTCCCACCCGCCCTCGACCACCTCCCACGCGGCCGGGTCGAACGGCTGGCCGCGGTATGGCACCCACCCCTCGCCGTCGGGAGTCGACAGGCACGAATACGGGCGGAACGTCCGCGACTCGAACCGGCACCGGCGGAACGTCGCCCACTCCTCCGGTGGTACGCGGTCGCGGATGTCATGCGCCAGCACCATCCGAAGCTCTCCTACCGCCGAACGACCTAGCTCAGAGGCCGGCGGCGGGCACACCGAGCGGCAAAATTGGAATGACCACGCCGATCTTCTGCAGCGTCTGATTCGGCGTCTATGCTACCCGGTGGTGCCGGCGATGAATGCATCGTACCACGCGAACCATAGGTCGAACCCGGCGGCCTCGGATCCGGACTGACGGGCGGCCAGCCAAAACGAGTTGAGAGACAGCCGACGCGGGTTGTGCCGCGCCTCGACCCACCGCTCGAACCCGGCCGCGTCGAACCCGCCGATCCGGCCGGCTGCCGGCAGGTCGTGGAAGTCCTCGGCGAAGTTGATGCCGCACAGCAGCAGGTGCAGCCCGCGGACCGTCTGCTCGCCTAGAAACATGCCGGGTCGGGCGCGAATCGCTGCTAGAAGGGTCGGCATGTCGGGGTAGCGCTCACGCATTCGCCGCGCCCTCCAGCCGCCAAACGACCCAGCTCAGGGGCCGGCGGCGGCCGAGTGAGCTTTGAACTTCCAGAAACCAATCAGCCCCCGCCGTCTGCCGCAGCGCTTGGTTCGGCGTGCCTTTCGTCTTTGCCCGGCAACACCAACTGCATCACCTTCGTCTGCGGTCCGCCACACGGCCCGCAGTAGGCGACCCAGACCCTTGCTCCGGCCAAGCGATCAAGGAACCGGAAACGGTCAGGGCCGACAAAGTAGTCAGTGTATAGCCGGCTAGACAACCAACTCGAAATCACTGAGCCGTCGGTCAGCCGGATGGATGCGGTCCCAGGTCGGGACGTGGCCTCGACGAGTACGCCCTCTCGCAGAGGCGTCTCCGAGACCGCCACCATGTGGAGGCCCGCAGGTGCTTCGGACAGGTCAGGAACGCCTCGCGCCATCAGTGGGCCTCCGCCGCCGAACGACCCAGCTCAGGGGCCGGCGGCGGGCACACTGAGCTACCAAAATGGAATGACCCCGCCACTCCCCTGCAGCACCTGGTTCAACGCTACGCGCTCGCCTGGTGGATGAAGCTCATACTCAGGAGGAACCACAGCAGCACCCCTGCCACGCACAGTATGCCGGTCCACCACCTCGGGTAGGCGGGGTGGGACGCGATCATGGCAAGTAGCGGCAAGCCGGTCGCTATGCAGTACGCGAGCGGGTCAGCATCGAACCCGATGACCGGCCCGACCAGCCCGACGAATGGCCCGAGCAGAAAGACGGCGGACATATCCGGCGTGACACTCGGCAGGCCGACGAACCCGCTGTTGAACCACAACACCCAGAGGGCCATCAGCCCGAGCGTAGGACCGATCACCCGCAACCGTCGGCCGACGCTGACCACGGCGAAGCCCTCCTACCGCCGAACGACCCAGCTCAGGGGCCGGCGGGGGCCGAGTGAGCTACACGTCACGAAAGCCTACATGCCACCACTATCGGCTGCAGCGCCTGGTTCGGCGTACTTTTGCTCGCCGGCGACTAAACGTCGGAGCATGGTGATGTTCGCACAGTCGCCTCGGTAGCTGAACCCGACCATCGCCTCCAGCTTGCCCAGCCACAACCGGAGGAACTCGAGATCGCGTCGGAGGGCAACCCGCTCCGCCACCCAGCGCCGGCGGCACTCGCGAACCTCCCGATCCAGCCGGCACCACTCCGCGAAGCACGCCCGGCAGTGGACGCGATTCTGGTCGATGCTGGCTTTGCGGACCTCGAACGTGTGCTTCTGCTCGGCCGCCGTGAACACGCTCGGAGCACGGCAACGCCAGCAGTGATACGCCTTGTCCAAGTACGGCTGGGGCTCGAACGTATAGGCGACCGACCGCTTGCTGTCGTCCGACCACTGCTCCGGGTCGGAGGGCACGCCGGCCGGGTCGCCCACCGGCTCGCCCGAGTGTAAACCGGCACCCATCTGCAATCCCTCCTACCGCCGAACGACCCAGCTCAGGGGCCGGCGGCGGGCGCACTGAGCAACCAAAATGGAGTGACCCCGCAGATAATTTGCAGCGCCTGGTTCGGCATTCTGCCCGACCGCCCAGCGGAGTCCACCATATTCCGAATTCCGCAGAGCCACCCTTCAGGAATTCTTCAGTCTCCGACTAACATCCAGTTGTCACCAATTACCGAACACCAATATCGAAGAGGCCGAACAACCCAGCTCAGCCGCGGCAGGGGCTGCTGGAGCTACGAATCTGGGAAAGCTGTCATGCCCCCGCCATCTGCTGCAGCGGCTGGTTGGGCGTGCCTTTGTACCAGTGGCCCCGACCACACGAACTCTTGGATCCCGGCGTGGCCCCCTGCCCCTCCCAAGTCGATGCGATACCACCCGCCCCCAACGTTGGCCTGACCCCAGACGGCCACCTGATCCGTGAACAGCGCGTCCAGGAACTCGGCCACCGACTCGACGACCCGCTCGGCCCGCTCCGCGTCCGACAGCCCCTCGGCGTACTCGGCGAAGTGGCCGTGCGTGAGGTCGTCAATGCACAGCGTCAGCTCGTCGCCGTCATCGTAGATCGATACTCCGCGGATGCCCGGATGGGTGCCGGGGAACACTGCACAGGAGTCGGGCGGCTCGGCCGAGATCAACCCGCGATCCGGGAACCGCTCGCGCAGAACAGGAAGCAGAAGCTGCGACAGCACCATCTGAAGCCCTCCTACCGCCGAACAACCCAGCTCAGGGGCCGGCGGCGGCCGAGTGAGCTTTGAACTTCCTGAAACCAATCATGCTCCGCCGTCTGCCGTAGCGCCTGGTTCGGCGTCTGGGCTGCACGCCGGCAGCGGCCACCTATAGTGCAGGTAGTCGGCCAACACGTTGTCGTCGTCGTATAACTCGAACCGATGGACGACGCCCGCCCGACCCAACGCATCCGACACTAACCGGGCAATCGTGAGCAACTCAGCCACGCTCTCGGCATCGGCGTCGATGACCGGGTCGCCCAGGTCGCCGCCGTACTCCTGGAACGTGAAGTGGGGGTGCCCCTCAACACGGACAGAGTACCGCCCCACCGTCGCCGCCAAACCGGCGGAGCGGAGAATGGCGGCCATGCCTTCCTTCGAGGGCCACGCCGCGAGTTCACCCGCAAGCACTGCCACCCACGAAGCCCTCCTGCCGCCGAACAACCCAGCTCAGGTGCCGGCGGCGGGCACACTGAGCAACCAAATTAGAGTGAAGCGGCCGATCCTCTGCAGCACCTGGTTCGGCGTGTCTTTGCTACGGGAGTTGCCCGCGGCTGTTGTCGAAAACGCAGCTCCCATCCGGATCCCACCGGACATCTTGGAACTGATCGAGTTCCCAGAACCGGATCGGCCGCACTCGCTCCGGCCACGGCTCGCGGCCCGGCAGGCTGAACTCGTGGCGGAGGTAGTCCGCCAAGTTGAACCCGTAATGGATGATATCCGTCTGGTGAATCGATAACACCGGATTGCCCACCAAGTGCGGCTCGTCCGGCATCATCCGGTGCCCGAACACCGGGATCAGCCGCGGGTCCGCAGCAACCAACTCGCCCGCCACCCGTAGCGTCTCGTCGAGGGGGCCGGGCCGCGGACCCCATACCTCCAGCCAGAAGCCGTTGTGCTCGACATCGAACAGGACACCCCGTTGCGGTAGCTCGAACCAATCCCGCAGCGCCACCTCGTCGCCGAACCGCCAGTCGGGGAACTGCGGGCCGCGTGGCAGGGCGGTCTGGAGAAGCTCACGGAGGTCGGGCGGGAATCGGAACCCGAACCGGCCCTCTGTCTCCACGACTTCAGGATCGGTCAGGCCGGCATCGAACGCCACACGGTGCACCGGAGAGCCGGGCGTGACCAGCCCGAACCGATACTCGGTGCCACGGAGTTGATCCACCAGTTCTTGCCAGTCACCGCGATCCATCCGCGACACCCTCCTGCCGCCGAACGGCGGACGACTGAATAATACCCGAAACGGGATAAACAAACTTCGCTCAGGCACCGATCCGGTCACCGCCGGTGTAAATGGTGAAGCGATTGTCGCGGGCAAAGCCTAACAAAGAGAGTCCGACCCGCTCGGCGAGTTCCACGGATAATGTCGTCGGGGCACCGACGGCGATCAAGATCGGCACGCCGGCCCGGGCCGCTTTTTGCACCAATTCGTAACCCGCCCGACCACTCACGAACAGAATCGTGTCCGCCGGGTTCCAGGATTGTTCCAGCCAACTGCGGCCGATCACTTTATCCACGGCGTTGTGCCGGCCGACGTCTTCCGCCACGGCCAGCCGTTCGCCGATGGACTGGAACAGCGCTGCCGCATGGACGCCCCCGGTGGCGTGGAACAGCGTCTGCATCGGGAGGGTTTTCGCGGACAGTTCGACCAACACCTCCGGCGGCACGCGCGGAATGCCGAGGGGGAGTTGCGTGTCCATTTCGAGTGCGTCGAGCAGTTCCTTGCCGCACAGACCGCAGGCACTGGTCATCGTGGTCAAGCGGCGGTGCAACTCGGGATCGAACTCGCAATCGGGGTGGAGATCGACACAGACGCGCACCGACCGTCCCGACGGCGATTGGGTCTGAACGTCAACAACTTCCCGCCGTTCCCGCACAATCCCTTCCCCGATCAGCCAGCCGACTGCCAGCGCCGCATCGTCGCCGGGTGTCCGCAGGGTCGTGGCCATCCGGATTCGTTTGCGGTTCGCAAGTGGGCCGAAACGGACATTCAAAGCGAGCGGTTCTTCACGGGCCAAGTGAATGAGTTGCTCGGTGCTCGCACCGGCCACGATTTGCCGAACCGACCGAAGGACGGGTGCATCGTCGGCAAGTGAAGTTGATGGAAGCATCGCAGTTCATGATAGCGGGACTATCAATTCGGGGTGGATGGCTCAATTTTGGAGTTGCTGACAATTTGCCGACAGCATAAGTTTTGATCATCGCTTGCAAACTTTGGGAGTCGGCTCACATCATGCGCATCGGCCTGTTCGGTGGCACCTTCGATCCGATTCACCTCGGGCACCTGATTCTCGCGGAACGCTGCCGCGAGGAGGCGCGGCTCGAGGAAATCTGGTTCCTGCCGAGTTACGTCCCGCCGCACAAAACCGGGCGGTCGATCACCCGTTTCGAACAGCGTTGCGAGATGGTCGCCCTGGCCACCACCGGCCAGCCCGCTTTCCGCGTGGAACGGATCGAGAAAGAACTCCCGCCGCCGAGTTTCACATCCGAGACGCTTGCCGAGTTGCAAGAGCGGCATCCGGAACATGAATTCTCACTGGTGATCGGCGGTGATAGCCTGCGCGACTTCGCCACGTGGCACAACCCGCAGAAAGTTCTCGGCTTGGCCAGTTTGGTCGCGGTGCCCCGGCCCGGGGCGAGCACCGTGACCGCTGAAGAATTGGCCGCGGAGTTGGGCCTGACGGTGGGACGGGTGCGGCTGAAACTGGTCGAGTGTCCGGCCATCGACATTGCGAGTCGAGAGATCCGAGCGCGCGTGGCCGCCGGAAAAACCATCCGGTTTTTGGTTCCGCGCAGCATCGAGGAATACGTGCGCGAGCGCAAACTCTACGCCGCACCGGTGTGAAAAGTCGCCACCTAATATAATGCGATTTGCAGAGCCGTACTTTCTGCCCGGCTCGTAGCCCGCCACGGATGACGATTTGATGTCGAGCGAACGCCAATCGCCGCGCCCGCGGTGTCGATCGTTGATGGGATTCCGAATCGTCGGCTCCGGAAAGTACGTCCCCGATGCCGTCGTGACCAACGAGCATCTGCACGCCCGCTTCGGCTTCGATTCCGAATGGATCGTGAAACGAACCGGCATCAAAGAGCGCCGCCACGCTCTGCCTTACCAAGCCACTTCCGATCTGTGCGTGGAAGCCGCCAACGATTGCTTCGCCAAGTCCGGCTTCACCGGAAAAGATATCGACCTGCTCGTCCTGGGCACGTTCACCCCGGATATGTCATTCCCTTCGACAGCCTGCTTAGTTCAAGATCGCCTCGGCATTGTGGGCCCTGCCATCGAAATTGAAGCGGCCTGCGCCGGCTTCATGTACGCGCTCATCACCGCGGCGGCCTACGTGAAAGCGGGTTTGAGCGACCGCGCCCTCGTGATCGGCGGCGATACGAACAGTCGCATTTTGAACCCGGACGACATCAAAACCTACCCGCTCTTCGGGGACGGGGCCGGGGCCGTGATCATCGAACCGGGTCGGGCCGAACAAGGGATCGTGGCGTACAGCCTCGGTTCGGACGGCGCCGGCGGGCCGATGTTGAAGCGCGACACCTGCGGAAGCCGCCTGCCACCGACGGCGGAACTGCTCGCCGAGAAGAAACACTACATGACGATGGACGGCTATGGTGTCTTCAAATGGGCGGTGAATATCCTCACCGATACCATCCAAGATGTGATGACCGCGTCGAACCACTCGGTTCACGATGTCGAACTGTACATCGCGCATCAGGCGAATATCCGCATCATCAACGCGGCCATCGATTCGCTGCACATTCCGCGCAGCAAGGTCTTCAACAATTTGGAGAAGTACGGCAACACCTCGGCCGGTTCGATCCCGATTGCGCTCGATGAAGCCCTGGCGGAACACCGCATTCAGGAGGGGCAACTCGCCTTGTTCAGTGGGTTCGGTGCCGGGCTAGCTTGGGGCACCGCCTTAATGCGCTGGTGAGTGTTCCAAGCGCTTCGCCACATTTCCCCGCACCGCTACAATTCCATCGTCGAATCTTCGTCGTTCACCGGAGTCGGGATCATGGCCGAGTCGCCGTTCAAAATCGTCGTGGGACTCGAAGTCCACGTGCAATTGCTCACGAAGACCAAACTCTTCTGCGGCTGCCTGAACAAGTTCGGTCAAGCGCCGAACACCGCGACTTGCCCCGTCTGCTTGGGTCTACCCGGTGCCCTGCCCGTGATGAACCGGCTCGCTTTCGACCTCAGCTTGAAAGCCGCGCTGGCGTTGAATTGCCAAATTGCCAATCACCCCGGTCTGCCGCCCGGTTTCACTAAGTGGGATCGCAAGAACTACTACTACCCCGACCTGCCGAAGAACTTCCAGATCAGCCAGTACGACCTACCCTTCAGCCACGACGGGCACCTCGATATCAACATCCACCCCGACCCGAAGAAGGGGAACACGCCCAAGCGCATCGGGATCATCCGTGCCCACTTGGAAGAAGATGCGGGCAAGAACGTCCACGACGAATCGGGGCGCGGTGGTGACACCCGCGTCGATCTCAACCGCACCGGCACTCCCCTACTGGAGATCGTCTCGCACCCGGACATGAACTCGCCGGAAGAAGCGCTGGCGTACTTGGATGAACTGCGGTTGTTGCTGAAGGAACTCGGTATCTCCGATTGCGAGATGCAAGAAGGGAGCCTGCGCTGCGACGCCAACGTGAATATCCACGTGCCGATGGCCGAAGAACCGAAAGGGTATGCCGCGACTCCGCTGGTGGAAATCAAGAACCTCAACAGCTTCCGCAGCATCGGTCGGGCCATCGCCTACGAAGCGACTCGCCAATACGAGACATTCCAGAAAGATCCGGTCGGTTACCGCATCGGCAAGCTGCTGAAGACGACCGCCGGCTGGGACGACGCCCGCGGCAAAACCGAAGTGCAGCGCCACAAGGAAGAGGCCGCCGACTACCGCTACTTCCCGGAGCCGGACTTGGTGCCGGTGGTGGTGAGTGCGGCGCAGATTGACCGGGTGAAACTAGAAATGGGCGAACTGCCGCAGGCCCAGCGCAAGCGGTTGGAAACGCAATACGGCTTGAGCCAGTACGACGCCCAAGTGATCGTCGCCAAGGGACGGTCGATGGTGAGCTACTTTGAAGCGGTGGCGGCAACGCTCGGCGATGGCAAGGCGGCCGCGAACCGCATCAGCGATTTGGTGTACCCAGCGCTGGCCGAGCGCAATGAGGAGATCGAAGAGTTCCCCGTGAACGCGGCGACGTATTCGGATTTCGTCAAACGCACGGCCGCGCTGAACAAGCAAGACCGCGTCGATCTGTTCAAGTTTATGCTGGAACACGAAGCCACGCTCGATGTGGCGATGGACAAAACCGGCATCAAACCGGCGACCTTCGACGAAGCCACCCTGCGCGCAGCCGTGGTCGACGCCATCGCCAAGAACCCGCGCGCGGTGGCCGACTTCAAAACGGGCAAAGACGCCGCGAAGATGTCGATCGTCGGCGCCGTGATGAAAGCGAACAAGGGTGTCCCAAACGACGTGGTGCGCAAGCTAGTGGACGAAGAGTTGGCGAAGGGGTAAAGCGCGGAGACCATGCGATGGGCTTGTCACCGGAGGGATTCTTGAAGCGCCTGCGCAGGGGCAGAACCGTGAATTGCACCTATCGAACTGGCAACTTGACCGGCCTCATCTCGTCATGGACTCACGAAGGGCGCTTTGTCCTGACGTGGGAGGAGTGCCGGTTGGGCGACCAGTACAATGAGCATGTCTATACGAGGGATGATCGACTATCATTTGAGAGCGCCGAAGAGGTGCTGGCATTCGCAGAGCGGAGTGGCTATCCGGCGACCGCATTCATGCCATAAATGCGAGGCAAGCGGAGAGCAAACTATGACGACCGAAGAACCGACCGAAGATGTGGCGTCGCTGAAGCGGAGCGTCGCCGAGTTGCAGCGCAAGCTACACGACATGGAGCATCAACCAAAATCGAACTGGTTGCCGCACGTCCTCGGCCGCTTCGCGGATTTTCCCGAATTCGAAGAGATCATCAAATTCGGCGAGGAGTTCCGAAAGACGGGCGGATTCCCCGATGACGCGAAGGACGACGAGGCGACCGAGGAATGAACTGACCGAAGATGCTACAGCACTGAAGTAAAGCGTCTCCGCGTTACAGCGGTAAGTCCGAGATGTGGTTGCCAATCACACGTCCGTCATCACTCCTCGTTTCACCAAACCCCGGAGCGGAACTTCAAGTCGGTGATCGACTGGCCCGGTAGTTTCACTCGCAGGTCGGCGAGGAGCCGGCGTTTGTGGTACTGGGTCAGTTCTTGTTGCAGTACGGCGCTGCGAACTTCGATTTCGAGCACGCCCCGTTTGAAGCCGCCGACGCGGGTCTGACCGGCGAACTCGGTACCGATGGTTTCGCCCCACGCGGTTTCGAGCCGGGAGCGTTCGGACACACGGCCCCAGCCACGAGCGACGAAGAGCCGGCCGAGGACATCGGAAAGATTTTCAGGCCCCGAATTCGATTCTGCCATGGGGTCAGTTTACCAAATAATGCGAGCCAGATCCGGAAAGATCTGGCTCGCGGAACCAATCAGAATTCACCACGATGGCTCACTTCATCAATTTCTCGACGTCGTCTTTGAGACCGGGGCCACCCTGGGCGTTGCGGTTGGCCACTTTGCCGTCTTTGTCAATCAAGAACAGATGCGGAATCATCTGGATGCCGTAGCTCTTGGCCAATGGAGACCCATCCAGGCCACCGGCGGCGTGCAGATGGATGCCCGGGAGAGACGCCGTTTGCAACGCCTTGATCGCGTCCGCTTTCGTGGCGGAATCGTCGACGCTGACGGTCACCACTTGCAGTCCCTTGGCCGCGAATGACTTGGCGATGTCGGCGAGGGCTTTCAAGTCTTCGGAGGCGTTCCCACCCCAACTCGCCCAATAGAGGACGATGGCCGGTTTGCCCGCGAGGTTGACCTCGGTGAAGGGGTTACCGTCGAATGTCGTCCCCGACAGCGTGAAGGGTTGCCCTTCGCTCGTGAGCCGTTTCACCGCACCCATCGCCTTGGCCGCGTAAGCGTGATCGGCATGCTCCTTCGCCAGCTTTTCGTACCAACCCTTTGCGGCCACTTCGCCATCTTTGCCCGCGAACTCGGACGCCGTGGCGAGTCGCATCAACGCTTCTGGGGCATCCGCGGCCTTCTCGTGGGCCTTCACAAAGGCTTCGAGTTGCTCGCGGTACCACGTTTGCGTTTTCATCACATCGGGGCCTTTGGCATCCTTCAATTTCACCGCATACTCGGCCGAGATCGTCCGGAAGAGGACGTAAGGCTTGCTCTCGTTGGCCCCTTCGGTCTTCAAGATCGCGTCCTTCCACAGCTGCAACCGGGCGAACTCATCCTTGCGGCTCGGATCCGATTCCACGACCCCTTGGTAGGCGTCGACCAGTTGCTTGAGCCACGGCACTTGCTCGGTGCCTTTCGTCTTTTCGACACACACTTCCAAGATCGAGGCTCGCTCGGAGTGATACCGGGCCATGTCGGCCGAGTTGGCGGGCTGCTTGACGCCTTGGAGTTTGGCAACTTCCGCTTCGATGACCTTCGGGACGGGTCCGCCACTCGTGTTAGGCTCTTCCTCGGTCGAACCACCGATGCCAGGGCCGTCGATCAATTTCCAAGCTTTACCGACGAGCACCAGTTCGCCCGTCTGGAACAAATCCATGCTCTTGCCGTCGCCCTTGTCGAGCAACACCGTGCCGCTCTTATGTTTGAGCAAGTCTTCCCGTCCGCCGAAACTGTCGGCTGGGGTCGCGTTCGGTACCCCGAACACCGCATGGACGAACTTGGCTTTGTCGGTGAGCTTCAATCCCTCCACGGTCGCACTTAACCGCTGGACGGCCTTGTCGGAACGATTCTTGATCTTGGCCATCTCGGCGGCCGGGAGCGCGAGTTCCTTCAGATCCTCTTCCTTGACCATTAGAGCTTGGAGCCGGGCGGGATCTTTGGTCAGCACGGCGGCGAACAGTTCTTGGCTCGCTTCTTCCGGCGAGAGGGCGAACCATTTGTCGATGGTGCCGTCGCCGTTGAGATCCACACCCGATTTGCTACCGTTGACACCGAGCCAACGGAATGTATCGGGCTTACCCGTTCCACGGGCATCGACTTCTCGGTACGATTCCACGCCTTCCAAGAAATAGCTGAAAATGTTGTACTTGGATCCGCCGGCGGTATCGATGAACTGACGGAGCTTCTTGCCGGCCCCATCGGTGACCACCACCCCTTTGGGCGACACGCCGTTGCTCCCGGCGGGCCAGGCCATATTTTCCACTTTGCACCCGGCCAGATCGGCCCCCGTCGGCATCGAAACGACGACGCCCTGCTGCACCGGCTGCCGGGCCAGGATCGCATCGGCTTTGACTTGGGCGCGCGCTTCGCTCGAGAAAGCCCCGCACAAGAGTGCCAGCGTTCCCAAAACCCGCACGGTGATACGTTTATTCGTCATCCACAACCTCCGAAACGGTGCAGGCTCGGCATCCTTCCGGCCCAACGGAATCAACCCGTATAATCAGTATCGGCCGGATAACCAGGGCAAGTTGATCCGTTGTGGAAATAAGACATTTGAACTCCTCGGTGAGTCTGGCCGGCGGATGAGTTGATGACAAAGCAAGTCTTGCGATTGGTTCCGATCTATAGTATCCCCGTCAGGACGACTGAGAGATCCACAACGGCGGGCTGGGATTATGCTGAATCGGCAACGGATCTTAGTGGAACTGCTTCGCTCGGCGGGCCGGCCGCTCTGTCGAATCGAACTGGTAAAATGGGCATTCGTTCTGCGGCACGAGACGCCGTCCGGCGGGGGCAGTGCCTTCTACGAATTTCTCCCATTCAAGCAGGGCCCGTATTCGTTCAATTTGAAACGCGAGATCGATGGTCTTGTGCACGCGGGATCGGTGATCGACGCTGACGGTCACTGGGCGGCACAGGAGAAATTCTTGATCTCCGGTCGGGATTCCGGCGATGTAGCGCGGATCGCCGGCCGATTCCGAGATCTCGATATCGATGCCCTACTGAATTACGTCTACCGCCAACATCCCGAATACACCGTCAATAGCGACGTCGAACGACTGGCCGAACGGCCCGTCGCGGAACCGGCGATCTTCACCGCGGGCTATGAAGGTCTTCAAGTCGATGCGTTCCTCAATCGGCTGATTCGAGCGGGTATCCGGCGCCTCGTCGATGTCCGACACAATCCGATCGCCCGGCGATACGGGTTTCATAAAAGCACGCTGTCCAACCTCTGCGAACAAGTCGGCATCGAATATGTGCATATTCCCGAATTGGGAATTCCGTCGGCCGACCGAGCGGGGCTGGATGTGACGGTGACACGTTCCGATTTGTTCGCCCGGTACGAGCGGGAACGATTGCCGATGCAAGAATCGGCGGTGACTTCGCTTGCGGAATCGATGTGGGAAAAGCCGAGCGTCCTCGTCTGCATGGAAGCCGCACCCTGCGAGTGCCACCGCAGCCGACTGGCCGACCTGTTGGCTGTGCGGACGGGGTTGCCGGTGATTCACCTCGATTAAAATTCCTGATCGTCCTCGATTCCATCTAGCAGACTGGGCTCGGGCTCATCGGCTTCAAAGGTTTTGATCACGAGCCAGTTCTTGCGGTGGTTCAGCATGTTGCCGATGACTAAGTAAAGGTTTTTGTTCGAGCGATAACCGCCTGCTCCCCAAAGCGCCTCCGGCTTATCCTTGTATTTGTCTTGAGCGAGGAGCATGTAGGCGCCCCACTCTCGGATCTGGAGTTTGTGCTCGCCTTCGGCATCGGCAAAGTGGATGTATGGTGCGTACCGGATATTCGAGATCAAGCGTCCTTGCTGTAAGAGTTGGGCTTGGTCGTCGAGATCGTCGAATAGACTTGATACAGAGTACGTGGTTTCGGAAGCTTCCCGTGGAATCATCACGCCCTGCCAGTCCCCGGCCGCTACGCGCATGACACCGATCGACATCTTGCACTCATTGAGAGTACGGATCGAAGGGACGACACGCTTATCGAGCCATTCAAGGAGCGATTTCTTCTTCGTTTCGGCAGCGAGTTTCCACGGAGTGGTCGTAGGTTGCTTTTCATCCGCAACTCGCCACGACCGGATCGGGGATCCTGAGGATTTCGCTGGAGATCGAGAACGTACCTGTGGCGGGCACGAAATCCGTTGGAATCGGCGTCTCCGCCGATTGGGACGAGAAGGGGATAGACGCGCAAGAATTGGTTGTTCTCGGCCGAATATCCGGCCATGCAGACTTTTTGTCCGTACTTGCGCGACTCTTCGGGCACTGTCCGCCCAAGAACGATTAAATCTTCAACGTGCATTGTGTTCACGATCAATCCTCTTATTGGTAAGTGTATCAGACTCCGAACCTCCCCGCTCGCTCCGCCTTCTCTCGTTCCGACAGCGTCGATAGACTAACTCATCTGTTAATTCCGCCGTGCGGTGGCACGCCCGATGTAGGGGCGAGGCGCTCTCGCCGGCACGCAGGAGCTTGGCATGTTGCAGTTGAAACTCCCCGATGGTTCGATCCGCGAGGTGCCCGTCGGCACCCGGCCGCGCGATGTCGCCGAGAGCATCGGGAAGAGGTTGGCCGCCGCGTCGATCGCGGCGCGGATCAATGGGGAGATCGTCGATCTGGATCTAGAATTGACGGCCGACGCCAGCTTCGAACTCCTCACCGACAAAGCACCGGACGCGCTGGATGTGTTGCGGCACAGCAGTGCGCACATCATGGCCCGGGCCGTCATGCGTCTCTTCCCCGGCACCCAGCTCGCTTTCGGGCCGACCACCGAGACCGGTTTCTACTACGACATCGACAGCCCGACGCCGATCACCGAGGCCGACTTCCCCCGCATCGAAGCGGAGATGAAGCAGATCATCGATCTCGCCGAGCCGTTCGAGCGCTTCGAGCGAGCCAACGCCGAAGGAAAAGCGCTCGTCGCCGACTTGAAACAGAAGCTGAAAGTCGAGCATATCGAGGAAGGGCTCAAGGATTACGAGACGGTCAGCTTCTACCGCCAGGGGGAGTTCATCGACCTCTGCCGGGGGCCGCACATCCCGCACGCGGGCAAGGTCGGCGCCTTCAAGCTGATGAGCATTGCCGGGGCCTATTGGAAGAACGATGCCAACCGCGAGCAGTTGCAGCGGCTCTACGGCACCGCGTTCTTCGATCAGAAGTCGCTCGACTCTTACTTGAAGCAGATCGAAGAAGCCAAGAAGCGGGATCACCGCGTCCTCGGGAAACAATTGAAGCTGTTCACGATCAGTCAGACCGCCGGGCAGGGGATGATCCTCTGGATGCCGAAGGGGGCGACCCTGCGCTACTTGCTCGAAACCTTCATTCGCGACGAGTTGGTGAAGCGTGGCTACCAGCCGGTTTACACCCCGCATATCGGCAACTTGAACATGTACCGTACCAGCGGACACTTCCCTTACTACGCCGATTCGCAGTTCCCGGCGATGTTCTTCAACCCGGTCGTGCAGACCGTGGACACTTGGTACACCCTGCTGGAAAAGAAGCATCTGACGGCGGTGCGCGAAGCGGCGTTTTTGAAAGTCATCGAGAGCGTGAGCGAAGGGGACTTTCCCACCGGCGAAGACGAATACCCGCGCTACACTTGGGGCCAAATTCAGCTCGACGCCCGCGCGTTGTGGCTGGAATACGGCAAGGCGGCCGACGACGACGAGAAGAAGTCGATCCTCAAAAACTGGATGAGCGGGCAGGAGGGCTACCTGCTGAAGCCGATGAACTGCCCGCACCACATCCAGATTTTCAAGGCGTCGCCGCACAGCTACCGCGAGCTGCCGATCAAGCTCGCGGAGTTCGGCACCGTCTACCGGTTCGAGCAATCGGGCGAACTCGGCGGCATGACGCGCGTCCGCGGTTTCACCCAAGACGACGCTCACCTGTTCGTGACGCCCGATCAAGTGGAAGCCGAACTGCGCAGCGAACTCGACCTCGTGCTCATGGTGCTGCGCACTCTCGGCTTGAACGACTACCGGGTGCGGGTGAGCGTGCGTGATCCCGAAAGTTCCAAGTACGTCGGGCCGGCCGAACAGTGGGAACAAGCCGAGGCGACGCTGAAGTCGATTGTGGAATCGACGCCGGGGTTGAACTTCACCGTCGGCGTCGGCGAAGCGGCCTTCTACGGGCCGAAGATCGACTTCATCGTGAAGGACTGCATCGGCCGCGAGTGGCAGCTCGGCACTGTCCAGCTCGACTACAACCAGCCCGAGCGCTTCGAGCTGGAGTACACCGGCTCGGACAACAAGATGCACCGCCCGGTGATGATCCACCGCGCCCCGTTCGGCAGCCTCGAACGGTTCTGCGGGATCTTGATCGAGCACTTCGCCGGTTCCTTCCCGCTCTGGCTCGCCCCCGAGCAAGCGCGGGTGCTCACCATTTCCGATAAATCGGTGGACTACGGCCGCGACATCGAAGCGAAGCTGAAAGCGGCCGGCTTCCGCGTCACCGGCGACTACCGCCCGGAGAAGATCGGCGGCAAGGTGGCCGTCGGCTCGCAAGAGAAGGTGCCTTACTTGCTTGTGGTCGGTGAAAAGGACGCCGCCAACGGCACGGTGTCGGTGCGCGATGAGGGCATCGCCGATTTGAAAAAGCGAGATCTGGGACCGAAGCCGCTGGCCGAGGTGTTGGCGATGTTCTCCGCGGAGGTCGCGGAGAAACGGTTACGGGTAGAGAAGTGATGTTTACGGGCACGGTTGGTTCCGGTTTTGGGAACCAACCGGTTGACTTCGAAATCACTTCATTGAAACTGCAAATCATCAAAACCGCTGTCCAATACACATCCACGATCCTCCGCTTCCGGATGGATTCGCAAACTCACACCGCGACTTGGGTTTCGTCGATCACCACGGGGTGGGTCTGCCAGCGCGGCGGGAAGTAATAACAGACCAACACACCAACGACGTAAAGCCCGAACATCGGCACGAACAAGTACAGCATCGTGACCGCGTCGGGTGTCGGCGTGATCACCGCCGAGAAGACGGCGAGGATGAACACGGCGTAACGCCATTTTCTCCAATACATTTCTGCGGTAAACAACCCGATGCGGTTCAAGAAGAACATCACCAGCGGGGTTTGGAACGAGACGCCGAACACCAGCGGCAGCATGATGGCGAAGCCGAGCCACTCGTTAAGTCGCAAGTCCGGGTCAAGATCGACGTACGAGTTGAAGCCGAGCAAGGCTTTCACCGCACCCGGCAGGACCACGAACTGGCACAGCATGGCCCCCAAGAGAAACAGTCCGACGCTGACCGGCAGGTACACGTGAATGTGTTTCTTTTCGTGCGGATACAGCCCGGCGGCGAAGAACGCCCACATCTGGTAGAAAATCCACGGACTCGAAAGCAACACGCCGCAGAGCAGGCTGACTTTGAAGTAGACCATGAACGCTTCTTGCGTACTGAGGGTCGTGAGGTAGCGGCGGGTGCCGAGGTAGCCTTGGCCCTCGTCGCCATACGAGCTGAAGTGCGCTGGGTAGACGCGCACCGTCATCTCGATTTCGGTCTGTTCCGGATTCACCCGTTTGATCCCGAAGGCTTGTTCCAACGGCTCCATCGGCATAATGATCGGCATCGGTTTGTCGGCGCCGAGTAACGCCTTCTTTTCGCCGTCGGATAAACTCGAGTAGTCGCCGTCGTTGTCGCGGAGTTTTTGGCGGATGCGTTCGGCTTCGGCCGGGGCCGTATGCGTAATGTCGGTGAGTTTCTGTTGGGCAGCCGGGGACGCGTTGCGGCGGGAATAGAAGTTCCGCAATGCGGTTTCGACCGGCTCGGTGATGATGCGCATCGCCGGCCGGCCCATGCCGAAGTTGGGCTGATCCATGTAGTCGCCGATCCCGTCGAGGATGAAGCCGATGACTAAACAGAAAACTAGGCCGAGCAGGGCTTTGATTAGCCGACTGCGCAATTCTTCAATGTGGTCGCCGAACGACATCCTCGTGTTGTCGAAGATGTCGTCGGGGTAATCGGGCCGAGTCCGTGCCATGGCGTCTCTCCGCAAGCGTGCGTAGGCTTGAAGCCCAACCACGTGGCGAAGGTGCACGGTCGGTTGGAAAAACAAAGTGTGTTGTCATCCTAGTGCGCGGGCAGCGGATTCTCAAGCGTAGGCGTGTCGCTATTGAATGGCTCCAAGGCGACCGCGCCGTCTTCGAGATCGACTGAACAAGTCATTTGGCCGGAATCGGGATCGCCACTTTGCAGATCAGGCAGTTCACGGTTTTGCCGCGGTCCGCCGCTTCGACGAGCATGTACTTGCGGCACTTCGGAGCCGGGCAACGAATGGCGACGACCATGACAACCTCCAGCGGCGTTAGTTCCAAGGAGCCAAATCGAGGAAGTTCTTCAACAAAGTCGGGCCTTCCACCGTCAGGAAACTTTCCGGGTGGAATTGCACGCCGTGCAATGGCCACGTTTTGTGACGGACACCCATGATTTCGCCTTCCGCCGTCCAAGCGGTCACTTCGAAATCGGGGTTGGTCCAAGTCTCTTTTTTGATCACCAGCGAATGGTACCGCGTCGCGTCGAACGGGTTCGACATTCCCGCAAACACTCCCCGGCCATCGTGATGGATCGGCGACACTTTGCCGTGCATGATCCGACTATTGCGGATGACTTCGCCACCGAAGGTGTAGCCGATGCACTGGTGACCTAAGCAGACACCGAAGATTGGAATCGTCGGGGCGAATGCTCGGAGGACATCATTCGAGATGCCCGCTTCCTTGGGGGTACACGGCCCCGGCGAGATCACAATATGCGTCGGTGCCATCGCTGTGATTTGCGCGATCGTGAGGCGGTCGTTGCGATGGACCTCCATCGGCAGTTGCGGGTAGATCTCCCCGAACCGCTGAACGAGGTTGTAAGTGAAGGAGTCGTAATTATCGATGAGAAGGATCATGAGTTTGTTGTACGGTCGCGGGTGACGGCGAACGATTCGTCTTTGTTCATTTCGTCGATCCGATTGAACCATCGCCTGTTCGATCACCCCTGCCGTGCAGGAAACTTCTGAGCGCTATTGGCGGTGGCGTCGTATGGCTTCGATTCGACATCGTCGATCACCACTTCGAGTGCGGTTGTGAAATCGGCGACGTCGTACCAGCCGCCATCGGCGAAATCGACCACGGCGCAACCGTTGTAATTGATCGTCACGATTCGGCCGATCCGGCCCGCGAAGCGTTTCAAATCGGGTCGGGCATCCGGCTTCACCCGGATGCGTTTGTCGGTCCACTCTCGTTTCAGGGCATCAACCGACTCGAATTCTGGAAAGCGCATGGATCACAACTTAGCCTGGGGTGCCGACGTCGAGCGCTTGCGGAAGAGGCTGGTGGTGACGGCGTAATAGATGATCGTCCCGACGATACCGATGGCCGCCGCGTAGGGCCACAGATGCGGGTACGTCGAAAGGATGTACAAGATTCCCCCGAGACCACCGAGGAAAAACGTCATCCGGAGAATCCAGGTGGCCGCTTCTTTCAGAATGCGATCCCAGCGGTCGTGCCGGGTGGCGCTGTACACCAGGCTCACGGCGATGAGCAAGATCGGCAAGTTCCAATAAATACTCGCGGCGGCGAACAGTGTCATCCGGCACCCGGGGTCGAGGTCGTTTTGGGGGCCGGTTCGTCTTCTTCGCGAATCACCGGGCCGGCGAGGGCGTCGTAAATCACCAAGATATTCAGCACGCCGGCGATGACAGTGAAGACCCAGCCGAGATCCCAGTGCTTGTCGCCATCGCGTTGGAGCTTGTTCAGCGACGCTTCGGCCGGGGCCTGCATGTATTCGCCAAACAGGGTGTTGGGCTTCGCTTTCCAACTCTCTTTGTTCGGATCTTCCGAGCGCGGCAACGGTTCGGTCGTTTGATATTGGAACAGTGCCGGCCAGGCGGCGATGCCGATCCAAAATTGGCCGGCGAATTCGCGGCGATATGATAAGTCTTTCAGCGTGCCCGGTATCTTCTTCCCGAACACTTGAACATCGGTTTGCAGGCTGTAATCGCCAAGCCAGACGTTCTTCCAACTTCCCAACGACAGCCCGTAGAAAAAGAGGCCGTAGAGGCAGACGAAGTAGAGTACGCCCTTGCCGATGCGCCCTTGGATGATCTGACCGAGTCCCGGCAACAAGTAGCTGAGGAATGCGGCCAGCGGATCGAGTTTTCGCTGGCCGGGTGGGGCGACAATCATGGTGACTCAGGGGTGGGCCGGACGGACGCCTTCATTTCTATCGGGGCATTGTAGGAACCACTCGAACGCCGGCCAAGGCAACCCGGAGCCGAGCCTGTTCGGTTAACCCGCCGCCGCCAGGAGTCCTTTCAGCAATTCGTACATCGGTTCGGGTGAATCTTCTTCCGGGCGCAAACGCAGGTAGAGCGATTTGTCGTCCACCACTTTGATACGGCCACCGGAACTCGTCTGGAGCTGGGCCGCCTTCTTCGCGTTGCGGTAGCTGAATACCAAATCTTTACCATCGCGGTGGACCCCCGTGACGTGCCAGCGGACGCAACTCAGGCGAACTTCGGTGGTGCGCAACAACCACTCCACCGGGTCGGGTGGCGGGCCGTAACGGTCCTGCAATTCTTGGCGGAAGTCGGCGAGCTTGTTCGGATCGCGCAAGCGGGCCAGCCGGCGGTACACTTCGATGCGCAGCTTCTGCCCCGGTACGTAATCGCGTGGCAGGTACGCCGGCCACGGCAAATCGACGTTCACTTCCACGGCTTGCTTCGGCGGCTGGTGCTTGAGTTGCCGCACGGCGTTTTCGAGCAGTTGGCAGTAGAGTTCGTAACCCACCGTGGCGATGTGGCCGCTCTGTTCGTTGCCTAAAATATTTCCTGCTCCACGGATTTCCAAGTCGCGCATGGCGATCTTGAACCCGGAGCCGAGTTCGCTGAACTCCTCGATGGCCTTCAACCGCTTCTGGGCGTTCGGCGACACCAGTTTGACCGGGTTGACGATGAGGTACGCGTACGCCCGCAGTTTGGTGCGCCCGACACGCCCGCGAAGTTGGTGCAAGTCGGCCAAGCCGTATTGATCGGCATCGTCGATGAAAATGGTGTTCGCGTTCGGGATGTCGAGGCCGCTTTCAATGATCGTGGTCGCCACGAGAATGTCCGCATCTTTGCGGATAAATGTCAGCATCGCTTTTTCCAGCTCCCCCTCGGCCATTTGCCCGTGCCCGACGACGATCTTCGCCTCCGGAACGATCATCCGCAGCTTCGCTTCAATGTCCAGAATATCGTGGACGCGGTTGTGAACGAAGAAGACCTGCCCGCCCCGGTTGAACTCCCGGTTAATGGCGTGCCGGATCATTTTGTCGTCCCAACTGACGATGCGCGTTTCGACCGGATACCGATCCGGCGGCGGCGTTTCCAGGTTCGAGATTTCCCGCACCCCCAAGAGGGCGCTGTGCAGTGTCCGCGGGATCGGCGTCGCCGTCATCGTGAGGATGTCGACCGTGGTGCGCAGCCGCTTCAGCCGCTCTTTGTGTTCGACGCCGAAGCGCTGCTCTTCGTCGATGACGACGAGACCCAAGTCCTTGAACTTCACGGCATTGCTGACGAGTCGGTGCGTGCCCACCACGATGTCGATGGTACCCGCCGCGAGGGCTTTGATCGTTTCCTTCTGCTTGGCGGCACTCTTGAAACGGTTCAGCACTTCGACGCGAAAAGGATACTCAGCGAGCCGCTGTTGGATGGTCTTGTAATGCTGCTCGGCGAGAACCGTGGTCGGCACCAGGATCGCCACTTGTTTGCCGTTGTCGATCACCTTGAACGCGGCGCGGATGGCCACTTCTGTCTTGCCGTAGCCGACGTCGCCGCACAAGAGGCGATCCATCGGTTTCGGCTTTTCGAGGTCGGCGCGAATCTCGGCGATGGCCGTGAGTTGGTCGGGCGTTTCCTGGTACGGGAAGGCCCCTTCAAACTCCTGCTGCCAGTCGGAATCGGCCGGGTAGGCGTGGCCTGGAATGGCGTTCCGCACGGCTTGCACTTGGATCATTTCCGCGGCCATGTCCATGACCGCTTCGGAGATTTTGTCCTTCTGCCGGCCCCACGATTGACCACCGAGTTTGGAGAGTTTCGGTTCGCCCTGCGAGCCGCCGACATAGCGTTGGATCAAGTCGATCCGCGTGGCGGGGACGTACAGCAGCACGCCGTCGCGGAATTCGAGAATCAGGAACTCTTCGAATGCGGAGTGCGGCGTTTGAAGGGGGGAATCGAAGAGATTGCTCTCTCCGAATTCGGCAGTCCGGCCTTTTTCCAAGGTGCGCATCCCGCGGAAGCGGGCGATCCCCTGTGCCACATGGACGACGTAATCGCCGTCGTTGAGGTCGAGGAAACTATCGATGGCCCGCGATTCGATCTTCCGGCCCGTGGTTTTGGTCGTCTGCTTGGCCCCCGGTGGCAGCAGCTCTTTGTGGAAGAGTTCGTGGCTGCCGAGCACCAGCACGCTGAGATCGACGAGCCGAAAGCCCGCTTTCACATGCCCGGATACCAGCGTCACCCGGCCGGTTTCCGCGAGCTGGCCCGCCTTCAGCACGTCGGTCAGCCGGTGGATTTCGGATTCGGTCTGGCAGGCGATCCAGACGTGGGTGCCGGTGTCGCCGCTACCGGCGATCGTGTCGAGTTCCTCGCGCACCCGCAACACGTTGCCGCTGAACCGCTCGATACTTTCCACGCGCAAATGCGCCGTCGCTTCGACGCTGGGGCGTGGCATCGCCGAGATGGCCACCGTCGGCAGTTTCATCAACTGCTCGAACGCGGCGGCGGGGCTGAACAGACCGGCGGGGTTGGCGACACGCTCGAAGAAGTGCCGGCCCTGCTCTTTGAGATCACCCGATTCGAGCAAAGCGACCACCGAGCCGGCCGGGAAGTAATCGAGTAGGAAGCCCAGCCCACCTCGTCCGGCGTGCGGGTCGAAGGCACCGAGGATCAGCAGTTCAGTTTTCTTGTCGAGACTGCGCTGCGTCTGCGCGGCGAATTGGCGGATCGATTCCAAATCGTCGCCAAAGAATTCGAGCCGTACGGGGTCAGTGGCGTCGGGTGGGAACAGGTCGAGGATGCCACCGCGTTTGCCGAATTCGCCGGGGAACTCCACGGAGTCGACCCGTTGATAGCCGGCCGTCAGCAGCCATTCGGCGAGTTCATCGGGTGGCAGCGATTGGCCGACTTTCACCCGCCGGCCGCGCTTGGCGAGTTCGTCGCGCAGTGGCACCGATTGCAGCACGGCTGCGAACGGGGCAATGACCAATTTCGGCGCCGTGGCACCGGCCAGGTTCTGGAGGACACGCAATCGTTGTCCCGTTTCCGGGGCGATCTTGCCTGCTTTTTCGACGGGGGGCCACGATTCATACGCGGGGAAGATCGCGGGGCGTTGCCCGAAGGTGGCGAGGTCTTCGGCCCACGGCCCGACATCGGTGAGATTCGGTACTACGAGCAGTACCGACGCGGATGCTTCCCCGGCCAGTGCGGCCACGGCCAGTGCCGATGAGGAACCCCAGGCCCCGTCGATGCCCCCGGCTTGGTTCTGTTTCAAAGCGGTGCGCAAGGGTGCCCAACCCGGCAACGTCGCCAGCCGGGCGGGAAGATCGGTGAGAGAAGGTGGTACTACGACCCGAGCCATACAGGGTTATGATAGGGAGCCAGGGAGGTGGGTAACATCGGCTACTTTTCCTTGCAGGCACGACTCTAAAAATCACCCATGAAATGCTGGCCACATCGGCTACAATTTCGACGTTACGCTTCTTCCCACCGAAAGGCCCTTCCGATGCGTTGCCGTACTCTCGCGTTGTTTGCACTCTGCTTGGCGGTTCCCGCTCAGGCCGAAGAACCCGCCAAGGAATTCTTCTTCAAACCCAACGACCGCATCGTCTTCCTGGGGGACAGCATCACGCAGCAGTACCAGTACAGCTCGTACATGGAATTGTACCTCACCACGCGGATGCCGAAGGGGAACTTCGTGTTCATCAACGCCGGCATCGGTGGCGATACCGCCAATGGCGGGGCGGGCCGATTCCAGAATGACGTGCTCAACGAGAAGCCGACAGCGGTGACCATCAACTTCGGGATGAACGACGCCGGCTACGGGAAGTTCGATGCTGCCAAAAATAAAGTGTACGTTGAGAAGACCAAGGCGATGCTCGAGATGGCCAAAAAAGCCAGTGTCCGCGTGGCCCTGTGTTCGCCGAATGCCGTCGATAAACGGATCATGAACAACGGTAAAGAATACGTCGAAACGCAAAAGCAGTTTTACGCGCCGTTGAAGGAACTCGCGGCCGGCCAAAAGGTCAGCTTCGCCGATCAATTCACACTCACCCGGGCCGCCACCGACAAGATGGAGAAGGTCGACGCCGAAGCGAAAGTGGCCAAGCCCTATTACGATGGCTTCCACACGGCCCCCCCCGGTGGAATCCTCATGGCCCATGCCATCTTGACGGAACTGAACGCTCCCGCGGTGGTCAGTTCGGCCACGGTACTGGCCGACAACTCGAAAATAGCGGTGCCGATGCCCGTCGGTTGCACCATTAGCAACGTTGAAAAATCGGACACCGGCGTCACCTTCACCCGGCTCGATGACGCGCTGCCGTTGCCGGTGCAAAAGGACTGGCTGCCAATGCTGCCGTACATGAACGACCTCAAAGATCTCAATTCCTACGGCCTCACGGTGATCGGTTTGAAGGATGGCAACTACGACGTTTCCATCGACGGTGCCAAGGTGACCTCGGCGACCGCCAAGGAACTCGCCACCGGCGTGAACCTCGGCAACGCGACGACGGGGCCGATTTTCGAGCAAAGCAACAAAGTGCTCGTGGCCATCGATGCCAAGAACCGGATGGTGATCGACCGTTTCTTCAATGTCGTGCGGTTCAACGTGCCCAACTGGGTCGAAGACGTCGCCCCTGGCGTGAAGACTAAAGAACTGGTGAAGCGCATGGAGAAAATCAACGCGGCCCAAGCGGAGATCTACAAGCTGGCCATGCCGAAGTCGCACAAGTTCTCGGTGACCTTGGCGAAGTAATATGCCCGTGACCGCGACCCTGGTGCCGGATCGTCCGACGATCCGGCTGTCGAGTTCTCTCACTCTGCAAGCCGCGTTGCAAGGGCCGGCTCCACTGCGCATCGAAGTGCCGGCGCAAATTCTCGCCGAGGACTCGGCTCCACTTTGGCGGGTTGTCCCCGTCGGTTCCGCCAAGCTCGTCGATCTCGCCGATGGCCAACAGCGTTGGAGCCAAGAGTATCACGCTTCCCCATTCAGCCCCGGCGCGACCGTCCCGCTGGCATTCCGCGAGTTCACGATCGCCAGTGGCAACGATGTGACTTCGAAGACGGTGGCATTTCCGACTCTGTCCATCCGCGTCGAAACGACGATCAAAACCGTGAAAGCGGACGAGGCCCGACCCGCCACCGGGATCGAAGAGCTGCCGCCGTTGCCGACGCCCCCGGCGGTTCCACCCGGTGTCATCGGGTTCGGAATCGCCGTCGGCCTCTTGCTGAGCGTCGGATTATTCTTCGCCCTGCGTCGGCGCAAACCGTTG
>JAYSYJ010000306.1:0-26817 GCA_043727675.1 Fimbriiglobus sp.
TTCACCGGCTGGCTGTATGAGATCCTGCCGTACGTCGAGCAGGACAACGTTTTCCGCGAAAGCGAACAGGCCTTCCGTACCAATGCCAACCCGTTTTTGAACCCTCCGCACAAGCACATCGCCACGGTCATCAAAAGCTACACGTGCCCGAGTGACGGCCGGGTGGCCACAACGCAAGTGAGCACCAAAACCAACAACACCATCGCCTTCACCAGTTACCTCGGCGTCAGCGGGCTGGACTACAAGAGCAAGGATGGAATCCTCATTCAGGATCGGCGGTTCACGTTTGCCGAGATCACGGATGGCACCTCGAACACCCTGATGCTCGGCGAACGGCCGCCGAGTGTCGATTTCCAGTTTGGCTGGTGGTATGCCGGGGTCGGCCAGCAACTGACCGGGAGTGCGGATCAGATCCTGGGTGTGCGGGAGCACAACCTGCAACCCATCATCAGCGGTAGCCCCTGCGGGCCCGGCGTGTATTCCTACAAGTACCGTCAACTTAATGATCCCTGCGGGATGTTCGGTTTCTTCAGCCCGCATTCGGGCGGAGCGCAATTTGCCATGGCCGACGGCAGCGTGCGGCTAGTGCCGTACAGTGCGAACGGGATCATGCCAGCGCTGGCGAGCCGTGCCGGTGGCGAGGTGGCGGGGCTGGATTGATGTCGAGTCGGATGGAGGCCCGTCGACGAATCGCCGCCGGATCGCGGAGCGAAGTCGCCTGCGGGGCAGCGGTATTCCTACACTAGCACCGTACGATTACCGCACGCATTCGCAGGAGCAACCGTGAACATTCCTTGGTGGGGCTACGTGATTTTGGCCGGGTTGGCTTGGGGAACGTACGTTCCGATCATCGCCTTCGGCGGCTTGGAGTTCGGCGGGAAATCGAACGCGCGGCTCGCCGCGATTCTGTGCGTCGGTCTGGCCTACTTCGTGTTGGCCGTGCTCTTCCCGATGATCTTGTTCGTGTCGGGTCAGGAAGTGCAGCCGACCATCAAAACCTCAGCGGTCGTCTTCAGTTCGTTGGCGGGTGTTGCCGGGGCCATCGGGGCGATGTGCGTGGTCTTCGCCACGAGTGCGTCCGTTCAAGCGGCGACATCGGCGGGTCTGCCTCCGACGGCGTACAAGGTGTACATCGCCCCGTTGATCTTCGGGTTGGCCCCGGTCATCAACACGCTGCTCAGCACGGTTTGGCACCCTAGCCCGAAGACCGGGTGGAACAACTTCCATTTTGAAATGCCGAACATCTACCTGCTGATCGGGATCGTCCTCGTCGGCCTCGGGGCCGCGTTGGTGCTTTACTCGAAGGAGATCGGCGAAGCGCCCAAGCCGGCTGTGGTGATTCCCACGATTGAAGAATTGCCCGCGTCGCAGTCGTAATAACTCAAGGGTTCCGAGCTTCTCGGAACCCTTGTCGATTCTTCACTTTGCCACCAACTCCAACTCGTAGCGTTTGCGGCCCGATTCCGTGGGGTAATCGCCAGTGATGCAAGCCCGGCAGAGCCGTTCCGCCGGCAACCCGATGCACTTCGCCACCGCATCCAACGGCAGATAGACCAAACTGTCGGCACCGAGGTCGTAGGCCATCGCCGCCAATTCGTCACGTGTCGGTTCGGCGCCGGATAGGAATTTGGGTGCGTACAGTTGATCGACGGTGGCCATGTCGATGCCGTAAAAACAGGGTGCGACAATTGGCGGGCAGGCCACGCGGACGTGGATTTCTTTGACGCCGCCCGCTTCGCGCAGGAAGCCGAGCAGCGTCTTGAGGGTCGTGCTGCGGACGATGGAATCTTCCACGAGGATGATTCGCTTCCCCTCCAGCACTTCCCGCAACGGGGTGAACTTCAACCGCACTTTATCGGCCCGGTTGCCCGGCTCGATGAACGTCCGGCCGACGTAGCGATTGCGGATCAACCCTTCTTGGCTGCGGATGCCGAGTGCGTACGCCATGGCGTCGGCGGCCGCTTTCCCGGTGTCCGGCACCGGCACCACGATGGTGTTGCCGTCGCGCGGGTCGAACAGGCCCATTTCCTCTTCGAGCTTCGCCAACTCTTCGCCGAGCCGTGACCGCGACAAGTAGACGCTGCGGCCATCGAGCGTGCTGGCGACATTGGCGAAGTAGACCCACTCGAAGAAGCAATGGGCGCTCGGCCGGGGTTCTGCGTATCGGTGGACGGTCATGGCGCCGTCTTGCAGCACGATCATTTCGCCCGGTTCGAGCGATTGGATCTTCTGGAACCCCATGTTCAACAGCGGCACACTTTCGGACGCGGCCGCGAAGAGCGGGCCATCGGTGGCGTAGCAGAGTGGCCGCAGACCGAGCGGGTCACGCAGCACCACCATGTCGCCGAGCGCGTTGAGGAAGACGAGGTTGTAGGCCCCTTCGAGCTTCTGGCTCAGCGCGGTGAAGATCTTCACGAGGTCGGGCTTCTCGTCGCCGCGCAGCGCATGCGAGATCAAGTGCATGATGACTTCGGTGTCACCTTCGCGGGCCAAGTGGTAGTCCTTGTACGATTCCACTTCCGCGCGCAGTTCGTCGAGGTTGGCGAGGTTGCCGTTGAAGGCGAAGGCGAACCATTTCCATTTGCAGCCGTGGCGCCGCTCGAACGGTTGGGCATAACTCCGGCCCGTCGGCCCGCACGTGGCATAGCGGACATGGCCGATACTGGCCCGGCCGGCAAAGTCTTCCATGATCGACGCGTGTTTGTGCTCGTGCGCCATCTTGAACGCTTCGGAGACGGTGCCGAGTTCCTTATACGTGTCGAGTAATTGATCGCGATCCGGATTGAAGCTGCTGAAACCGGCGGCGAGTTGCCCCCGGTTCTGAAGGTCGAGGAGCATCCGCGTCATCAGACGGGTGGTTTGGTCGGGGTCGCCCTTCCAGATGTGACAATCGCGGTCGTCCGCGAAGTGATACAACGCTGCAATTCCGCACTCGTGCCGCAATTCGTCCATGGGCTTGGATGTCCTGGGGAGTGGTGGCCGGTTATTTGCCATCTTAGCGGAAACTTCACAAGCTAAAAGGGGATCATCGGGAAAGGAATTTCCAGAACGAATATTCTGTTCCGAATCAGCTTGATGGTTGGTTTCCGCATCGGTTCGTGTAAATTCAAACCACCGCCGTGCGAACAAGATCCATCCCTCTCTTGGAAAACAACCGATGTCGCTCTGGAACCTCTTCAAACCCAGAATCTGGATGCTGCCTATCGCCACGTTGGGCTTGGCCATCGGGGTCATCATCAGCAAGCAAAAAGCGGAGGTTGTCGCCTCGCTGCCAGTGGAGTCGCGACCGCCACAAATCCCAGAGTCGGAACCAGCGCGGGCGGCTGATGACTTGGCCGCAGGAATCGATGGCGAAACCATGGCCGCGTTCTACGAGTGCGGTGCTCAATACGGCAAAATCAAGGTGGATGCCGAAGATAGATTCGGGCAGTTTGTCGGTTGGGAACATGCGGCCCCGACCGACTTGCCCGCGTTCCAATTCAAGATCGCCCCAGCCCCCGACGCCACGCTCCCGGTGGTCGGCGTCCCTTTCGCCATCTGGATGTTTAATGTCGGCCGGATGACCGATACTGTTATGAAACGATTAGGCGACCAGAAAAATTTGACCAAACTCGTTGTCAATAGCATAAACGTGACCGGCCGCGGGTTGCAGAAACTCCAAGCACTCACTCATCTCGATCTTGCATTCTCTGGCCTGACGGATGAGGGGTTGAAAGAATTGTCTGAACACAAAACTCTCACCCACCTCAGAATCGCAAATGGTCACGTATCGGCCGACGGTTTAAAGGAACTCAAGGCATTCCAATCCCTCACCTTCCTCGATCTCTGGTTGACACCCATGACCGACGAGGGGTTAAAACACCTCCGGGATTGGAAACATCTCAAGACTCTCAACCTCTCCGAAACGGCCGTGACCGACGCCGGCTTGAAAGAACTCCAATATCACCCGAACTTGACGACTCTCTATCTCGGGCTGCAAGCGGTGACCGACGCCGGCTTGAAGGAACTAGCCGGATTGAAACGGCTCGACACGCTAACGTTGTCGAGGACGAAAATCACTGACGCTGGTTTGAAGGAACTCAAAGCCTTTCCGTCGCTCAAGAACCTCGATATCTCCGAAACGAAAGTGACGGATGCTGGTATAATGCAACTCAAAGGAATCAAAACGCTCACGCAGTTGAACCTGACGTCGACTACCGTGACAGTATCGGGGCTGAAGGAACTCAAAGAGATCAAAACGCTCAAGATACTAACTCTATTCGGCGCACCTTTAACTGCCGCTGGACTGAAGGAACTCCAAGAGTTTAACACTCTCACGGAGTTGAATATTGGATTGGCAGACGCGACAGATGCCGATCTGAAGGAACTCGAAAAGATCCAATCGATCCGTCGCTTGGTGCTGTACCGATCTAAAGTAACCGATGCCGGAATGAAGGAACTCAAAGACATTAAAACTCTGACGGTATTGGACGTCTCGAACACCGAGGTGACCGATGCGGGATTGAAAGAACTCTACAAACTCGAGAACCTCACTTGGTTGAACCTGGGCAAAACAAAAGTGACCGCCCAAGGATTGGCGGAGTTGCGAACCGCTTTACCGAAGTGCTACATTACTATCCCATAATGATTTGTGTGATCACCCTGCATTGCACCCAAACGCCGAGCACGCATCGATTCCAGTTTATTTTCTGACATCTTGACCGCGCCGGTAAAATGCCGCGTCCGTTGGGGCGAATGACTCCTTGACGACCCTGATAATCGCTCGACCCCCGATTCCACCTGGATAGTTTCCAGCCGGAATCGGGGGTCGATTTTTGTTCACAACGGACATTGTTTTCGTTTTCGATGTGAACCATACTCCGGAAGATGTGTCTCCAGACATTCACTGATTCAATATCAGGATATTTCCATGATTTTCGCGTTGACGTCCGGTGGGGAATGGTTGGGGATCGGTGGCATCGGCTTGGCCGCCGTCGGGGCGTTCTTCGGAGTGCTCGCCACCATGTGGTCGAAGGCCAAGGATGTGCTCTGGCGCTTCGTGAGCTTGGTGATCCGCCGCGTGGAAGTGCCGACGCAAGCCGCGCACGATGCGATCACGGCGTACTTGATCGCCAAGTATCAGCGCAGCCGCAACTACGACCGCATGTACGGGGCCGCGTGGGAATTCCAACGCGATGGCCGCTACGGACTCATTCCGTACGAGGTCTTCGGCAACCGCACGCTGATCTTCTGGAACAAGCTGTTCCCGATCATGTTCACCAACCAACAAGAGAAGAAAACAACCGGTAAGAGCGGCGAGCAGTCGAACAACAACGCCACGAAAATCTACAGCACCCTGGTTTACATCCGCGGTACTTGCGATGTCGAGAAGATCTTGCGGGAAGCGTGCGATCAACGCAATGCGATTTCGTGGGCCAACGAGCACGAAGAACAAGTGGCGAAGACCCGTTTCGTGATTCACCACGTGCCCAAACGCACCGACAAAGACGACGACTACGATTCCGGCAGCAACGGCCTCGCGTGGTACCAACAGGGCACCTACCGGCTGATTGCCCACAACCCCGATGAACTCGGCAAGCGGCCGACGAATAATGGCAAAGCACTCGACAACTTGATTTTCCCCCAGCGGGTCAAGGATCTGATCAAAGAGATCGAACTGTGGCGCAAAAGCCGCGATTGGTACCGCGACAAGGGAATCCCGTGGAAGCGCGGTTGGATGTTCTACGGCCCACCCGGCACCGGCAAAACGGCGTTGGCCCGCGCCTTCGCCGAAGATATGAACATGCCGATTTACGTGTTCAATCTGGCCGAGATGGGGAACCACGAACTGATGAAAACGTGGAGTGAGATGCAGATGAACGTGCCGTGCATCGCGCTCATCGAAGACATCGACAACGTGTTCCACGGACGTGAAAACATCGCCCGTAAAAACTCCGGGATGTTCGGTATGATGGTGGGGTCGACCACCAAGAAAGACGGTGACAGCGATGGCGACAAAGGTCGAGGGATGATGGCCCAACCGTTGACGTTCGACTGCTTGCTGAACTGCTTGGACGGCGTCGAACGCTCGGATGGAATCTTCACCATCGTGACGACCAACGACATCACGAAGATCGACCCGGCACTCGGTCAGCCGCGCAAGCTGCCCAACGGTGAAGTCGAGTTCATCAGCACCCGTCCCGGCCGGGTGGATAAAGCGGTGGAACTCGGCTACATGGAAAACGGCGACAAGAAGAAGATGGCCCGCCGGATTCTCGGGGGCTACGAGAAGCACTATTTGGAAATCCTGAACTTCGTGGACAAGTTCCCCGATCTGCAGGAGACGCCGGCCCAGTTCCAAGAACGCTGTGCCCAAGTCGCTCTGAAGTGCTTCTGGGCAGAAAAACTCGCCGAGGAAGTGACCCGACCCACGGTGCAGCAAGTGGCCGAGGAACTGCTGAACCCGACGCTGGTGGGATAGTTCGATTGCAGATTCCGATGGGTCCAAGTGGCCCGTCGGAATCGTTCCGTTTCGGCTTCTGTTTCAAATGGCTATATTCCGCGACGTGCTTGGCTGGCGGATTCCCAGAACTTGCCGTCCGCCTCCGTGCAAAAATCGGCGATCAACTTCTTCATCCGCTTCGCTTTCCGGCTCAAAACCTCGTCCTTCTTCGCTCGCTCGGCATAGTAGTTCGGATCAACCACCAAGTGTGCGAACACCTCGGCCTTGTCTTCTTCGATGGCGGTGGTGGAGTAGTGGTTGAGAAAACCGGGCACATCCTCGTTCGGCACAGACGTTTTGCTGTTGTCCTGCGCGTTGATTCCGCCGGTTCCATATTTGAACTCGGCGGGGTTCTCCTTCGCCCAGCCCTCGTCTTCGGTGAGTGTACCGTCATCGCGCAGATCAATGATGTGGAAGAATTCGTGGTGCAGAACCTTCCGCAAATAGGTGGTGTTCGGCATTCCCCTGGCCACGTCCAAGTAGAGGGTGTTGTGTTCGAAGTCGGGGATGGCCGTTCGCTTTTGCCCCGCGAACGATAAATCGACGCAAAACACCACCCGTTCCAGTTTGGTCTTCTTCACAAGTTCCGGTGGATACAGGGAGAACTCGATGATGAACAATGGGGTGTATTTCGCCAGTTCGGCTTCACTCGCCGCTTTGCCATCGATCTTGCCGTGTTGGGTCTTGACCGGGAACTCCGGGTCGGCCGATTGAATTTTGATCTTGTAAGCACTGGCGACTTTCTCCAAACCGGTTAACGGTTCAGTCGGTATCGCAGCAGAATCGCAAATGAGCAGAACTCCCGCCGCAAGTAGAAGCGTTCGCATGCCGATGATCCCCCTAGTCGATGTTGGCCCTTGGATCTTTCAAAAGTGGCTACTTATATCGCGCTTCATTTTTCTTCGGGGGAGGGAACTTTTCCCGTAACCGGTCGAATGCCATCCCTTTCAGCAGCGGGCCGAGATCGGCGTCGGAATACGCTTGGTTAGCAAGCCGAGGCGACTGGGCCATCTCTTTGAGCAGAAACGTTTCGGCCTCCTCGGTGTTGTTACCACTGGCGAGGACGAGCGCCTTCAGAATGGGAAGTGGGTACTCTTGTTCTTCGAGAAATCGGAGAGCCGTGGCTTCCGAATTCTTCATCTTCACCCAACTGCGGATCAACCGGTCGCGCGCTTGATACGAGTAATCATTGGACTGGCCCGGTTCCGTGAGTTCATCCAAATACGATTTCATCTGCACGGTGCACTCGGTGTACTCTTTTTTCAACCAATGCAATTCACCACGCCAGTATTGGAGCACGAGTGGATTCCCATCGACTTTGTCTCGGCTGGCTAAGAGTTTCTTCAATTCCGAAGAATTGCTTTTGGACACGCATGCCCCAGCGAGTTCGTCGAACGTGGTACCGTCTGGGAAGCGGTCGTATGCCGCGACGGTTTGACCAAGCTGAACTTTGGCAAGCAGCCACTCGCGGCGAGCATCGAAGAATCCGCTTTGGTAGTCCTGATTGGCATCGCCCGTCGGTTTCAGACGATCCAGTGCGGCCCGACTGTTTTTCTCGGCCGCAGTCGGGTGGTTGTCGCGGCCCTGTTGTTTCGCTCGATAGATCGAGAGCCAAACATCGCCTGGGTGACTCTTCTCGTGGATGGCCAGCAGGGAATTGAACTTCGCCGAGATCGCTTCCAGCGGTTCGACTTCATCCTCAAACTCGTCGTCGTGGTAGACCAATCGATCATCCCAAGCTCCCATCGCTTTTTGGAATGCTTTCGGGCGATCTTCGTTCGGCACCGTATCGTAGGCTTCGCGGTGGCGCTGTTTCATCGCGCTGAAATTCAAGAACTGATCCAAGAGTTTCCCGCGTGGTTCGCCCGTGAGTTTCGGCAAGGCGGTCTGGAACGCTTTGGTGGCCGAGGCAAATTGCTCCTGCATGATCAGAGCCTGGACGAGATGGCGAACCCCGGACAGATCGTCCGGGAAGCGCTGGCCATGGGCGCGGGCCAAGAATTCGAGCGATTGCCAATCGTCGTACCAACCGCGGTCGTCGACCAAGCGATGGAACAGTTCGCGGAAGTATTTCAGCTTGGCAATACCGTCCACAAACGCCTGTTTTTCGTCGACCGGGGTCAACTTGAGAAGTCCAACGATGGCCTCCGCCTGATGCGGATCGAGCTTCAAAGCGTCTCGGAATAAGATTCGCGATTCCTCGGTCTGCTTCAACCCGACTTGGGCGGCACCGGCCCAAGCGATCGCATCGGCGTCAGGCCCCGCGACACTTTGGTACCGCCGGGCCAATTCCTCAACCTCTTCGTATCGGCCGAACTGGATGAGCTTTTGCATTTGCAGCATCAGTGCTGGCAGATTCAGCGGATCGCGATTCAGCACGTCTTCGAGCCGGTCGACATTCCGTCTGTAATCCTCGACATCACTGTCGTTGGCGTATTCGGTGTCGTAACGCGCTTCGGCCAACTCGTAGCCGATTTGGAGTGGCCCGGTCGGTTGAGCACGGGCTGCAATATCGAGTTGTTTGCGGGCCTCGACGAACTTTTTAGCGTCCATCTGCCGATGGGCTTCGGGTAAGCTTCGCAAGTTCAACAAGAGTCGATCTCGACCCGAGTTGTTGCTAGCCGCAATCAAGCTCAGCGCCACATCGGCATCGGACTCTTCCCCCGTGGCCAGGTTATCCCACGCGGTTATGAAAGTATTCGTTTCAGACTCGGTGTAGAGCGTAAAGCGGATTTTGATTCGGGTGCCATCGGGTTTGGGGAACGCGACAAACACTTCCAAGTTCCTACCGGAATAGGTCATGATCCTAATCACGTGGCCGATTTCCAACTCCTTCCAATTCCAAGTTCGCCAGATCTGGAGTTGTCGATCCAGTGATTGTGCCGTGGCCGCGAGTTCTCTTTCATCGCTCACGTCCTCGAAGTTGAGGTAACGGGGGGGCAGCAATTCTTTGCTGCGGTCGCGCATAACCGGCACCATTTGGGTTCGCAATGGTTCCCGGCTCGCCTTTAAGCGTGGCAGATCACTGTTGAGTTCCTTGAAATATCGTTTCACGCGTGCGACTGTACCGGCATCAACTTCTTCGCGCTGTTCACCCAGATTAAAGCGGAAATTCCCAGGCCGCGAAAACTCGGTCAAAAGTATCTGTTTCAACGACTTGGTCGACTTTTGGTAACCTCCGTACTCGTAAGTTTGCCGCACGACGACCGGGTTGGCGTCGTTGTAAGCCGATACGCCGACCCCACCGCCGATGAGGCTGAGCACCAAAAAAAGAATCAGCAAGATGCCGACGATCTGCCAGGCGGAGCGCTTCGGTTTGATCGTCGGCTTCGGAGGCTCTGTCATCGGCGCACCTGGGTGAAGTTGTTCAGCCGTGTCCTTCTTGAACGAAATTCTTGTTCCACGCCGGGATGACCACCAGCAGATCTTGCGTCCCATTCGGCACGCACTGGCAGCTCAACCGCGATTCGGGCGTCACCGAGCGGGCCGTATCGAGCATGTCTTCCTCGTCGTCGGTCGCCACGTTGCAGCTATTCAAACCCTCGGAAACATAGACATGGCAAGTCGCACATGCACAGACCCCGCCGCAGGCATGGTCGATATCGACGCCGGCGCCGTACGCGAGATCCATGATGCTCCCCGGCTCGCCGCTCCGGCCAAATGGAAGTACGGCGGGATCGACCCGCAACTCTTTCTTCTCGTTCGTCTCTTGGAGCACAAACGTGATTTTGAAAGGCTTCTTGGCCGCTTGGGCGCTCACGGGAGTGATGTAGGGGTTCTTGCCCGCCATCGGCTGGGGCCTCGTAGTGTCGAAACGGAACGAAAAAACACGGGATTCGGGCCCGTGTTTCCATTGTAGCGTTCCACCGGCTCGGCGTTACTGCGGTGGGAACTTCAACTCGTTCTGGACGTTGCGGACACCCGGGGTCAAGCGGATCATCCCTTCGATCAGTTTGGCTTCGTCTTCGTCCTTCGCGTTGCCTTTGAGCACGATCAGCCCACCCTCGGCCGCCGTCACGCTGACAGCTTTCGCGTCGGCGATGCCACTCGACGTATCGAGCATCCCACGGAGGTCGATCTGCATCTGCGGTGCGGTCACGCTCGGTGCCGCGAACTTGAGTGTCGCCGTGTAAGCGATCTGCCGGCCGGTGCTCAAACCGTTGTTCTGTTGGTTCGAATTGGCATTGGTGGTGCTGCCGAAACCGCTTTGTTGACCGGCTCGGCCCGCCGTGGCACCGGTGTTCCCACCGAAGCCGGAGGTGCTGCCACCGAAGGGACTGGCTGTTCCCGCTGTGGCGCCGGTATTGCCACCCGTCCGCGTGTTGGAGCCGCTGCCGATATTGGACGATCCGGCGCCCGTCGTGCCGTACAACGCCGCTCCGAAGCCACCGGGAGTGTTGCTGGCTGCACCGTTACCCGTGGAGACCCCGGCCCGCCCTTGGTAGTACGGATTGTTGTAATAGCGGCCGAACACATTCGAAGCGTTCAACACCGAACTGCTGGCTGTGGAAGCCGATGGTGCTGCAATGACCGGTGCCTGCAGCGCTTGCTGGGCCGCGGCGGCGGCGGCCGCACCGGGATTCGTACCCGAGGCACCGCCCGTCGTGCCGGTGGTGCTTCCTGTCGTTGTGCCCGTAGTCCCGGTTGGGGTAGTGCCCGTGGTTTGCGCCGAGGCCGCACCGGCTAAAAAGGCTGAAAGTGCCCCTGCCCAGAGAATTCCTTGCAAGTTTCTCATCGGTTAGCTCCGGGAACGCAATTTGGGCACTTCGGTTAGTATCGACTATTTTAGTGCACTGATTCAGAAAGAATGATGAGAAGTGCGGATGCACTGGTCTGAATTCGGATTCGTCGCGCGGGAAAATTTTCCATTGCGTCGACCCATGGCTGCGGGTAACCTAGTCTTCACCTGCCTGCTCTCTCACGTTCGGAGCCTCGCTCATGTTGGCAATTCCCGGTTTCACTGCTCACGACACCTGCGATGGCGTCACCCGCCGCGATTTACTGCGCATCGGCGGTTCGAGCGTGCTCGGCATTTCCCTGGCCAACGTACTCGCCCTGCAAGCCGAAGCGAACAACAATGCCCCCGCACCGAAAGGGTCACCGGAAACCACCGGCGGCAAAGGTTTCGGGAAAGCAAAGTCGGTGATCCTGATCTATTTGCAAGGTGGGCCGAGCCACCTCGACTTGTGGGATCCGAAAGAGAACGTTCCCGATGCGGTACGGAGCGTGTTCAAACCGATCCCCACGAAGATGCCGGGCACCAACGTCACCGAGTTGCTGCCGAAGATCGCCAACGTCCTCGATAAGACGACGTTGATCCGCACCATGAGCTACACGCCCAACGGGCTGTTCAACCACACGGCCGCGATTTACCAGATGCACACCGGCTACACGACCGACAAAGTGTCGCCGTCGGGTCAGTTGGAACCTCCGAGTCCGAAAGACTTCCCGACGCTCGGCTCCAACATCATCAAGTTGAAGCCACCGGAAGTGGCGATGCTGCCATTCGTGATGATGCCGCGACCGCTGCAAGAGTCGAACGTCGTCGGCAAGGGTGGCTCCGCCGGATTCCTGGGCAAAGCGTACGACCCTTACTTGCTCTACCCGGCCGGCGATGACACCGACCTGTCGAAGATGGAGAAGATCAAAGTCGACGATTTGAAACTGCGGGAGGAACTGTCGTCGGTGCGGATGGAACGCCGAGCGACTCTGCGGGAGACCGTGAGCAAGGGGATGCCGGAAATCGAACAAGCCGTGAGCAAGTACGACCTCGATGCGAACTACAGCAAGGCACTCGGTTTGGTATTATCCGGCCGTGCCCGCGACTCGTTCGACCTCAAAAAGGAAGACGACAAACTGCGCGAGAAGTACGGCAAGAACACCTTCGGCCAATGCTGCTTACTGGCCCGGCGCTTGGTGGAAGCCGGGACCCGCTTCGTCGAAGTGACCTGGCCCAAAGTAGCCAACTCGGATGCCCACTCGTGGGACGTTCACTCCGGGTTGTCGGATCGGATGAAGAATCAAGCGGCCCCGTTACTTGACGCTGGGGTGTCGGCCCTCATCGAAGACCTCGAAGATCGTGGCCTGCTGAAAGAGACCCTCGTGGTGGTGGTCGGCGAGTTCGGCCGCAGCCCACGCCGTGGCGTCAGCACCTCCGGCAACGGCAACTCGGACGACGGCCGGGATCACTGGCCGTATTGCTACACCGCACTGATCGCGGGTGCCGGCATCAAACGGGGTTACGTCCACGGCAAGTCGGACAAAACCGCCAGCGCCCCGACCGAGCATCCGGTTCACCCGACGGAACTGCTCGCCACGATCTATCACAGCGTCGGCATCAAGCCGGACACGATCGTGTTCAACCACTTGAATCAGCCCCGGGAGCTGGTGAAGGGCGAAGCGGTGACGGCATTGCTTTCGTAAAGAGTCGAGCGAAGTTGAACATAACACCGGCCATAAGGCCGGTGTTGCAGTTGGTGTCGTTCGAATTTTTCGGCTCATCTAAAATGAACCCGGCGAGCCGACTGGCGTCAGCCATCGGTGCGGTACCAGTGCAGCATCAACCGCTTACGCAGTCGGCTCGCTACCCCTGAGAACAAGTCCGAGAAATGCGGTAAGATGTCCCGTGTGGCTTGCCGAAGAATCGAGGAACCTCCCGATGACACCGACGCTGGAATCCCTTGGCTTGGATCAGCTCTCTCGTGCTGACCGTGTCGCCGTGGCCAATGCGCTTTTGGATAGCGTCGCGGCGGATTTCGTACCTTCGACCTTCACTGAAGCCCAACTTCGGGAGCTGGATCGCCGGATCGACGACGATGATGCTAATCCGGACGATGTGATCCCATGGGAGGAAGTGAAGGCCAAAGCACGAGCTCGGCGTAAGTCATGAAGCTGTTTCTCCGGTGCGGACACGTCGAAGACAATTTCTCTCAAACTTCGGCGAGTTTTGGATTTGCCAATCCCATCCTCGGCGCGGTACACTGTCATTTCTAGTTTTATTCCGGATCGTTCCCCTCGTGTTCGCGGCGGCTGGGAGACTCCTATGGCCAACGTCAAATTCAAACTCGACTGCCCGAAGTGCGAGACGGAAATCGTCATTCGCAGCTCGGCTCAGATCGGTCAAAAGACGGAATGCCCCAAGTGCAAGTACCGTTTCACCGTACCCGATGTCGACGACGAAGAAGACGATGACGGTGAGGAAACCCCTAAGGCTAAAGGCAAAAAAGGTGTCAAGGCCAAAACCGGCAGCAATAAAGTGCTGATCGGCGTCGTGCTCGGTGTGCTCGCCCTGGGCGGCCTCGGGCTGGGGGCGTTCCTCGTCCTTGGCGGCGAAGAGAAGAAGCCCGCCGTCGCGGCGAATGCATCCGCAAATTCAAGCCAGCCGAAAACCCCGGTCGTTCCAGATTCATCGACGGACGTGCCAGCGGGCACGAGCACAGAACCGCCGATGACTCCCGAAACGGGGAACGAAGGCGCTCCGGAAGTCAAAAAACCGAAAAAACCTCGACCGAGCGGATTGAAAGAAATCACGAACCTGTTGCCGGGCGAAGCGGTCAGCGTTTGGCACCTGCGGATGGACGAACTGTCGAAGACGCCTCTCTACGATTCCATGTTCGATAGTTCGATGAAAGAGCTGTTCTTGAAGTCGCTGACATTCGAAGTCTCGGACATCGATGAAATCTTGCATTGTTATGTGGGAACGGAGAAGGAAGCCTTCGTGATCATCCGCACCAAGGGCGCGCTCGATACCGACGAATTGACCAAGCGTTTGAAACTCGAAGCTCCGAAAAACAACGACGTCAAAGGACGCCAGTTTTATTTGCTGCAATCGAATGCGTTCCTCACGGCCATTGGCAAATCACTGTCACTCGGGACGGTCTTGGGCGTGGAACACTCATCCATGAAGGCCAAGCCGGTCAAGCCGGGTGACGAGCGAAAACTCGCATTCAACATCTACGATTCGCAGACCATCGTCTTGGCGGACCAGTTCGTGATGGAACGGTTTTTGAGCGATTTGAAAGGCGATGGCTTACCGCCGTTCAAATCGGAACTCACGCAGCCCAACCCGGCGGCGCCCGAAGGTGCGAATCCTAAACCGGGAGGGGGCGGTGGCCCTGGAGGTGTTGGCGAAACGCGGGCACCCCAAGCCGGTGACTCTTCCGAAAACGCTCAACAGCCGATGTCTCCTCCGGGAGGGCCACCACGTCCGATGGGCCCTCCCGGTGGGCCGATCGGCCCTCCCGGCGGGCCGATGGGGCCTCCCGGCGTTGCTCCGGCAGCTGCGGCTCGTAAAAGCTTCACCTCGAATCCGTATTTTCGCACGATCGATCCGGAACTGAAAAAGGCACTCAACACTCTCGAAGACGACGAGAAAGACACGCCAGCCGCGGTCTATGTTCAGAAAGTGGATCAACGCTCGTTGGGCGGTCTGGAAATCCGCGCCCTCAAACTGCCGCAAGTCGCCAGTAGCGTCTTGGTGAGTTGGCTGCAACAGGTCAAGGTCTTAGGATTCTCGATTACCGCGATGAACCAATCGAAAGGGGTCGCCACCGGGTATTTTGAATATTTGACGGACGACGATGCCAAGAAGTCGGTGAACGAGCATATTCTGCCCATCTTGAATGCTTTGAAGTTGCTCTACACGCTCCAGCTTCGTGAAAATGTGACCATCCGCGACCTGACGCAAGGTCAAGGGGGCGGTAATCAGCCCGGTGCTCCTATGTTCCCCGGCGGCCCAGGATCGGGCGGTTTCCCGGGCGGCCCCGGTGGCGGCTATCCCACAGGCCCCGGTGGCGCTCCAGGAGCTCCCGGTCGGCCGAATGCACCCGGTCGGCCCAACGCCCCCGGTGCTCCAAGTGCTCCGGGCGGTGGAGGCGATAAAGATCCCGGAGCGAAATCATCCAATCATCAAGGCAACGACAACAAAGGTTCTGCCGACGAAGATGCTCAGCAACCGTCGCGTCCGCCTGGCTTCCCCGGCAGCGGCGGTGGCCCTCCAGGGGGCTACCCCACCGGCCCTCCCGGTGGGCCAGGCGGCGGCTTTCCGGGTAGCGGCGGCGGCCCTCCGGGCTTCCCCGGTAGCGGCGGCGGCCCTCCGGGCTTCCCCGGTGCCCCAGGAACTCCTCCCGGCACAGAAGCTCCCGCCGGTTCCCACATCGATGTGACTTTGTCCGACACTGTGGTGTCCGTGCAGTTCGAACTCGATTGGCAAGAGAACACCTACCGGACGATCGTGGTACCGGGTCTCGGTCGCATCACGGGTCAGATCAAAGGCCGCATGACGGTTCTATCCGGTGACAACGACGCGTTCAGCTTGGCCAACGCACTCAAGACGAATCTGAAAGATAAAGGGACGTTTCCACTCGGGGCACTCGAACGCGAAGTGCGAGTGGAGCGATACAGCCTGCCGTACCCGCCCGAACAGCGGGTCAGCCTGTTTGCGGAATTGCTACCGTATCTCGGCAAAGCCGGACTGAGGACGAGCATCCAAGATAAGAAAGTCGCTTGGTACGCCCCGGAGAACCTCGCTGCTGCACAAACCTGGGTTCCCGAGTTCTTGGTTCCTTACTACGAACCGAGCGCCTGGCGTGCCACGCACGAGTTGGCCGAAGGCAAGAGCTTGGGCGGCACCAACTTCGTCGGTGTTGCCGGCTTGGGTTTAGATGCCGCCCGGTACGATCCGAAGAATCCGGCCACCATGAAGAAGCTCGGTATGTTCGGCTACGATTGGACTTCCAAGCCGGCCGACGTGACCGATGGATTGTCGAACACCATCGCCATGATGCAAGTGCCGCCCGGCTACCAACGGCCTTGGATTGTCGGGGGGGGTGCCACCATCGCCGGGATCGACGACCGAGCCGAGAAACCACTCCAAAACTACGTGACCAAGTTGCCGAGCGGCGTCCGCGGCACGACGGTGCTGATGGGCGACGGCTCGGTGAGAACGATCCGGGACAACATGGATCCTGCCCTGTTCAAAGCCATGGTGACCCGCGCCGGCGGAGAATCGCTCGACGAACTCGACAAAGTGGCCCCGAAGAGTGTTCCCACATACAAACCGACCGAATTGAGCACCACTCCTGCAAGCAGTGTCAAAGCCCCGGAGATTTCCAAAGAGATCGACGCGGCGGAGTTGAAAAAGTTGCAAGGGAAGTGGGTCGCCGTCGTCGCGATGCAGGGCGGGCTTCAAGCGCCGACAGACGAACTCAAACGGTTGAAGATCACCTGCACCATCACGGGCACCAAACTCGCGTTGACCGCTGGGCCACGCCAAGAAACGGGCGACATTCTCAAGATCGAAGCGACTTCCAGCCCCAAAATCATGGAATGGCAAGTGACGAAAAACTCAAAACTCGTCCGTGAGGTCATGTCTTACGAATTCGAAGGTGCTCGGCTGAAGATGCGATCGACGAAGGAAGCCAAGGATCGCCCGACATCGGTTGCGAAACCGACGGCCGAGGAAAAGGACGCCGAGTATCTCGAACTCGAGAGAGCCGAGTGACCTTCGAAGTTGAAGACTCTCTCTCCATCGCGGCCGGGCCTTCCCGGTCGCTTTTTCATTTCTGCGGTTTCTACACTATCACCATGCTGCTGAAGAAAGCCCGAATTCCGCTCGTCCTCGCCGAATTGGCGATCCTGTATCCCACCGCTCCGATCGCATTGGACTTCCAGTCGCCGTTCCAACTCCTCGTGGCGACGATCCTCTCGGCCCAGTGCACCGACATCCGCGTGAACTTGGTCACACCGGCACTCTTCTCGGCCTACCCGACCCCGCAGGCGATGGTGAAAGCGACTCAGAAGCAGCTGGAAAAGCTGATCCACTCGACGGGGTTCTTCCGGAACAAGGCGAAGAACATCCTTGGAGCCTCGGCGGCAATTCTGCGCGATCATGGCGGCGAAGTGCCCCGCACGTTGGAGGAACTGGTCGCGTTGCCCGGCATCGGCCGCAAGACGGCCAATGTGGTTTTGGGGGATGCGTTCGGCATTCCGGGGATCACGGTCGATACCCATGTCGGCCGCCTCAGCCGACGATTGGGGTTCACCAAACAGATGGATCCGGTGAAGGTGGAATTCGCCCTCAACAAGCTCATCCCGCAGCCCGATTGGACGATCGTGAGCCATCGATTGATCTTGCACGGCCGCGCGGTCTGCTTCGCCCGCAAGCCGGCCTGCGAGCGTTGTACCCTAACGGGAATCTGCCCGAAAATTGGGGTGGAGAAGCCTTAAGTATGCACCGCGTCGAACATCCCGAAGATGATCGGGCCGAAGATGATCACGGGTAGCCAGGCGGCCAGTGCCGGCGGGAGAACGTCGTGTTCACCGAGGTACTTGCAGCCGTACAGTACCGCGTAAAACAGAGCCACGGCCACGAGGCAAATGCCGACCGAAACCAAGATGTGCCGGGTTTGATCGTGCAAAAAGATCGCCAAGGCCAGCAGCACCATCAAGCACCCGATGAGGGGCCGCGTCAACCGGAAATGGAAGAGCACCGCCACGGTTTGCTGGCGACCCCCTTCGGGTTTGTTCAGCAATTCCCAAAGCTTGTGCGTGGGTGCGAAGTGGTACCACGTGGGCCGCCGGGTGATCGCATCGAAATCGACTTCGCGCGTCTTGAGGAAGTATTGCCCCGGCCCGATGCGCACCACGCCGTCGGGCAGCGGATCGGGCAAGCTCTCCGGGCTAGCGTTGTAGAGCTGCCAGCCACGCGACAGTTTGCCGCTGGCTTCGGGGATGTAATAGGCTTCGGTCGCCGTCAGGTGAATCAGGCCGCTGCTGGTGTCGGCCGGCGAGGTGTACTCGAACCGAGACACTTTGAGGTCGCGGCGAAACGCATCCTCGCCCACGAAGTGCTCTTTGGTGATGGAATCGAAGGCGCCGCGCACTTTCGTCGGCTTTAAAAGATCCGGATCGTCCCGTGGCACCGAAAGCGAGTCGGCCACCAGGGGAATCAGGAACTCGGTGTTCAACGGTGCGATGGCCAAGCTGAGAATGCAGCCGAGCAGAACGGGGCGGATCACGCGCAGGGTCGGTACCCCGGCGGAGAGAAGTGGGAGGATTTCGTTGCCGCGCTGCATTCCGAACACGGTGAAGGCCGCCGCAATGACGGTGATCGGCTCGCTGAGCTTATCGAAGATCAAGGTCACCTGCACCGCGTAATAGGCCGCGATGTGCTTGGCGACCGCCCCGATTCCGCCGCGCTGACTCGTGAAGTCGTTGAGGTTGGTGAAGAGATCGACGACGATGTACAGGCCGAGCAGGCAGACCAGCACGATCAGGTAATTGCGCACGAAGTTGACGAAATACATGCGATCTAAAATGGTCATGGGCCACCGCCTTCCGCAGGTTTGGGGCTTGGTTTGGCCGGCTTACCACCGGGCCAGCGGAGGCCCTTCCGATAGTCGAGCAGGTACAACTTAATGTAGTCGTTGGCATCCGTGGCTTTGTAATTTCCGAAGCCATTGGCTTTCAGCTCTTCGATCACTTCGGACAGGCTGCGATTCTCGTATTCGATACGGTAAATGGCGGTGAACAGACCCGTCCGGTGCAATCCTGCGGCGCAGTGGATCAAGATCGCATGCGGCAGACCCTTTTTCCAATATTGATCGCGGATACCATCGATGACTTCCAAAAATTCGTCGATCACCACGGGCCGTCCGCCTGCCTGAGTACTGTCCATCAACCCGCCGTCGAGCGAGATCGAATTCACTCCGATCCCGGCCAATACCTCACTCTGCTGAACGGCCGGCTTGCCGAAGGCCCACTCTTTGATGCGCGGCTCTTTGACATCTTCTTGCAAATTGATGACGGTCTTGATTTGGTAGCGGAGTTGCGCATCGCGGAAGCCTGCCGCGGTGAGTTGCCCGGACCGGTAGAATTTCCCCTCGGTGACAATCCGGAGCCGCCTGGCGTGGTCGAACGTGTACCGGTAGTACAGCCCCGGTATCCCGAGGATCAGAACGGCGAGCAGAGTTCCGAGCACCCACGACCGCACAATTGGAGCAATTCCCATGAGGGGAGCTTATCGGGAGGGGGGCGAATCTGTCAACGCCGCTTCGGGAACGGACGGGTGTGCGGGTGCAGGACTCGCTTTGCAGGGCAGGCAGGCTGGCCATCACTGTTCCACCGGCGAGCGTGGGGCGTAAGCCCCCTGTTTCGGGGAGTGGTTCAGTGAAACAGGGGACTTACGTCCCCCGCTCGCCAGAGAAACAGGGGACTCACGTCCCCCGCTCGCCAGATTGCTTTATTCCACGAGTGGTAGCCACTCGGTGACGTCGAAACGGGAGTGCGGATTCTGGATCGGGTTGGCGGCGGCTTCTTCGTAGGCGTCGAAGCAGGGGTCGATCATGCGGTAGAGGTCGGCGGTGCGCAGGCCGCTCTGCTCGCGGCAGAAGAGCAAGTCGGTGCCCGGCCCGGCCACGGGCACCGAGATCACCGTCGGCACCACCCCCTTCACCACGTTCGCGTAGGCTTTGCCCGCTTCGGTATCCGGGTGCAGCAAGAAGAGTCGCTCTTCTTCGGCGGGGCCACCGGTCAACGGCACCGCCGCCCGGATGTAACTCAGCACCCGGCGCTTCATCTCTTCGGCATCGCCGCGGGCCGCCGAGTACTCCACGGCGGTCACGTCTTCGCTCGGCAATAGGGCCGAGAGGTAGGCCGTCGCTTGATCGATGAGCGGATTCGCTAACTGATGGGCGAGATCGGTGGTGCCGATGCAGAGCTGCACCAACCCGCCCCGCGGTTCGACGACGATCTTGCTGAGGACTTCTTCGAGCCCGAGCACTTTCTGGTGCGGGATCGCTTCGAGCAGTTCCGCGGCGGAACGATCGAGGTGATCTTCGCCGTGGGGCAGCACGACCCGCATGGTGTTGGAACCTTGCAGCGTCGTCTGGTGGATCTCCTCGCCGGTGGGTTGGTTGTGGCCGGAGCCGCCCGCCAGAATGATCGGCGCTTCCATGAATTCGGACAACTGCCCGAGGCGATCCCGAGCGGTGCCGAGATCCCGTTTCATTTCGTCGAAGCGGGAGAAAATCCGCCGGTAGAACTGGAGTGCGGCGAACGTGAGATCTTCTTGAATCCGCATATCGACGAAGTCTTGGATCCGTTCGACGAGGCTGCGTACCGATTTGCTGGCCCGCGTGCCGAAGAAGCTGAAGCCGGTGGTGCCCGCTTGGCACGCTTCGAGCGACGATTGCACCGAGAGTTTGGCTTGTTCGCGCTTATGTCCCAACGCGTTGAGCTGCTCTTCGATGGACTTGATCGCCCCGCTCGAGGTTTCCAACAGCTTGGACACGACGATCTCCGCCGATCCGAGTCGGGGGCCGGGGAGATCTTCGAGACAGCGGATGCGCTCCGTCAATTCGTTGTCCCACGCTTCCACGGCGCGGCGCAGACCCGCGTCGAGCGACTTGCTCAACCGACCGCGGCGAAAGGCGGAATCGCTATCGCTGGTCGGTTCCATCCCGAGCCAATCGCGGGATTGATCCCAGGCCGCAACGCCCCAAGTGATGGGGTCGCCGCGTTTCTGGCCCGCGTCCGCTTGCACGGTGACGTCGCGCATCCACTGGGCCAGCCGTTCGAGGGGGTTGCCATCGGCCCGCGTCACCGATTCGGACACGATGAACTGCTTGATCGGCTCGGGTGTCAACCGGTTGTCGCTCAAGATTCCATCGAGGATGTGTTGGGCCGACTGGGGCAGATGCGGGACGGCTTGGGCCCAACTGCGCACGATGTCGGTGGCGATTTGCCGTGCGGCGGAGCGGAGCAACAACCCGCGCGGATACCAGACCCCGAAGGTGCCGAAGCCCCGGAACGGTGTTCGGCCGACCGGCGGCGGCGTCTTCCGCACCCGTTCGAGCCCGTTGCCGAGCGGCGTGGTGAGATCGTACGAAACATAGCCGGCCAAATGGGCCACGCAATCGCGGAACGCTTCCGGGGTGCGCGACGCCATCGGCAGCAAATAGGTCGCCGTGAACGGGAGTCCGCGCCCCTCGATGATCGGCCCTTCCGGCCCGCCGTACTGGGCGTTGAAGATCACATCCGGGTCGGCGTAGTGGTTCAACTCGGTGAGCGTGGCGAAGATGTTGGCGAGTTCGTCCGGGGGCGAGTTCGGGTCTTCCGGTGCCCCCGTGAGCACAAAGCACGAGACCGTGGCATTCGGGAGATTCATCTTTTCGAGCGACCGGCGCACGGCGTAGCCGAGATCCATCACGCTGCCGCTCGTGCCGCCACTGGCGCTCACGAACAAGTAAACATCCGGCGATTTGCCGCGGATGGTCAACCCGGATTGCTCCGCCGATTGGTTCAGCGTTTCCGGGTGCGTGCAGGTGCCGATTTCGTTGCGGAGGCGGGTCATGAAGCGCAAGTAGTGATCGCAGAACGACAACCGGCCCAGCGAGCGCGACCCTTCGACGCGCAGCGACCGGGGGATGGAATGGAGCTTCTCACGCGGGAGCCATTCCATGAGTTGATCGAGCTGCCGGCGGCGGTAGTTCGTCACCGGTTGCAACGGGGTCAGGAAAATATGCTCGGAGTGCAAGGCGATGTCCGGCGGCGCCGAAAGTGCCTTATCGGGGGCGTCCGGATCGGGGTCGATGTAGATGAAGCGCAAGCAGGGCACGTGCGACAATTGGCCGACGCGGTCGAGCAAACGGCAGCGGACTTGTTGGAGCGCCCGCCGGCCGAAACTGCCGACGCCGATGAGGATCGCGGGCCGGAGGACGCCTTCGTCTTTGCCGAACGTCATCTGGGCAATTTCGTCGATCTCGCGCCGCAGTCCCCCGGGCAACTTTCCCGCAATCGTCCGGGCCAACGGCGGCGGGGTGACGGCCGAGCGATTCGCTTCGTAGGTCGCCGCACTGCCACCGGGGCGGCTCGTCCGCGTGACCGGGATCGAGGTGCTGATTGTATTGTCGGTGCGGCCCGCCAAGGCCCGTACGAAGGCCACGTTGTTCGGGAACCGTTCGTCGGGGTTCTTCGCCATGGCACGAGCGACCGCTTCCCGATCGCCCTCCGGAATCGCGCTCAGATCCGGCGGCTCGGTCATGTGCTGCATCGCCAATTGGCGGATGTTCTTGCCGTTGAACGGCTTCTGCCCGGTCATCAGTTCGACGTACACCACCGCGAGGCTGTACTGGTCGGAATGCTTCGACACTTTATTGGCGAACGTTTCCGGAGCGGCGTAGACCGGCGAAATGCCACCCATCATCCCGGCGTTCGATTGCTTCGCCAAATCGCGCACCAAGCCGAAGTCGGCGACTTTCACGCGGTCGGCGATCACGAACAGGTTCTTCGGTTTGATATCGAGGTGCTGCAAGCCGTGCTTCTCGATCATGTGATCGAGCCCTTCAGCGGCGTCGGTCAAGAAGGCCAACAGTTCGTCGCGCGGGATGCCGGGCTGCCCCTTCTTGCGGTACTCTTCGTACAAGTCGTGCAGGCTCTTATCGGCCAACTCCATGACGATGAGCAACTCGCCGTTGACCACTTCGATGCGATCCATCGACACGACGAACGGGTGCCGCACCGATTTCACGCGCTCGAGCGCTTTGTATTCCTGCTCGGCTTTCGCCGAATCGCCGTCGAGGGAATTGAGATTGCCGAAGACGAATTTGATCGCCTTGTGAATGCCGCCCGGCGCAACGCATTTCCAAACTTCCCCGAAGCCACCGCTACCGAGCGGGGAGATCAGGATGTAGCCGGGAATCGGTTCCGCATCGGGTTCGCGTAGCCAGTTCATGGGGAAGGCCGACGGAGTATCGAAAAATGAACGCGCTAGCCTAGTTCACGCGCGGGGTCACGGTCGAAAAATCGCTCTGGAGCCTGAAATGTTTCATGAAAATCGTTGGAACTCCGGGCGCCCGATTTCGTCGGCGACCGTCCCGATGTTCAAAATTCGCGCCCGGTCGCGTGCGGGTGCACAATTCAGCACCCGGCCGTGGTCACATAGTTTCTGCGGGGCCATAACTCCAAACCGTACCCGGGGCGAAACGATGAAGTCTTTTTTGGATACATTATCCGCAGTGGTCAGTTCGGCTGATCTGGGACGATACAAAGCAAGAGGACGCAAGGATGTTCAACGGCGAGGAAAGCGTTCGGATCCGATCTACATTGTCTCGTGCCAAGATCGAAGAAGCGATTGAGGATGCGGCCGATGGGCTGGGCAACCTTAAGTTCTATGATCGAGGCGAGTTCGAGATCACCGGGGGCAAGTTTCAATCCTTCGCCTCCGCCGTGAACATTTCGGGAAAACTGACCGAAGGCCGCACCGAGGGCGAGTGGACCCTCCGCATGGCGTACGTCGTCAAGCCGACCGGTGGTTGTTGGGCGATTGCCATTGTCGGGCTTTTTCTCGTGTTCATTTTCAGCTTTCTGATCCTGCTTGTGCCTATGACGGCCAAAACCGAAGTTCAGCGCGCCGTCGAGCGGGCGGTGCGCGATGTCAGAGACGAGGTCGAAGACGAGCGAGAGGACAGCCGTCCCAAACGCCGTCGTTCGTCTTGATTCGGTAACCAAACTCTTTCAACCGGCAGCGCGTCAGCCGTACAAGACGCCTCAGCATGGGTGTTCGCATCGAAGTCCGCGACGGTGAATCCGTCGAGCAGGCGTTCAAGCGGTTCAAGGATTTGTTGTGGCGGTACGGCCCGCCGGGAGCCGGCCGGAAGCGGCCAAAATGGCACAAATCACCGCTCGACTACTATCTCAAGCCGAGCGAATTGGCCCGCCGAGATGAGTTGCGCGATGTGTTCGTGAAGTACTCGAAGGAGTGTGCCCGCCGTCGGTTGCTGTGCATTATCCGCTGCCGCACGAAGCGGCGCAAGGAGTATTTCGGGGACGCCCCGGTGGTTGTGTGGAAATCCTGAACCGTTTTAATTCAGTCGCTGTTCGTCGACTCCCGCGCTCCGCTCCGAAGACTCCGCGTCGCGGCTAATCTTTTTTCGCCGCCTTTTTCTTGAACAAGATGATGTGCTGCCAGGGTAATGTTTTGATCGTCTTCTCGTGCTCCACATCGGCGAATTCCGCCATCTCCAAGATCACTTGTCGTTCGGTCATTTTGTGAATCAGCTTGATCGGCACCGTTTCGTCTTCCAAGCGGAACTCCACAAAGGCAATCCGGCCACCGGGTTTGAGCGCGGCCACCATCTTTTCGGCCATTTCGTAAGGGTGCGAAAACTCGTGGTAGACATCCACGAGAATGATCAAATCGACCTCGCCCTTGGGTAATTTCGGGTCGGTTTCGGTGCCCAGGATCGTGTCGACGTTGGTCAACTTGGCTTTTTTCGCCTTCGCATTCATCAAGTCGAGCATTTCCTGCTGAATGTCCACGGCCAGGATTTTGCCTTTCTCGCCGACCAGCGGGGACATCCGGAAGGCGTGGTAGCCACTGCCGGCGCCGACATCGGCAATTATCTGACCTTCTTTCACATCGAGCGCTTTGAGAAGCTTGGTTGGGGCCTCTTCTTTTTCGCGTTCGGGGCGTTCGAGCCAACCGGCTGCGCGGTGGCCCATGACTTGGGCGATCTCGCGGCCGATGTAGAACTTGCCGATGCCGTCCGGATCGTGGTTCTTTTTGGTTTCGTACTTGGGTTTCTTGGGGGTCGGTTCCTCGGCGAACGCGAAGGCCGGAATCAAGAGGAACGCGAGCGATAAGAGTCGCATGGGGTTGTCCTTAGGGTGCTGGCTACGTGTGAAAATATCTTACCCGAGATTCCCGCTGATCGTGCCAGTATAAATTACTTCACTAAATCTTTTCGCCATTCGCTTGACGCCCATCACATCCGGACTTATATCCATTGGTGTTCATCAGTTTATAAAGTTAACGCCACGGATTGGGCTGGAGGGCGAGCACATGGTTACGAACTCCATTCCGCGGCGCGGGTCGTTCAACTTCCCCGGACTCGACACCACCCCGGACGAGCTCGAATTCGGCTTGGCGATGCACGCTTACCAGAAAAAATACCACCGCCGCTACCCGGCTTGGAGCGAAGTGCTCTTCGTCCTCAAGAACCTCGGCTACGCGAAGTTCGGTTCGCTCGACGATCCGCTCCCGAAACCACCGTGCCCCTACGGGCTCGACCCGGCATCCCGTCCCACCCTCGCGGAGATCGAAGCATGCTCTTGATTCAACGCTTGGGCGCTTGGCTGAAAGCTCCCGTCGGACGCCCCGCGGCCGGTTCGCCGAATTCCGCGCCCGGTTTCTTCGCGCCGCCGTATCCGACCGGCGGTTGGTGGAAGAACGATCCGGCCGAGCAACTGCGGAACTATTCCTCGTGGGTTTACGTGGCGGTGAACGCCATCGCCCAAGAGACGGCCCGGCAGAAGCCCTACCTCTACGTGAACAGCGGTCAGGCGGAGCACGAGCAGACACCGTTGCCGCACACGCATCCGCTCTGCCGGTTGCTCGACGAGCCGAATCCGTGGATGACACCTTGGGAACTTTGGTACCTCACCATCGTGTCGCTGGAGCTCACGGGCAACTGCTTTTGGTACATCGCCCACGACCGGGTGACCGGAATGCCGGTCGAACTTTGGATCGTGCCGACACCGTGGGTGAAGGTGCTGCCCGATGCTCGGAATTTCGTGAAGGGTTACGAAGTGACTGCTCCGGGCGTTCCGACCGAGTGGTTCGACCCGTCCGAGATCGTCCACTTGAAGTATCCGAATCCGCTCGATCCGCACTATGGGCTGTCGCCGTTGCAAGCTAACGCGTTGACGGTCGACACGAATTCGGAACTGCTGAAGACCCGTTACCAAGCGTTCTTGGCAGGCTCGCGGCCGGGCTTGGTGTTGCAGACCGAACAGATGCTGTCGGATCAAACGCTGAAGCGCTTCGAGGATCGCCTCACTGAGAAGTTCGCCGGTCGTGGCAACTGGCACCGACCCCTGGTGTTGGAACAAGGATTGAAGGCGTTGCCCTGGACGCTGACGCCCGCCGAAATGGATTTCTTGAACTCGTCGAAAATGAGCCGCGATGAAATCCTCTCGTTGTTCCGGGTGCCGCTGCCGATGATCGGCATCGTCGAGAATATCGGTCTCGGGGCCGACATCTGGCACGGGGCCCGGGTGATGTTCTGCGAAGGAACCGTGCAACCGAAGCTGGAATTGTTGGGTCAATCGCTGACGCGCGACTTGGCCCGCCGCTACGGTCCGGACGTGGTGGTGAGTTTCCCCGATTGCTCGCCGCGGGTGTTGGAGGATCGCCGCAAGGACGACGAGCTCGACGCGCACTGGGGTCTGCGCACTTATAACGAGATCCGCAAAAGCCGCGGATTGCGGCCGATCGCCGATGCGAAATTCGACGCGCCGATCTTACCGAGTTAGCCGCGGGGGGTAGGCGGTGGCCG
>JAYSYJ010000307.1:0-26815 GCA_043727675.1 Fimbriiglobus sp.
CATCGGAACAAGACCAACAAGAGCGTCAAGAAGCGAATCCGCGTGACGGGCACCGGCAAGCTGAAGTATTCCAAGTGCGGCAAACGCCACTTGAATGCCCACTTCACGGCCAAACGTCGCCGCCAACTCCGCAACGCCGGCGTCATCACCAGCGTCATCGTCCAGAAGTATCTGATCGCGATGAACGAGCAGTAATCACGCCCTTTGCGGCATTCGTTTCTCAAACACTCACCGATTCACACGGGATATACGACCATGGTTCGCGCAGGTAGTGGCAAGACCACCATGCAACGGCGGAAGCGGATCCGCAAACTCACCAAGGGTTTCCGCCTCAGCCGACACAATTTGTACCGCCAATCGCTGACGACGCTGCTCCGGGCACGGGCGTTCGCTTTCCGGGACCGCCGCGTCAAGAAGCGTCAGTTCCGCAAGCTCTGGATCATCCGCATCAACGCGGCGGCCCGTGCTCGCGGCCTGCGTTACAGCGAATTCATTGCCGGTTTGCAGCGATCATTCATCGCGCTCGACCGCAAGTCGCTGTCCGAAATCGCCATCCACGATCCGGCGACCTTCGACAAGATTGTCGAGATCGCCCGCAAGAATCTGCCGCCGGCAATCGCCGCTCAGCATGAGTTCAAAGCGAAAAAGGCTGTTGCCAAGTAGTTTTCGATCTTGAGAAGATGGAACCGGCCCATTGGCCGGTTTTTTCGTTTGACGCTGACCGTCTCTGCTTTTCGGCCTCGGTTTCGCCGGATCGGGGATTACCTTGTGAACCTCTTTTCGCCGATCCCGTCTAAAATCAATTCCAATTGACGGACGGGGAGGCCACCATGCGCAAGCTCGCCAGTATTCAGACGGTCAACGCCGTTGAGACCATTCCGAACGCCGACGCCATCGAGAAGATCCGTCTCCTCGGCTGGTGGGTCGTTGCGAAAAAAGGTGAGCACCGTGTGGGCGACCGTGTCGTGTATTGCGAAATCGACAGCGTGCTCCCGGTGCGTCCCGAGTTTGAATTCTTGCGTGCGAGTAGCTTCAAACCGGCCCTGATCGATGCGGCTGGGGAATCGATTCCCGAGGGCTTCCGGATCAAAACGATCCGATTGCGGGGTCAAGTGTCCCAAGGAATTTGCTTTCCGCTCTCACTGCTTCCAGCGGATGGTGTGCACAACGATGGAACGGATGTCACGGATCTCCTCGGCATCCGCAAATGGGAACCGCCGGCTCCTGTTGGGATGGGCGGTCAGGTGAAAGGGGGATTCCCCGGCTTCCTCCCGAAGACCGACGAGACCCGCGTGCAGATTCTCGAAGCGGTACTGGAGCGGAATCGCGGCCAATCGTTTGCCGTCACCGAGAAACTCGACGGGACTTCGTTTTCCGCGTTCCTACGTGAAGGCATATTTGGCATCTGCAGTCGGAACCTCTGGATGGACGAAACCGACCAGGGGAATCTGCATGCCCGAGTCGCCCGCGAATTGAAGTTGGAAGACAAACTCCGGGCCGCGCGGGAACGGTTGGGCTTCGATCTGGCAATCCAGGGTGAAATCATCGGGCCGGGGATTCAGAAAAATAAATACGGCTTGAAAGCGGTCTCGTTGCGGCTCTTCAACCTGTTCGATCTTTCCGGCCACCGCTATCTCGACCCCGGCGCGATGACGTTGGCCATGGCCGAGATGGGGTTGGAAATGGTGCCACCACTCGGGACGATCGTGTTGAACCACACGGTGGATGAACTCGTCTCTTACTCGGAAGGGACGAGTCTGCTGAATCCGAACATCCGACGGGAAGGGGTGGTTCTGCGTCCCCTCGCCGAGGAGTATGATTCGGACATCGGTGGCCGGCTCAGTTTCAAAGCGATCAACCCGAAGTTCCTTCTCAAATACGACGAATAACCAATTGGGATGGAGAAGCAATTCTCCGTCCTTTTTTCGCATTTTCCCTCAAGTTTGCTCTGGCGTTCGTGCTGCTCCGACGCTATTTCCGCTCCCGAACGTCGGTTCGAATGGTTTGGGGGATTCCACGATGCGTCGGTGCATTTTGCTCGGTTACGGGTTGGCGGGCGCCCTCTTGGTGCAATCCACGGCCACGGCTCAGTTCGCAGCGGATCGCCCAGCGGCTCCGGCGCCGTTCGGTGGAGCGTTGCCAACTGCCGCACCGACCCCGGCGGCCCGGCCCGCTCAAGCGGCGCCGACCCTGCCACCCGGTTTCCAGCCAGCCAACGAACGAGCACCCGCGTCGCCGTTTGCGAAGCCCGAACGGCGCGAAGCTTACCAGCAGACCCCGAGTTCGATTCCGGCTCAACCGCAAGCACCGCACCATTGGGCGGTAAAGCCCGAACATCTCGCGTGGATGATCTGCGTGAAGAGCTATGTCGGAGAAGAATCGCGCAACATGGCCGAGCGGCTGGCGAAGGAGATCCGCGAGAAGCATAAAGTCGCCGCGTACTTGTTTGAGCGGAACGCTGAGGAACGGGCCGCCGAACTGGCTCAGATCGAGCAAATTCGCAAGTCGGAACAGGTTAAGAACCAACCGTTGATCGAGTTGCAGAATCAAGCGCGGAAGTCGGCCGAAGTGCGTGGGGATGTTTATCTCGAAAACCCGCCGAAGCTCAAGATTCCGAAGCCGGCGATGGAGATGCAAGAGCAATGGGCCGTGCTAATCGGCGGCTTCACGACTATGGAAGCGGCCCGCAAAGGGCTCGACACCGTACGCAAATTGCCCGCCCCGACCGATACCACGCTGTTGGATCGAACCAGCATCGGCGTCGGCGGTGATGAAACGACGGGGAGCCGAAGCGAATTCAGATCGAGCTGGAACTTCATCAATCCGTTCGCCTGTGCGATGGTGGTCCCGAACCCGGCCGTGGCCAAGGCAAACCTCGAAGAAAAATACAAGCTCGAGCCGTTCATCGTCAAAATCAACTCGGATGTGAAGAACAGTTTGTTGAAGGCGACGAAACCATGGACGCTGATCGTGCGGAACTTCAGCACACCGACGAAAATGGTCGGCAAAGACGGCGATGGCGGCAACATCTTCAACAAGTTATTCGACCCGCAAAAGAAGAGCCTACTGGACGTGACAGCCGAAGAAGCCGAGCGGCTCGCGGAATCGTTGCGGCACCCCGATATGAAACCCCAGTCGTTCGAAGCGTTCGTGCTGCACCACCGCATGGGAAGTATTGTCACGGTCGGTCAGTACGATAGCCCGGACGACCCCAAACTGCTGGAGACACAACGCATCTTGAAAGGAATCACTTTCAATATGATGAAGTCCAAAACGGAAGCGGTGATGGGCAAAGATGGCCGCCCCGAAGTGCAACGCATGTTCGACAGCGTGTCACCGTTCCCCGTGCCGAAATATTGAACTGCTGACTACGATTAGCGTCATGGCGAGCCGGTCAACGCCGGTTCAATTTCCACAACCGGTTTGAGAATTTTTGTGAACAGAGGTTTGCGGAACAGCCGTTTCCGGTCGGTGCGGAGCCAGATCGCGTATGGGATCGAGCCACTCTTCGGTGTCAGTGGGATCTCATCCAAGATGCAGGTGAGGAACGTGGACTTGGCCACGAGTTCGATGCGGGCGAAGTCGCCGTCGGATTGGATCGGGAACCGTTCTAAAAATGATTTGCGGTAGACTTTGAACGCCGAATTCGGATCTTCGAGTGGCACCCCGTAGACAATCCAAGCGCCCCAGCCCCGGAGGTGTTCGCGGAGGCCGAGCCAACCGGGCAGGGGATCGAGGGGCAACCCCAGAGCGATCCGGCAGAAACCTCGGTAAAGTCGGCCCAGATTTTTCAAAAAGAATGGCACGGCAACGCCGGTGCGGCAGCCGTTCACGATGTCGGGCTTGCGCATCACGAGTTGATCGGTGATCGGATCTTGAAACTCGGATTCGACATCCATTCGGGCGAGCAAACGACCCAAGTCGGCGGGGGTGTAGGGGTAATCGGCGGCACTCGTCGCTAGCAGTGGGTGCTGCACTTCCGGCAACGCCAATCGCAAACAGGCCCCAAAACCGGCCGGTGCCTCGAGCTTCAACACGCGGCTGTTCTTGCCACGCTGCACGGCCAGTTCCGCTTTCGCAGCGGTGCCGTCGGTGCTGCCATCGTCGACGATCAGCAGCTCCCAGGGCCGACCGATGGTGTTGAGGGCGGACGTCCATCCCGCGATCACACCGTCGATGGTTCCAGCGACGTTCCGCACGGGGATGACCACAGACACGGCTTCGAGGGTGTTGTTCATGTCGGTAAGATAAGGATGCAACGGGGAAAATTCAGCGGTCACCGGGTTGTTATCAGGGGATCCGACTGTGAATTGCCGGATCGTCTCCACCGGACGAAGCACACGGCAGGGGTTTCCCGCCGCAACGACCCCCTCCGGCAAACTCCGGGTGACCACGCTACCTGCGCCGATGACGGTGCGGTTCCCGATGGTCACTCCCGGGCAGAGGATCGCGCCGCCGCCAATCCAGACATCGGAACCGATGGTAATGGGCTTGGCGAATTCCCGCGTTCGACGCAGGTCGGCATCGAAGGGATGCGTCGCGGTATAAATTTGCACGGCCGGGCCAATCAGCGTGTGGTCGCCAATGTGAACTGGACAGACATCAAGCATCACACAGTTGAAATTGAAAAAGACACCAGTGCCAAGTTCGATATTCGTTCCGTAGTCGCAGTAGAACGGCGGCTGCAACCAAGCGGTATTTCCGCCACTCCCGAACAGGCTCGTCAGTAGCCGGCGGCGCAACTCAGTGTCGACTTCCCGGGTCGCGTTCAAATCCCAACAGAGGTCGCGTGCCCGGGCACGGAGCCGCACCAACTCCGCATCGAGTGGGTCGTACAACTCCCCAGCCAACATGCGTGTGCGTTCCGTACCCGGTTCTGCAGGTTCCACGGTCACTTGTCCCCGACTGTTTTGGTCACTTCCAATTGTTTGAGAATACGCTCCAGATCCAGCTTCAGTTCCACGGCGTCTTCGGCGGGTAACCGCGCGGCGACGAGCACACCACCGTGAGGGCCACTGCACACGGCGTATTCCAGACGGGTTTTTCCGGTCTTGAACTCCGCATCGATACCGAAACGATCCACGCGGTTCGGCTTCTCGGCCGTGCGAACCGGCGCGAGGATCGGCGAGATCTTCGCTTGCTGCTTGGCGAGGAACCCCTTCACTTCGTCTTGGTATTTCTCGGCAGTGGGCAAACGGTCGGTCGCTTCGATGGTCAAGAGGATGCCGCCACCCTTGGATTCGTCGAGGGTCAATTGCCGGCCCTTCACCCCACCGACGCGCCAACGGCGTGGGTAGAGGAACTTCAGGCCGAGATCGGCGTTGTCGTAGAGCAACAGCGAATTCTCGGGGTTCGGCTTCAAGTCTTTGCCGGTGAGCTTCGCATCGGAAATGTCGTCGAACTCTTTGGACGCGGAGCGGGTCATCGTGAAGGTGCCATCGATCCGGCCGATGGTCTTGCCGTCGGCACCGAGCATTTCGTGTATCCCATTGAGTTTCAGGTACGTGAGCCGACCGGCTTCGAGATCGAAGTAAGCCGTGCCGTCGAGCTTCTGCCGGGTCGGACCATCCTCGTTGGTGCCACGCACGGTGCCGGTGATGCCGAGCTTGGCCAACTTGCGGGCGTTCAACGTGATCACGCTGACGAATTCCACAGCGAGACTTCCGTCGTCGATGCTGTCCAGATCGGTGAGTTCCGCAATCGCGGCACCGCTGGCCACCCATTTGGCCCCCGGCTTCACGTCGCCTTCAGGCAACAACCCGGCCACGAGTACGGGGGTGAAGATATCGTGCTTGACGACGTCGATCTCACTCCAGAGCAAGGCACCGTCCGGGGAGAACGGAGCTTTCTTTCCTTTCTCGGAACGGAGGACGACCAGCCGGCGGACGGCGTCGCGGATGCTGGCTTTCTGCTCCTTCTCAGCGATGGTGCGTTTGAAATCGATCCCCCGGTAGATCCGGATCACTTTGTCTGTCTTCGGTTCGTCGGCGGCCAACGGGCGTTCGTCGTAAGTGAGTGTCGAATTCCCTTCGATGGCAACCGCCTCGGCTGGCTCCTTTCCTGCGGCGAGCGCCAAACGTCCAGTCATGGTCACTTTGAGTTCAACGCGGTACGGCAACGCCGGATCGAACTTCTCGGTCAGCCGGACGGCGTCTTGTGCCAACGTGACCGACGCGAACCCGGACACTAGTACCAGTGTCAGCAAATGAACACGCATCGCAGTCTCCCGAATCTCGACGGTGAAATCGAATGCATTCTAACGCCGGGGCCCGCTTTTGCGTTGTATCGAGTGGACAGTCAAATTGGAAACAAATCCACAAGGTGGGAAAGCTTGGAATGGAGCGAATTTACCAACGAGGCAGTCTCGGTTCCGAAATAGTTGCGAGATTGCAAAATTGCTCTCAAGTGCCGGTAACAATTGGCATTCGTCGGGCAAGAGGCAGGCAATTCGGGCGGTTGAATTGTACCAAGATTGTCACAACGCAAAAATCTTTGGGGTGCACTGAGCGAAGAACTTGTGCGGCGAATGGGAATCGTGACCAGGTTTGAGAGGACTCTTGAGGAAACTAAAAGCAGACTGACGATTGGCCTACGATTTGCTTAGCTTATTCTCATACACCAAGAGTCATACCCACCAACACGATTTCTTGAACTGAATTCCCTAATTTGTTCGGAATGGGACGATCACTCGTCAATTTCGGAGCGAAACTGAGTCTATGACTCTTGGGTAGCTTATTTGCAACTGACCTCGACTGTTTACCGGCTCCATGAGGAAATACCGAAAGAATTTTCGGAATTTTATGTATGACTCAGTGTGGAACGGCGTCTCATTATAGTTGAGTGGCCGCAATTGCAACCCTCGACCCATAGAAACCATCGGAGACCGACCTCACCCTGGCGGCCCCCTGACCCACGGATGACACTCAGATAGCCGCCTCAGCGGAACGGAGGACGATCGTGACGACTTTCAAACACCACACGATGCGTGAACTCACGGACCAACAGGTTCGCTTCGCGCTTGTGACTCGCCGACAAGAACAACTGACCCGAGCCGAGAAGCTCCTCACGGAAATTGATCCGGCCAAGATTTACCCATACCAGTTTGTCGTGTTCCGCATCACGGACTTCCGAACCGATGCGAACCCCGACCTGCGGATGTCCGGGAGCGACCTCACCCACGACCTCGCCCTGTTTATCAAAAAGGTCGAGCGTTCGCTGCCGCCGTTGCCAATTGAATTGGCCGCCGAACCGATGCTAACTCTCGAAGAAGTAAGCAAGCAGTTCAACGTCTCCACGAAGACCGTGAGCCGTTGGCGCTTGCTCGGCTTGACCGCTCGTCGCGTTCTACGTGGCAGCCGGAAACACCTCGGCTTCCCCCAATCGAGCGTCGAAGCGTTCGCTCTCGCTCACCGTACCCAAGTGGAACGCGGGAGTCGTTTCAGCCACCTGAGCGAATTGGAAAAAGACAGCATTCTGCTAACGGCCCGCCAGATGGCCGTGACCGGTGGCAGCTTGACGGAAGTGTCCAAAAAGCTCTCACAACAGTTCGGCCGTTCCGCGGAAGCTGTCCGCTATACGATTAAGAATTTCGACCGGGCTCACCCGGATCACGCGGTGTTCCCTTTGTTGGGATCGCCATTGAATACCGATTCGAAGACCAAAATATTCAACGACTACCAGGAGGGGAAGCCCGTGGACCTGATCGCCAAACGCTTCGGCCGTACCCGGTCGAGTATGTATCGGGTCATCAATGAAGTCCGTGCGGAGCAGCTCATCCGCACCCCGGTCGACTACATCTACAATCCGGAGTTCGATGATCCGCTGATGGAAAAGATCATGCTCGAACCAATTCCAGATCACGAAGAGTTCGAAGAAAAACTGCGGACGATGCGTGCCCCGAAGGACGTCGAGCCGACCATGGCCTACCTTTACGAACGACCGCTGCTGAACAAGCCGCAGGAAGCACACCTGTTCCGCAAGATGAACTTCCTGAAGCATCAGTTGCACAAGCTCAAGGACGGTCTCGATCCAACCCGCGTCCGGGCCACGGACTTGCATAAAATCGAGACGTTGACCGAGCAGATCAAAGGCTGCCGCGACTTGTTGATCGAGTGCAATCTGCGCTTGGTTCACAACTCGGCATCGAAGCACTTGCAGATCGGCCAGAACTTGGACGAGCTGAAGTCGGACGCCCACATCTCGATCATGCGGGCCGTGGAGAAGTTCGATTACGGTCGCGGTTTCAAGTTCAGCACGTACGCCACTTGGGCGATCGTGAAGAATTTCGCCCGGAGCATCCCGGATGCGAACACCCATAAGATGCGCTACATCACGGGGCATGAAGACTTGTTCGATGCCAAAGCGGATACGCACACCGACGAGCAGGAGCTGCTGGCGACTGCCGAAATGGCAAAGAATCGGGTCGCTCGTTTGCTGCAGGCACTTGATCCTCGAACACGGGAAGTGATCCGGATGCGAACCGGCATCGATGGCTCCGCCGAGATGACTCTCGAACAGATCGGCCAGCACTTCGGCATCACGAAGGAGCGCGTGCGGCAGATCAATGTGCGTGGGATGAAACAACTGCGGGAACGAGCGGCCCTCGACCGCGTCGAATTACCGTAACCGGAGTAGAAAGCGACTTCGAGTTCCGCACCGCACGCCGCAGGGGCCATCCCCTGCGGCGTTTGTGTTTGTTCAACGGCGGACGAAAAACCGTACGCGTGAAGTTTGGGTTACCTTGTTCCACGTTTCGGGGTGCTGCTCGAAGTAGTCCCCGAATCCTGACGGGTTCGCCGTCAAAGCGAAATCGAAGCGGCCGTACTCGGCTTCCCAGCGTTGCATGGCTTCGGGGGTTCCACTGTTTTCGGCATTCACGAAATCGACCAACCAACCGTCGCCGAACAGTTCGCAGCGGTCGTCGACGAACACCCGGTAGCCGGGGCAGTGGTACAAAATGTAACCGCCGTAGATGTACTCGCAGAAGATTTTCTTGCCGTCGCCCGGTGATTTCGGCTCGTGCTTCTTCAAATCGTCCAAGGCATCGCTCGGCCACAATTCTGGGTCGAGTTGGGCACAGCCGGATCCGACGAAGGGAACCGGCCACCGCGCTGCTTGAAGTCCGAGTGCGATTCCCACGCTGATGCACGCCGTGAGGATGATTCCGCGTGCCGTGCCGGTGCTGGGTGGTTTGGGATCGTACACATCGGGTCGGTTGCGGGCGAGCCACAGGGCATAGCGTGTGTGCGGCCAAATGTCGATGAGGGCGACCATGCCGACGATGGCGAAGAGCGAGCCGTGCCGGACACGCAGGCACGCTTGCACCAACCAAAACAGAGGCAAGAGCCAGCCGACGCGCGGGCGATTCGGGAATGTCCCCGCGAGCATCACCAAGTAAACCGCGGCGAAGGCGAGCATCGGCCATGCCCGCGAATCGGTGACGACGAGTCGGGCGTGTTCGACGATGATCTCCGGTAATCGCGGCATGCCGTTGTTGATGTACAACCACGTCTCGAAGATCCCGGTGCCGTACGGCGTGAGGAACGCCGTCAGGCCACAGGCGATGCCGACCGCCGTTAAGCCAATGGCGGTGCGAACGGTGCGGATCGGGCTTGGCCAACCGAAGGCACGCCAGGCCAACCAACCGGCGAACGCGAGGCCGAGCGTCGTCAAGCCGCCGAGCATTCCACCGTGCGTGTTCGTCCAAACCCAGTAAAAGGGGACGAGCCAAGCCAGTTTACGGAGTGTCGTGTGGCCCTGTTCGAAGTTCAAAATCGCCTGCATGGTCACCGCCATGCCGATCATGGTGAACAGGTGCGGGCGCACGTGGAAGTGCGTACTCGCGGCGGCGACGGCCAGCAACGTCAGGCCGATGGCGAAGATCGGATGCAGGCCGGTGCGGATCAGTTTCGACGCGAGCCAGGCGAACAAACCGGCGACGATGGCCGTGGCGACGACGAGGAGCGAGTCGAGTTTGCCGACGCGGTGGACGCTGGCCATGGCCACTTCGCCGAGCCATTGGTGCGGAATCCACCGTTCATCGGCGCGGGTGAATGTGAACGGATCGCGGTCGAAGAACCCTTCGTTCAAAATCTTGTCACCGCAGACGGTGTGCCAGAACATGCCGGGATCGCGGAGGAACCGGGAGCCTGCCGCCAACAACGTCAGCCAAAAGAGCACAAACAGGGCCGGGCCGGGCCAAACGAGTTTCATGCGGTCACCAGCGCCGAGCGAGTCGTGGGGGATGGGATTCGGAAACCGAAATAAGCGACCAGTACTACTGGAGCGACCCAGGCATAGGCGTACGACCACGCTCCCGCACTGTTCAGGACCACCATGGCCACGTTGGCGCTGGCGAATAGCCCCAAGGCCAGCCAACGTCGTCGACCCGTGAGCGAAGCCGCCAGGTGCCAGATGGGAATCAGCAACAAAACGAGGTCGAAGTGCCAAGCCCCGTAGGGGGCCGTCACGAACGACACGAGCAGGATCGTCGGCATCTGCTCGGCCCAATTCCAAGTTCGCCCGTGGGCTTGCCAGTGCCCGAGGAACCAGGCGACACCGAGTATCATCGGCACGAACTGAAGCCAGAAATGCTCGTTGCCGAATACGAACCGCAGGAAGGTGCCAAGTGTCAGCGAGACCCACTGCGTCGGTGGGTGATCGCGGTAGGCGGCAAAATAGTGGTTCCAAACATCCGGGTTGAAGGCCATCGGAATTAGCGTGAAGACGACGCCACCGAGGACGCCACCGAGCACAATTCGGTAGCGCCGGTGCTGCACCGCATCGAGGGCGACGGCGAGCCACAGGAGGTACGCCAAGTGCGGCTTGATGGCCAGCAATACCGCGGCGACTCCGGCGAGCATGGGGTAGCCGCGTTGTACGCAAAACCCGAACAGCGCTGCGCCGAGAACGAGCAAACCCGCGATCTGCCCCGATTGCAACAGGAACAGCGTCGGGACGAACACGAACGTCAGCAGCAAAGGAACCGAATGGCCTCCGCTCGCTCCGGGAACGGACGATCCCCGGTTCAACAACCACGCCGACGCGACCAGACAACCCGCCTGCAAGAAGAGCCAGACAAACTGGCCGAGGCGGGCTGGCAGTGCCCCCAGCGGCATCGCCACGCTGAGCGTCCAGGGTGGGTTCCACATCACGATCGCTTCGTCGGTATCGCGGCCGGCACCCTGTTCGAGTGGAAGGAGCATTGCAGGGGAATAGGGGTCGTTCCCCTGCAGGTTCAATCGACCCGCGGCCCAATATTCGACATAATCGTCGGGTGGCCAAATGCGACTGTCGTTCATCAGGGGTTGCAGCAGCCAACCGGCGCCGATCACCAGCACGACGAGTGCGAACAACGATACGAGCGTGCGCCGGGTCATGCGGGCACCGCAACGGGATGAGGACTCGAACGGGGTGACACGCACGCTCCGGCGGCCAAATAGCCCATGGCAATCGCCGGGGCGAACCAGACGTTCGTCATCGAGTTTTCCGAAAGTAACGTGAGCAGAGCCAAGAGATTCAACACGCCGAACGCCACCGCGAAACGGATCGCCAGGACTTTGTGCGGCAGCAGCCAAACAGCCGCTTGCACCACGGGCACGAGCAACACCACGAGATCGAAACCCCAAGCGCCGTAAGGAGCTGCGAGGAGCGACACCACCACCACTCGGGGGAGTTCGGTCGTCCAATTCCACGTCGCCCGCCGGCGGTACCAATGGAGCACCACCAACGGCAACACCACGAGCAACGGTAGGAACTGGGCCCGGAACGGTTGGCCTGGTAACGCGTGGCGGATGGCGTAGCCGAGCGTTGGGTGAACCCATTCGTGAATCGTATTGTGCGACTTGGCGGCCCCGGCTCCGGTCGCCTCGCGGTACTGGCTCCAGACTTCCGGATTCCAAGCCAGCGGAACGAGCGAACAGACCGCGAGTGTGATTGCCCCGGCTAGAATCGTCCGGCGGAAGTGGCTCTTGTGGATCGCTTCCAAAATCAGCAACAATGCGAACGGGACGAAGAGATGCGGCTTGATCGCCGTGAGTGCTGCCAGGGTTCCCGCCAGTGCGAACCGTCGTTCCCTACTGGCCCAGAGAAAGCCGACGATGCCCAACAACAGCAGCCCGGAAATTTGGCCGAGGAGCAAGAGGAACAACGTCGGGGCGAAGCCGAGGGCGAGTGTCAAACTGAGCCAGCTGCGTTCGCGTGGGCCGGCAAAAATACGCCAGAGCAGCAACGCGGAACCGGCGACGGCGGCGAAATTGAGGGCGAACCAGACGAGTTGCCCGGTTCGCCAGTGCAGCGCCCCGAGTGGCAGTGTCAGTGGTAGCGTCCAGGGAGGATTCCACATCATCACCGGATCGTTCCAACTCGTGCCGATTTCCTGTTGGAGCGGGTAAAGCACGCCACCGTCGTAGGGGTTCTGGCTCGTCAACACGGCGCGGCCAGCACTCCAATATTGCATATAGTCGAAGGGGCGCAGTACTTCGGCGTTTCCGAAGTACGGTGCGAAGAGTGCTCCCAACGCCGCGAGGGCGACGAGGAGCGCGAGAACGAGGAAGCCGGTGCGACGCGTCATGGCGAACCCTAGAACGCAACCGGCCAGCGGGCGAATTTTCCGCCCCGTTCGTAGAATTGTCTGCCCCAGACTCCGGTGATCCATGCCCGACGCCAGCCCGCCGCCCGCACCGACTTATTCCGCCCGCCCCGTCTGGGCCGTGGCGATCGCCTACACGTTGAATTTAGGGGTCGTCTTCGGGCTGCAGTCGTTCTTGCTCAGCCCGACAGTCGGGATGGAATACTACCGCTGGGTTCAGTTGGGCACGCTCGCCGGGTTGATCGTCGGCGGTTTATTTTGGACCTGGACGACGCGCTTCCGCAGCACCGGACTGGCCGCGTGGGCATCGCCAATTTTAGCGATTACGTTAACGATCACCGCCGTGAACAGTCCAACGTCGCCCCCGCTCGGGGGGCTCGCCGGGTTCTTGTCAAGCGTCGGTTTACTGGCCCTTTTCTGGCACGTCGCGTCGTTTCCGCTCCGTCGCCTTCCAACCGCGGTATTTAATCGGCTGGCGAAGCCGAACACCTTCGTCCTGCTCATGACGCTCCTCGCCGCTTTTTTCTACACCCGACTTTCGGCGCAAGTCCTGAACTACGACCGCGCGGTTTACGATTCTTTGTGCCAATATTCCGCACCGATCCTCGCCATCTTGCTGGCTCTCTGGAGTTGGGCGACCCTGCACCGCGCCGCCACGGAAATCTTCTTCGAGATGCCCCTCACCGTGGCATACGCCATCCGCAGCGGTGGGCCGGGGCTGTACCAATTGCCGTCGGCCGGGCCGGTGTTGGTGGTGGCCAACCACGCCTGTTGGTTTGATCCGCTTTTCGTCTCCAAAGCGTTGCCACGACCGGCGACCCCGATGATGACCGCGCGCTTCTATTCCATCTGGTTCATCCGGCCGTTGCTGAAATACATCTTCCGGGTGATTGTGGTGCCCGAGTCTCCGATGCGACGGGAAGCCCCGGAACTGAAGCTCGCCATCGCTGCGTTGGATCGTGGTGAATGTGTGCTGCTGTTCCCCGAGGGATATTTGCGCCGCAAAGAGGACGTGCCACTGCGTCGCTTTGGGCAGGGCGTTTGGCAGATCCTCAAGGATCGCCCTGATACGCCTGTGGTGGCCTGTTGGGTCGAAGGGGGCTGGGGGGCGTGGTGTTCGTTCTACAACGGGTTGCCGACGAAGAACAAGAAGATGGATTTCCGCCGGCGGATCCGTGTGGGGTTGTCGGAACCGGAAGCCATCCCGGCGGAATTACTCGGCGATCACCTCCGCACCCGTGTCTATCTCATGAACCGGGTGCGTGCCGTCCGGGGGACGCTCGGCTTGCCGGAGTTGCCCGTGGTTGAGTTGCCCGCTCGTTCGGATGTCGAAGAAACTGTCGAGTGAGCGGTCATCCCTTGGGAGACTGGTCGGCGATCACCTGTTTCATGTCGCGCACGGCTCGCTCGAGACCCATCAGCATGGCCCGGCTCATGATGCTGTGGCCGATGTTCAGCTCTTCGACTCCGGGAATCCGGACAATTGCCCCGACGTTGTGATAGTTCAGCCCATGCCCCATGTGGACGCGCAAACCGCGGTCTTGGGCGTGCGAAGTCGCCGCTCGCAGTTTCGCCAGTTCCCCTTCTCGTTTCAGGGTCGTCGTCGCGTCGGCGTAGGTTCCGGTGTGAAATTCGATGGCGTGCGCCCCGGCCGCGACCGCCGCATCGACTTGGTGCAGATTGCTCTCGATGAACAAAGCCACGACGATGCCGGCATCTTTCAACCGTCCGGTAGCCGCACGAATCGCCGCGAGTTGCCCCGCGACATCCAAGCCGCCTTCGGTCGTGAGTTCTTGGCGTTTCTCGGGAACCAACGTCGCTTCATCCGGCTTGAGTTTCACCGCGATCGCCAAGATGTCGTCGTAGGCGGCCATTTCCAAATTCAACCGCGTGTGAACGGTCTCGCGGAGTAACGGCAAGTCGCGATCTTGAATATGTCGACGGTCTTCGCGCAAATGCACGGTGATGCCATCGGCACCGGCGAGCGTGGCAATGATGGCCGCCGCAACGGGGTCGGGTTCGTAGGTGAGCCGAGCTTGGCGCACGGTGGCCACGTGATCGATATTCACACCGAGTCGGATCATGTTAACACCAATGAAGAGTGGTCACTGCTAGGACCGGCCGGCGCGGGCGAGGTAGTCGATCACGGCCTGGTAGCGGATCGCTTCGCGGCTCAGCAGCACGGCCAGTACGGCCCCGAACAGCAGCAGGAACAGTCTCTCTATGATAGGCGAGACGAAGGGGATGCTGGGGAAGAGCAAATTGAAGGTGACGTAGTTCATCACCGCGAGAATCAGGATCGCGGGGACGCCGAGCTGGGCGATCCGGCTGAGACGGTAGCGCGGGTCGAGATACATTTGGGCGATGAGTCGGAGTTCGCGCAGGACCGGCAGATCGTGCAAGAACCGGCGTCGGCCCTCTTCGGGCAGGGCCGCATTCACCAGCAGCGACAACGGGATGACACCGGCCTGCGATTGGGCCGGCAACGCCGGGGCATAGCCATCCGGCGCCAGGCCCGGATGGAGCGAGGCGACCATGAACTCCAGACGGCGCAGGCGTTCGTCGGTCGTTTCGGCGACGGCATTCGGTTCGGGCATCGGTTCGGGCATCGGCCAACCTACTTTTGGAAAGGACTGCGGGCCGCGATCAACCCGGCTAAATAATTCACGGGATCGGCGCTGGTTCTGGCCACCGCAGACATCGTGGCAAAGTCACCGGCACGGCGGGCGAGTTCGCTCACAGTCGGGCACGACAACTCGCGCAACTCGGGATCCGCCAAGTACTGTTTCGCCAAATTCAGAGCCTCCGGCAAGCGGTCGATGCGAACCAGCAGGTTCACCAACACCTCGGCTGGGAAGGTGTCCCCTTCGACCGCCGCTACTTCTATCTTCGCTCGGAAGTGTCCCAAATTGGCTTCGATGTTCCGCCCGGCGAGGATCTCGAAGTATTTCGCGTAATCGCTGTAGCCTTGATCGAACGGCGCAGGCATCTCGCCACGCAGGTTCGGCGAGAGATGCTGGCCGTACAAGCAAAGTTCACCGGCCAAGTCGAGTTCCACACACGCGGGCAGGTGGGTCGCCAGTTGGACGACCGAACTGAGGTGCGACACATCGATGTGGTAGGTGTCGTCCCCGAATAAATTCGGATCGCTGGCCAACATCTGCGGGATGGTCGCATCGGCGTCGAGTCCGGTCTCGCCACGGAGTCGATCGGCCAGTTGTTCGTGGAGTGCGCACACGAGTTTCTTCACGCAGAACTCGCGCAGTTCCGGGTTCTTCGAAAGATCCGCCGAACCGACCATGGTGATCGCCGAGCAGATGCCGGATCGACTGAGTAACAGATCGAACCCTTTTTGCGGGTGGACACCGTGCTGCCAAGCGATTTCGACGATGCCGTAAATGTCGTCGTCCGGGGCCGGTTCGTAAGCGTCGAGTGCCACGAACATCCGCTCCTGCTCCCCGAGCATACGGTAATAGCCCCAGGCCTTGGCGTACTCGCGGCGGTCGAGATAGAGGCCACCGACGGTTCGGCCGGCATCGCGGATGGCGTTTTCGTAAGCTTCGTGGGCCTCGGCAGGGAGTTCGTTCGATGGGCCCGTGGGAAACGGGGAGACGCCCAGCTCGACCCGCTTCCGCATCAGCATCGCGTAGAAGACCGCTTGGAAATTCTCGGCCTTCATCAAATCGGCAATGAGCGCATCGACCGCGACCAGAGGGCCACTTTCGCAGAGCGTGGCTTCCACGTGGTCGAATAATGTCGGATCGAGAACGGCTGTTTCGGGTTCCATACGGGGTGGACTCGAAGGAGGGATACTCAGATCATAGCAAATGCGGCGGTTGAACCGAGACGCCAGTTGTCCGGCGCGAATCAGGATTTCCCGTCGGGGCGTCGGCCCGTCGGTTCGCCCGTATAATTTCCTAGCACCCGTCATCTCGAGAGAACGCTAAATGGCCGACCGTTCGTTCGCGCACTTGCACCTGCACACGCACTACAGCCTGCTCGACGGCTTCAACCGAATTCCGCAACTCGTCGCTCAGACGAAAGCCCTCGGGATGAACGCCTGCGCGATCACCGATCACGGCAATCTGTACGGGGCCATCGAATTCTACACGAAGTGCAAAGAGGGTGGCATCAACCCGATCATCGGCTACGAAGCCTATGTGGCACCGGGGTATCGCGGCGAACGCAGTGGCAAACAGGGCGGCGAATCGGCGGCTCACCTCACACTGCTGGCGCAGAACGAAGTCGGCTTCCGCAACCTCATCAAGCTCAGCAGCATCGCCTTCTTGGAAGGGTTCTATTACAAGCCGCGCATCGACCGCGAAGTACTTGAGGCCCACAAAGAAGGGTTGATCTGTCTCAGTGGTTGCTTGGCCGGCGAGTTCAATCAACTCATTTTGAAAGATCGGGTCGACGAAGCGACCAAAGTCGCCAAGTGGTTCCACCGGATCTTCAACAAGAACTTTTACATCGAGATTCAGAACAACGGTATCGGCTTGCAAGATCTCTGCACGCCGGTCGCCGCCGAGATCGGCGACAAGCTCGGCATCCCGCTCGTGGCCACCGCGGACGCCCACTACATGTGCGCCGAGGATGCGATTGCGCACGACGTGCTTTTCTGCATCAACACGCGCAAGGAACACAACCCGAACAAGAAGGCGTACCCCGAAGAGAAGATGCCGAACCCGTATTATGTCCGCAGCCCGAAGGACATGTACAAGCTGTTCCCAGACTACGCCGACGCGGTGCAACGCAGCCAGACCATTGCCGACAGCGTCGATATTCAACTCGATTTCAACAAGCGTCATTTCCCCGTCTTTATGACGCCCAAGCAGATGAACGCCGACGATTACCTGCGTGAACTCTGCTTAGAAGGGGTGACGGAACGATACGGGGCCGCGCCGTCGCAGGCGGTGAAAGATCGGCTCGATCTCGAACTCGGCGTCATCAAGAAGATGGGCTATGCGGGCTACTTCCTGATCGTCTGGGACTTTGTCCGTTTTGCCCGAGAGCAAGGCATTCCCTCGACCGCGCGGGGTTCCGGTTGCGGGGCCATCGTGGCCTACGTGCTTTACATGAGCCACGTTTGCCCGCTCGAATACGACTTGCTCTTCGAACGGTTCCTCGACCCGAACCGGAGCGAACCGCCCGATATCGACATCGACTTCTGCCAAGAGCGGCGCGAGTTGGTGATCCAATACGTGAAGCAGAAGTACGGCAAAGATTCGGTCGCCCAGATCGGTACCTTTGGCACGCTCGCGGCCAAGGCGGCACTCAAGGACGTCGGCCGCGTCATGAAGATCCCGCTCGAACGGGTGAACTACATGTGCAAGCTCGTGCCGATGCAAGGCGCGATCTCAAAAGACTTGAAAGAGGCAATGGAAGTCGCCGACTTCAAGAAGGAGTACCTAGGCGACTCCGTGACGCGGCAGTGGATCGACATCGCCCGGAAGCTGGAAGGGACGAATCGCAATGTCGGCACGCACGCCGCCGGGGTGGTCATCGCCAGTGGGCCGATCACCGATTACGTGCCGGTGCAGCGAGTGATGCGGAAAGCCGACAACGAGGAAGGTGACACGAAGGACGGCGAGATCGTCATCACCACGCAGTGGGAGATGGGCGTCCTCGAAAAAGTCGGCATGCTCAAGATGGACTTCTTGGGGCTGCGCAACCTCACGGTACTCGACAACACCGTGAAGATGATCCGGCGCATCCGGGGCGAAATCATCGACCCGATGAAGTTCGACATCACCGACGAGGCGACGTACAAACTGCTCCAGCGCGGCGACGCCAAGGGGGTGTTTCAACTGGAATCCGACGGCATCCGCGAACTCCTCAAACAGATGCGGCCGGACAACATCCGCGACTTGATTGCGGTGCTCGCGCTCTACCGACCGGGGCCGCTGAAGGGGGGTATGGTCGATAGCTATGTGAACCGCAAGCACGGCAAAGAGAAGTGGACCTACCCGCACGCGGTGATGGAGGAGGTGCTCGACGAAACCTACGGGGTGTTCGTCTACCAAGAGCAGATCATGCGGATTCTCAACCGCTTGGGCGGCATCGAACTCAGCAAGGCCTACGCGGTCATCAAGGCGATCAGCAAAAAGATTTCGGAGAAGATCGAAGCGGGCCGCGACGACTTCTTGAAGGGGGCACTCGCTAACGGGGTTTCCAAACCCGTCGCCGACGACATCTTCGAGAAGATTGTCTTCTTCGCGGGTTACGGATTTAACAAATCCCACACCGCGGCTTACGCCCAGATCGGATTTCAGACGGCGTACCTCAAAACGCACTACACGGCCGAGTTCATGGCGTCGCTGCTGTCGTCCGAAATCGACGATGGCAACAAGCGCGACATCATGGTGGAGCACATCGCCGATGCCCGCCGACTCGGGGTGGAGGTCGAAGCGCCGAACGTCAACAAGGGTCAGCCCGATTTCGACGTGGTCAACGGCAAGATCATCTTCGGGTTGACCGCCATCAAGGGGCTGGGGCGCGGTGCGGCCGGGGAAATTGTTCGCGCTCGCAACGAGGGTGGGCCGTTCCGCCACCTGTTCGACTTCTGCGAACGGGTCGACTCGCGCATCGTGAAGCAAACGCAGATCGAGAAGCTCATCAAGGGCGGGGCGATGGACTGCTTCGGTGCCAATAACCGCAACGCGACCTTGCAAGCCCTGCCCAGGGCGGTGCAGGCCGCTGGAGATACCGCCGTCGATAAACGACGTGGCCAGAAGAGCATCTTCGACGGGATGGACGACGACATCGTCGCCGTGTCAGCCGGGAACTCCGCGGTGGCGTTGAAGTTCTCCGAGAGCTTGCCAGACGTCAAGGAATGGGACGACCTCACGAAGCTCAAGTTCGAGAAAGAAGTGCTCGACTTCTACATGTCGAGCCACCCGTTGTCGCAGTTCGACGAGCAATTGCGGCGGTTCCGCACCCACGACACGGCCCAACTCGCCAAAGCGAGCGACCGCTCAGAAGCCCGCCTCGGGGGGATGATTACAAACCTGAGCATCCGTACGAACAAGAGCAACAAACGCTTCGCCCTCTTCCGGCTCGAAGACTTCACCGGCACCGTGAAGTGTTGCCTCTGGTCGGACGAATTGGCGAAGTTCCAAGACTTGGTGAAGGACGACTCCATTGCGCTCTTCGAAGGTATTTTGGAACACGGCGACCGCCCGGAACCGGACTTCATGGTCAAGAAGATCTTCTCGCTCGACGACGCCAAGAAGGAGCTGACGCGTGGCGTGCTACTGCGCATGAACTATCGCAGCGAAGAGAGCGGCCGGGAGCTGTTCGAGTCGGTGGCGCGGTTGCTCCAGAAATCGAAGGGGCAGTGCCCGGTCTACTTGGCCATCCGCGATATCGGCGGCAAGGCGATCCAGTTCAAGCTGAACAACGAGTTCTTCGTGAACCCGAACACCTTGCGTGTCGAGGAGTTGGAGATGATTCTCGGAGCCGGGGCGGTGTTGTACACCGGACGGTGAACGACGTTCGACCGCGCCTCCGAAACACTGAAACGAAACTTGAAAATTGGTTGGGAACCGAATCGCTGCCGCACGGCTTGCGCCGTGTCCGCCGGGAGTGCCGGGCGGGATCGTGCGGAGTCGAGCAACTCGCGGGAAGTGCCATCGTGCCGTGGAACCGCCGCAACCGATAGAATCCGTACGAGTTCGGCACGCCAGACTCGTCGGCGCGGCTTGACGCACCCCACGGGCGACTTAGAATACGAATGTGATTACGGAGAGTCCCATTCGCGGCTGAGTCTCAGCGCACCCCCACAAGGATCCCCTTTTTCGCTGACTTTCCGAAGGATCCCGGTGATTTTGTGCCCCGCATCTCGGTCGATTTGAAAAAACAGGTGAAGGCCGCCAACGACATCTACGATGTCATCTCGACGTACATTCCCGTGGCCAACGCCGGGAAGTTGCTCAAAGCCGTCTGCCCGTTCCACAACGACACTCGCCCGTCGCTACAAATCGACCGCCAGTACCAAAACTTCCGCTGTTGGTCGTGCGATGCCAAAGGCGATGTCTTCGACTTCGTGATGAAGTTCGAGAAAGTCGAATTCGGCGAGTGCCTGCGGATGTTGGCTGAGAAAGCGGGGATCAAGCTCGACACCCAAGCCAGCCCGCAAGACGAAATTCGCGGCCGGCTTCTCCGAGCCATGAAATGGGCCGAGGAGAAGTACCGGACTTGCTTGATGGACGAAGCCGAGGCGGCCAACGCCCGCGTTTACTTGGGCGAACGCAAACTCGCCGGTGCATCGGTGCGTCAATTCGGATTGGGGTTCGCCCCCGTGAACGGCGATTGGCTCGTGCAATCGGCCTTACGCGAAGGGTTGCCGACGGATGTCCTTGTCGAAATTGGTTTGATCGGTGCTCGCGATGAGAACCGGGGCCATTACGACCGCTTCCGGGATCGGGTGATGTTCCCGATCCGCGATGTCCGCGGGCAGACCGTCGGCTTCGGGGGCCGCATTCTCCCCGGTTCGCCACTCGCGGCCCGGGCGCCCAAGTATTACAACTCAGCGGAAACCCCCCTTTTCAAGAAGAGCGAGCTGATTTACGGGCTCGATCTCGCCCGCCATGCCGGAGCCGCCGCCGGCTATTTGGCCGTGGTCGAAGGCTACACCGATGTGATGATGGCCCACCAATGTGGCGTGACCCAAGTGGTGGCCACGATGGGCACCGCCCTCACCACGATCCACGTTGGCCAACTCCGGCGCTATGTTCCCAAGGTCGTTTTGGTCTACGACGCGGACGCCGGGGGCATGGGCGGAGTTGATCGGGCGCTCGAATTGTTCGTGAGTCAAGATGTGGAACTGGCGGTGGCGTCGCTGCCCGATGGGCTCGACCCCTGCGACCTCTTGGTGAGTCCGGGTGGGGTGGAAATATTCCGCCTAGCCCTCGCCAACGCCCAAGACGCTCTGGAGTTTAAGTTAAATATCCTCCTTTCCAAAGAAAATAGCCAAACCGTGGAGGGAACCACCCGTGTGGTGGATGCCATCTTGAGTATGATGGCACTGGCCCCTTCGATGCCGAGCCAGGCCGGGGCCGTGCGGCAAGAACTGATCGTCTCGCGGTTGGCGCACCGACTCGGCTTGCGGCAAGAAACAGTTTGGGCCAGACTGTCCGAACTCAAGGCGGAACGGCGTCGGAACGAGCAGCGTCCCGGACGGTCGGTTGCCGAGTCGATGGTCGGCGAGACACCGGCGCCGACCCCGAAAGCCAGTGCCGCCATGGCGATCGAGCGTCAGCTTTTGGAAGTTCTGTTGGCGGAACCGCTGTTGGTGCCAATAGCGGCCGCGAGTATCCCCCCGGAGGAGTTGCAACATTCTGGCCTACGCCGAATGCTCACAGACTTATATGCTTTGGAGCAAGACGGTCACACGCCGGATTTGGACGGTTTGCGTGTCCGGCTCATGGATCGGCCCGATTTGGCGAAAGCGGCGATGGATTTGGAATTCGTCGGCCGCCAAATGAACGACCGACCCGAATGGCTCGGCCGAATCGTGAAACGATTCGCCGAGCAAGAAACGGAGTTCGCACAAAAGGCTGTCCAGACTCAACTGGCGGCCGGCAGCATGGACGATGCCGCTGCGCTGGATCTGCTCCGCAGACTCCAAGCGTCAGCCAAAGCCTCGCCCCCCAACAGCAACTGATCGGCGGCGATTTTTCGGAATCGCCGCAGGACCACACACCACGAGTCAGCACCGCGAGTTTCGACCTTACCCCTTTCGACCGGGCATGGCCCCGGGCAGGTTGACCGCAGGACTGGGAGGCGTCGTATGGCTTGGAAGACCGACGAAACGTTGAAGGCCCTGATCGAAAAGGGCAAACAATCCGGATCGCTCACCTACGACGAGGTGAACGCCGCCTTGCCCGAATCGGCCGAGCCGGATCGGCTCCCCGACCTGCTCGAACTGCTCGAACAGCAGGGCATCACGCTCATCGAAGCCGAAGATGCCGAAGAAACCCCGGCCGCACCGGCTCGCACCGACGACCGCCCGGCCGCCGAAGTTGCCGCCGCATTCGAAGACAACGACGGCGACGGCCGGCACATCGACGATCCCGTCCGCATGTACCTCACGCAGATGGGCGAAATCCCGCTGCTCGACCGCAAACAAGAAGTCTCTTTGGCCCAGCGCATCGAAGTGACCCGCCGGCGCTTCCGCCGCAAAGTTCTCGAATGCGATTACGCCATGCGGAACGTCTTCGAGACACTCAAGCGTGTCCACTTGGGCGAACTCCCGTTCGACCGCACGGTGAAGGTTTCCCAGACGGAGAACCTCGAAAAAGACAAGATTCTCCAGCGGATGCCGCACAACTTGCGCACCCTCGAACCGCTGATGGAATCCAACGTCGACGACTTCCACCGGCTCATCGAAGCCGAGTTGACGGATAGCCAAAAAGACGACCTCCGCAAGCGGCTCAAATCCCGCCGGCGCAAGACCGTGACGCTCATCGAAGAAATGTCGATCCGCACGCAAAAAGTTCAGCCGCTGATGAAAAAGCTCGAGCAAATCAGCTCGCGGATGGATGATCTCGAAGATCAAATTTCGTCGTTGAAGGGGAATCGCAGCGCTCGGGAAGAGCGTGGCAACTTGCAGAAAGAGCTGCAAGACCTCATGCTCATCACACTCGAAGAGCCGGCCGGCTTGCGACGTCGTGTGGCGATCATGAAGCAGCGCTTCGGCGAATACGAACAGGCCAAACGCGACCTTTCGGGCGGGAATCTCCGCCTCGTGGTCAGCATCGCCAAAAAGTACCGCAACCGCGGATTGAGCTTCCTCGACTTGATCCAAGAAGGCAACACCGGCTTGATGCGGGCCGTCGACAAATACGAGTACCGTCGCGGCTTCAAGTTCAGCACCTACGCCACGTGGTGGATCCGCCAAGCGATCACACGGGCGATTGCCGATCAGGCCCGGACGATCCGAATTCCCGTTCACATGATCGAGACGATGAGCAAGCTGCGCAACGTCTCGAAGAAACTACTCCAAGAGATGGGCCGCGAACCGACCATCGAAGAGACGGCCAAGGCCGCCGGCATCAGCTACGAAGAGACCAAGCGCGTCTTGAAAATCAGCCGGCACCCGATCAGCCTCGATCGACCCGTCGGCGAAGGCGAAGACAGCTACTTCGGTGACTTCATCGAAGATAGCACGGTCGAATCGCCTGTTTCTGCGGCCACCAATGAAATGCTCAAAGACAAGATCGAGAACGTGCTGAAGACGTTGACGTATCGCGAGCGCGAGATCATCAAGCTCCGCTACGGCCTCGGTGACGGTTACACGTACACGCTCGAAGAAGTCGGCCGCATCTTCAAAGTGACCCGCGAACGGGTGCGACAAATCGAAGCCAAAGCCGTGCGGAAGTTGCAGCACCCGGTGCGCAGCCGCCAACTGGAAGGGTTCCTCGACGTCTGGGGCGCCGCGATCGCCGCCCGCAAGGGCCAAACGCAACCCGTCGGGTGAGTGTCTAGTGCGAATTGCCAAACGAAAAAAGTCCGGTGCGGAACGAATTCCGAACCGGACTTTGAGTTAGTGCTCGTCGCATTAGCTAGGCTTGATGGCCGAGCCGACTTGGCTGAAGGTCTGGTTCGACGCACCACCGATGGCGGTGATCGCGGCGATGCAGACCACGACGATGAGGGCGAGCATGACGGCGTATTCAACAGCCGTCGGGCCATCTTCACGCTTCAAGAACACGACTGCGGACTTGATCATCTTCTTCATCGAAAACTCCCGGTTGAAACGATTATCAACGATGGCTGCGGAGGTAAAGTCCTCCGCGAACCGACGTGCCACACGAGGGCAACGAGAGTTATTTAGATCACCGAACGCCGCCGCACAAATCCCCGCAAACAGAATATTCGGAATAAATCCTCGTGCTTCTTGCGTTGCCTGAAACTCGGACAAGTTGTTAACTTTTGGATATCACGCCAAAACCGACTCGGGAACGTCGGTGTGCCAAGTCGGAGTCCGTTTTTCCGGGCGGGCCGGCTCCCCCCACGGCGATTGCCAATCGCTGGCACTGAGCCGATCCGAGAACTCGGCGAGGGACGACACCACGAGATCGGGTTGGTACGCGTAGTGAATCAGATCTTCGCGCTTGGTGCCGCCCGTTAAAACAAGCACGGTGCGGAAGCCGAGTTGTACGCCACCGAGAATGTCAGTTTCCATGGTGTCGCCGATCATGGTGGTCTGATCGGTGGTCAGCCCCAATTCTTTCCGGGCCGCTCGCATCATCACCGGGCTGGGTTTGCCAACGCTGAACGCTTTCACCCCCGTGGCCACTTCCAGCAGGGCCACCAGTGCCCCGCAACCAGGCCGGACACCCCGGTCGGTCGGACAGTTCGGATCGAGGTTCGTGGCGATCAATTTCGCCCCGCCCACAATCATCCGTGTCGCCGCTTCGACCAATTCCAAATTGAATGTGCGCCCTTCCCCCACGACGACATAATCCGGATCGTGATCGACCACCGCATAGCCGTGCTGGTGCAACGCCGTGAGCAATCCCCCCTCGCCGATGACAAATGCCGTGCCTCGGGGCTTCTGGCTCTCGAGGAATCGGGCCGTGGCCATCGCGCAGGTGAAGACGTGCTCTTCCTCGGCCGAAACGCCCATCCGCTCGAGCTTGGCGACCACATCGCGGCGCGTCCGCTGGCTGTTATTGGTGAGAAACCGAAACGGGATGTTTCGGTGCCGCAATTGAGAAATGAACGTGTCGGCTCCGGGAATCAATTGCGATCCGCGATACAACACACCATCCATGTCGATCAAGTATCCGTGCTTCACGGGGTATCTCCTCGTAGTTGCGATCCGCCGGGAGAGCTAAATCCGAGAGGTGGAACCCGTACGACGCGATTCTCGTGCCAACAAGGCGGATCAGGCGATAACCCTAGTTCGGTAAACGGTTTATTGCATCAGAAAGTGGATCGACTCAGCCGCAGACGGTACAAATCTGCCTGATGTTCTGGCAACGCTCGCTTTGGCAACTTTGAGCCTCCATCGAATTGGCACGCTGATTGCATTTACTTTTTGCGACGCGGTTTTGATGCCGCCTTCCCACACTCACCCTCGACTTTGAGGTTCGACATGTTGACCAATCCCCGGATCGTTCGCGCGGGTCGCATCAGTTACGGCATCATCGCCGGTCTACTGGGTGCCCCGACGATTGTGATCATCATCGCTCTCATTTGGGGCGGCGTCTTCAAATTTTGATCGATGAATCGGAGTTCACTCTAAGTAACAGCTCGACCCACCTAGGTCGAGCTTTTTTCGTGTTCCTGTGCAGAACCGTTATCCTCGCCGGATAGGTGACTTCTCATTGAGCAGTTTGGTTCTCAATTGCTGCGCTAACGGATCAATCGCACCACTCCGGCTAGTTCCCGTGGTGTGGGGGTCAGCCAAGGAGTATGGGCCAACGATTCCCGGCGGATCACGTCGCTCGTGGTGGAACCCGCTGGCACCACTTGCGGGCTGGTTCCCTTCGGTGTGACAACCATCGTACCGCCAGGGCTTGAGACGAACACTTCAGGGTTCTTTTCACCACGCAGTCGCTTTTCTTCTACAGCGATCGTCGCATACCGCAGTGCCCGTTGCTGATTCGGCGACAACGGTGCCGACTCGGGTGCGATCCGATCCTCAGCGGTACGCAATCGCGTATCGACCACCGCTTTTTTCCGGTCGAGTTGGCGAACCCATTCGCGCAAGTGCCCCGTGGTCAAAGTTGGTTCCGTCGCCTTCAGCACGGCCACGACTCCGGCGAAGTAGGCCGCGGCGTTGGACGAGCCGACCGATTCATCGCCGTTACTGAAACGGGCCACGGAATCGGCGAGCAGAACATCCGGCTTCAACCGACCGTCCGCAGTTGGGCCGACCGCCGATTGCAAGGTCGAATCGCCGACGGCCAGGACGCCCGCGTGGTCGGCGGGTGGATAAATTTCGCCGCGCGGCTGGGAATCGAGAAACTCGACCGGAATGATTGTTTTCGCGGTGTCCGGATCGGTGATCGGAGCTACCCGAGTGGTCGAAACGAGTATCCGGATCCGGTCGAGCGGGCCAAAGTTGGCGCTCTTCGCTTTCACGCGGATACGGTAGTCTTGCCCTGTCAGGTTCGCCGGCAATTCGGTGAAAATCAGACGTTCCCGGGGGTTTTTCGTCTCCCCGGCTCCGGCGATCTTGTCGGCGGGCACTTGCTTCAATTTGCTTTCGCCGAC
>JAYSYJ010000308.1:0-9033 GCA_043727675.1 Fimbriiglobus sp.
AACGATCAGCGGCCCGATATATTGTGTCAAACGAACCGGTAACTTCTGCCACAGACGAATCATACGCTCGTACCGTGGGTTATCGGGTCTCATCGCTCCGATTTCTCCACGACGCACCGCGTATTGCCATGTGGCCGGTGTCGGTTCCGCCCCCCATTGCTTCTTGAATTTAAACGTTGCGCCATCAATTGTCGAGCGTCCGAAATCGAACAGCGTCTGCCCACGTTCCACCGCTCTGTCTAATAGGTGGCGGTACATCAGCATATTCGCGCACGTGTCATTGTAATCGCGCAACGATGATGCAGTCGGAACTTCTGTGCAACGGCGACCGTGGAGTAAAAGAGCACACGAAATTGGCTTCTCACCGGCCCAAACAACGGCCAATTCAGCATCTTTTGGGAAATTCCGCAAAATCGACTCGAACAGAGATCGTCCGTAAACGGGAGTTCCAAGATCACGCATGTTTTCACTGAGCACCGCATAAAACGGATCTAATGACTCCTCGCCACCCCAAGTGATCTGAAAGCCGTATTTGTCACCCTTGCGAATCTGATTCCGGAGCTTCGAATTGAAATTCTTCCAAAGCAGTTCACTCGACGTGGGGAGGGCCAACCGCATGTGGACTTTACTGGCCATCGAACCGTTGATGGCGGTGTGTTCGATTGGCTTTTCGTGCCGCAATTCTAAATGATTGACATTGAGTTCGTCAGCTAATTCGACGGCCCGACTTAACAATGCCGATTGAACTTCGGATGAATCGGCTATCACGCCATTACTATTGAGGTAGGGTAAACTCACGAGGAAGCGGCCGAACAGCATCGTATTCACAAATGCTAAGGGTAAAAATCCGCACGTCTCGCCTTGCCGCTGCGCTTCGATGGCGAACACTTCTTGCTTCAATCCATCGTGAAAGACGTTCAGCCAACTGGGGTGCCGACTCAGGGGAACAACTTCACCGGACATTGCCAAGTGAGTCCACTCCGACAAACGCTGAGAAAATCGCGCATGCTGGTGAACCAAAACGGTGATCGCGGGCGGCGCCGAGGAGGCCATTGGGCGAATGATCGAGGAAAGACTCGGCAGAATTGCAGATTTACCTTTGGGACGAGACCGGGTGACGCTGAGAGAGGAGTTCATCATAGACGCTTGCCAATCGCTGGATTCGGTGTTGGAAATCATATCGTTTTACGATCGTGGCTCGGGCATCATTTGCATAGCGTGAACGTAGTTCGGAATTGAGTACCAGGCGAGTTATTCCATCGGTCAGTCCTAAACCATCTCCCGGTTCCACGAGCCAGCCATCCACAGCATGCTCGATGAGCTTCGGAATACCCGCAATTCGCGTGGCAACACAGGGCACTTTCAAAGCCATCGCTTCGAGCAACACATTGGGCAATCCTTCCCGCAGGCTACTGAGAACGAATAAATCCATCGCTTCGTAAAACGTCCGGACATCGGGTTGCCAACCGGGGAGTTGAACAATGTCTTGCAAACCGAGTTCGGCACGAAGTGCTTCGAGTCGTTCTCGATCATCCCCTTCCCCGACAATCACCAGTCGCACCAGGTGGCCTGAGTCGCGCAATATTTTCACGGATCGCAGTAGCAGATCGAACGCTTTTTCATGTGAGAGTCGACCGACCGCACCAATCAAAAATTCTCGGGGTGGAATGCCCAACTCGAGTTTGGCTTCGGTGACACTGCGTCGGCGAGTATATTCGACCGTGTCGATCCCGTTCTCGAGCAATATGCATTTCCGGTTCGACACACCGCTATTTCGCGCCGCTTGACAAAGGTCTTCTGATACGCAAAACACGCGTTCATACCTTGGCAAACAGAGTCGATCGATCCGATAATACAGTGGCGTCCGAGAAGTTTGTTTTACCCATCCGTGGAGAGTCGTCACCAGTCGCATTGGCCAGAACCGTTTGAGTAGCAGTCCGAGTGCGTTCGTTTTGTAATCATGGCCGTGCCAGATGGCCACGTTTTCGTCTCGGCAAACTTTCAAAAGCTTGGGGATAATACGCCAATCGGTCGGACCTCGATCTGGAATCGAAATCAGCGTTGCCGCGTATTTCGCAGCCTTATTTTCGATGTCGGCATAGCCAGGATCACCGGGTGGTGTGAGATACCCACAAAGCATCCGGTAACCGAGCGGCTCCAAAAACCGCGGCGAATTCAGTATTGTTTTGTCTGGTCCACCGCCGGACCCGGTTACAACACGGGTATCGAAGACGACAGGTTTGGAATCAGTTCGTGGAAAACGAAGCAAAGTGTGAGCCTTCACGCATGCACCCGCTGACTGGTGGACGCGAGGATTGTCCGAATCATTGGTTGCAAACAACGATCCCAGTGATGATGCGACTCGACGAACTCTCGAGCGGCGAGGCCGAGCGTGCGCTGCCGTATGGGATCCACAAGCAATTCGCTAACGGTGGAGATCCACTCGGCTTCTGTGGCGGGTGATAGCAGGTGTTCTCCGGGTACAGCCAACAGCGCTTGAATCGCGGCTGGTGCTGCCACGGTCGGCTTGGCCATCGCCATGGCTTCTAAAACTTTGTTTTGCAGTCCCCGAGCGATCCGGATCGGACAAATTGCGATCGCGGATTTCGCAACATACGGCCTCACATCCGGTACAGTTCCGATGACTTTGACACCTGCCAATGCCCCCAATCGCAGTACGGCCGAAGTTGGCTTGCGACCAATGATCCAGAATTCCGCGTGCGCGTTACGCTCCCGTATCGCGGGCCAAATATCGTGCGCAAACCAAGTGGCCCCGTCGACATTCGGGTAATAATCGAGTGCACCCACGAATGCGCATGCCTGAACTTGTTCGACATCGAGTTGTGGAAGAAAGTAATCCAAATCGACGCCATTGGTCGCAACGGTTCCTGCACCGGCATGCGTGAACCCGTCGAACACGGCACACTCTGCTGAACTGACAATGGTCACCGCTGCGGCCCATTCCGCGATCCATTTTTCCAACCGACGGACGCGGTGTCCTTCCAACGTGTAGAGCCAATGTTTCGGGCCACTCGCGGCATCGGCGTAATCGAACCATTTCTGGGAATCGACATCCACAAGATCGACGAAACGCGGGTGAGATGGTAGACCATGACGATGCAAATACGGGGCTAAACTCGACGCAGAAATCAACGATGCATCCCACGGTTCGTTAGTGCTCAGTCGATGGATCACCGCATCTAATTCAGGCTCGGCAAATAGCCCTTCAGAAAGGCTACCGCCCAAAAGCAAACTGCGGCTCGCTCTCCACCAACGGCGAGAACCGCTGGACGAAACGATTTCGACTGTCTCGCATAGCGACTTGAGTATTGCGATCGATTGCTCGTGTACCTCTTCATCCGCGAGACTGACGAGTGTCACCCGAGCGACTTTCGATAGTTCCCGGAGGACGTGAAAATTGCGGATTCTGTCGCCTTTGTCGGGCGGAAACGGAAGCCGATGCGTGAGGTACAGCACGCGTGGTTTGAGAATAGAAACTTCGTTCATCACGAATGAACCGGCTGCAGGCGAATCGAACTGGGTCGATCCAAACGGTTCGGACGTGCCACCTTCAAAAATTGTTGAAGAACGGTCTCAGGGGTAGGCAGGAAGAAGAGCCGACGTAACCATTTCGGGCCGACGCCAATCGCTTTGAAACTGGTGGCCAAACAAATTCGGATATCGAACCAAAGGCTTTGATTCAAAATATAATACAGGTCGTAGTAGACTTTTCGGCGGACGCTGAGGAGATCCGAATCTGCGGGAAGCTGGATCTGAGCCAAGCCGGTGATTCCGGGGCGAGCCATCATTCGCACATCGTAACCAGGCACTTCGTCGCAAAGACCTTTGGAAGCGATCACTTCCGGGCGTTCCGGGCGTGGGCCGACCAAACTCATTTCGCCACGGAGTACGTTGAACAATTGCGGGAGTTCATCCAGGTGCGTTTTTCTCAAAAACTTCCCCATTGCAAACACTCGCGTGTCGCCCGCTTGAGACCACTGCGGCCCACCTGTTGCCGCTTCGACGAGGTGGTGCATCGAACGCACTTTGATGATCCGGTACGGGAGTCCGCCCCGCCCCGTCCGTGTTTGGAAGTAAAATCCTGGGCCTCGTGATGAAAGTTTCACCAAGAGCCAAGCGAGGATCGTGAACGGCAGAATCGGGATTAGCAATGCCATGCTGACGACGAAGTCAATGGATGGCTTCATCACGGAATACCAATCCGCATCTTGAGCCGGCAACTGCAAACGTGTCTTGGCACACACCCGATCCGCCTCCCGCCACAGCTCGGGAGATGAGGACAAATACCGTTCGACATTCATTGTTTTAGTTTGCATATATTCGCTGGCGTTAAAAAATAGTCTAGTAGCCCTGGTTATTTGCTCGAATTCGAAAGAGACGATTTCACTTCCGCGAGTAACGGATCCAAAAATAGCGAAGCATGATCTCCCCCAGACACTGACTGATCAGACGATAATAAACGTTGAATATAGATTTTGTAAATTCGACTTTCATTCGCAAATTCCAGTCGAGGTCGATCAGACGCTTTCCAATCACCAAAAGTTCCCCAAGCCCAAAAAACTTCTAAAGTTTCTCGGCTCGGACTGGTTCTCTCGAATCGGGATCTCCAAAGCTCAAATCCTGTTTTTGGAAAGCTCAGCTTAGTTTCATTCCCGCATTGTTCATAGCCAGTTCCCGCGTAACAAGTTTTCGGATCATGAGCACCCAAATCACCTGGTGGCCCATAAAGCAACATCACGGAATAAGACTCTTTCGTCTGTTGATTCACATAGCTACGACTTAAATACGCCTCCGCCTCAGCGACTCTCATGGTCTTTAAGTTCACTTCGCTGTCAGTAGCAACCCATGGGCCAATCTGTTTTGAAATCGCCTTCATCCGCTCGTTAGCGACCGTCGGGGCTTCCGAATCCAAAACTCCTGGTCGCAGAGCACTCCAAACGCCGGCTCCGAGGAGCAGTGCAAGCACAGCTCCAATGGTGAATTTGCTCGCCATGAACTCGCTCGGTTATGCGGGTAGTTGTTTCACGTAGTTGTAGCCGTAGGCCTGAATATCCGGCTTGATGCCATTCACGACCGCACCCAACAGGGGGACGTTGAGATGCACCATTCGTTCCGAAGCATCATGCACTTTTGGCAACTGGCTCACATCTTGCAAAATACTGAATACGACACCGTCGACGTGCTGGGCAACCAGGAGCGTATCGGCAACCGGCAAGATCGGGCAAGAGTCAACGATGATGATGTCGAACTGGCCTCGGAGGCGGTTGAACATGGCTTCGAGAGGATGCCCCTGGGCCAATGCCGCGATGACCCGGTGGTTACACTGCCCGGCGGGTATGATCCAAAGGTTCGGCACGCTGGTCGGTTGCACCGCATCGGCGATGTCGATTTCTTGGAGCAAGATCTCGGAACATCCCGGTGAAACCGGAATATCGAAGAGTTTCTGCATGCTCGGATTGCGGAGATCACAATCGAGAATGAGCGTCCGAAGCCCGGCCGTCGCCATGCTGGTTGCGAGTTGGCTCGACAGTGACGTTTTACCTTCGCCTTGCATGGCACTGGTCACGAGAATGATCTGCATCTGCTGCGTTTTGGCAGCATGGAGCAGCATCGTCCGGGTACTGTTGACGGATTCGTTCAGAATGAAGCGCCAGTTTTGATTCTGGCTCGCTTCTCCTGATCTCAGGCTGGCCCGACTCGGGAAGGCAGGGATCGTACCGATGACACGCATCCCGAGTTCCGTAACCACCTGATCGACACCATCGACCCGCCGATTCCGCCACTCGAGGTACGAAATAATCAAGAGAATCCCGAGCATGGCCACCAAGGCAGCACCCGTTGACATGATGATTTTTTGGTCCCGGTTGTAGTTCTCATTGATTACGGCGTCTTCTTTAATCAGTACTCGCGGCTGATTATTGGTGAGAACCTTTTGAATCTCGGCAAGTTGAACAACGTACCGATTTCTCATATCGATTGTCGGAGCTAATTCCGAGCTATCGAGGACATTTTCCGGAGCAAGCGGGCCTAGTGCTGTTAATTCCTTTTCGAGCTTGTCTTTTCTATTCTTGATGGAATTCAATTGAGATTTGAGAGAGATAAGCTCGTTGGTGAACTTTATTTGATCAGCGTTCAACCCGACACGTCGTTCAGCTTGCGCTAATTTAAGAATCTGGGGTCTTACTGCAGTTCGCTCATCTTCGAGCGCAGATTTGAGTTTCGCGAGTTCAAGGCGTTTTTCGGTTAGTTTAGGGTTGTTATCCTGGAGCGTTTTTTGAAATTCAGCCAGATCGGTTTTGCATTTTTCAACGAGTGAAAGCCGTGACCGAACTGCGGAATCCAAATCGATCAAGCCTGAAACCAATTCGGGATCCAGTGGTAATTCACCGGCTATGTCTCGGATCACCAGCTCCAGTTGACTGTTTTTGAGGTCGATATCGGATTCGAGTTTGTTGATGGCCAATCCCTGGTTGCCAATGTCCTGGATCAATAGGGGGCGTTGAATGACTGGATCGAAGCTATTGCCCAGCCGCGTCTTTTGCTGTGTGCGAAGTGCGTCCATCTCTTTAATCCTGGTATTCGCCTTGGCTAACTCCTGATTCAAAACTCGTTCCTGATTCACATACGCTTGCTTTTCTTCAGCGACTGCATCTTCCACATAGATTCTGACGAATGCAGCCAGTAGTTTTTGGAGCTGGTCTTTTTCGTCACCGTTCATCCAGAGATGGAGCATCTCTTCTTTTTCGAACTTCGCTTTCAGTAATTTCTCGTAAACACTCGCTTTGTCACCTGCCGCTAATATCATCGGCAAGTCACGTACGCTCTTATCGTTTGCAACACGGGCTTGAAAATTCTTGGTTGCGATGGTTTGCAGGTGAGCATCTTTGATCCGGTCGAACGTGTCCTTGTCTGGCCCAGATTCCTTAACCATTCCTGTAAACACGTTCGCACGAACCTGGATAATGGCCTGCACCTTGTGTTTCCCGGATGGCAGCACCATCCAGATCGCGGCGGCTACCACGGAAGCAACGATGGCACCGATCAGGAGACCAAGGATCCAACGCCGTTTGAAAGAGTGGAACAACTCGAGCAGAGTCGGCATCGCACGGTGTCCACCTGTCGGTGCTGCCGTGGGACTAGCGACCGCAAATGGGTTAGGGCCAAACATATTCGGTACAGCGACCGGAAAATTAGCGTGTTGTGCAGTTGTCAGCGGAATCGGCAACGGATCCCCCGGATTGGGTTGGCTCATCGAAATTCTCCAAAGGAAGATCAACTGCACCGCAGTCTTCAGAGAAGAACTTGCGGCGAGGCATTTTTTACAAAACTGTCTCGAAAGAACCTCTGCAGAAAACCACAAAACCGTCCTGGATTCACCATCTAGTCAACCAAACTGATACCAAGCAAATGTCAATTTTAACGAAATTTGCCATTCAAGCTGCTCTTCAACCCAGAAAACCGCCAATTCGCAATGCAAATCGCTGCCAATGCAGTGTTTGCCTGGGTCTGAAAATTTTCGTCGTGATGGCGATGAGTCCGGAGAATCGGCAAAATACCGTTACACGGTATTTACACCGATGCGTTCCTGCAACGAACTGTATCTCATCCTGCTGGGTTAGGGGAACATTTTTTAGGATTATCGACAAGTCGGATTGTCCGGATCGCTCTTCGGTTTGGGGTATTGCACAAGAAGCGTAAGTGCGCGACTATTTTGGTCATCCTAACGATGGGGAAATGTCGAAGAGATGGGCAACGATGGCTGTTCCGGTGGCGATGGCAATTGCCTGGGCCATTCAGGCATCCCCGACCTGCTTGATCGAGTCATAACCGGAGGAATCCGCAATGCCTGTAAGAATGAGACGAACTTTGCGATTGACCGCACTGCTGGTTGGCGTTTCCGCAGGAATTACGGGCATCGGTTGTCAATCAGGTGCCTCGAAGCGTTCGGAACCCATCCAAGCTATGCCCGACTTCGAAGTACCCAAAGAATTGAACAAAGTGACGATGCCCCCCTACACAGTCGAAGCACCCGATATTCTCCGGATCGACGCGCAACGGCTCGTCCCACTGCCGCCGTATAAGGTTGACTCGTTGGACGTGCTGTATCTGTACGCTCCTAATACACCTAAAGATACCGATCCGATCAACGGACTTTACCCAGTTGACCCGGACGGAACCATCAACCTTGGCCCTAATTACGGCGGGCAGTTCAAAGTCAACGACATGACGGCCCAAGAAGTTGAAAAAGAACTCTCCAAGCACCTCAAAGCGTTCCTGAAGGATCCGGTCGTTTCCGTCTCGTTGGCACAATCCAAGGGTGTCCAGCAGATACGGGGTGAACACCTCGTCCGGCCGGATGGTACGGTGGGTCTGGGCAGTTACGGTAGCGTTTACGTCGCGGGAATGACCCTGCCACAAGTGAAAGCCGCCATTGAACAAGCTCTCTCGCAGAAGCTGTTGCGGCCGGAAGTTTCGGTGGATGTCGGGGCTTTCAACAGCAAATACTACTACATCATCACCGACTTCGCGGGCAACGGCGAACAAGTGGTTCGTTTGCCCATCACCGGCAATGAAACCGTACTCGATGGGATCAGCCAAATCGGTGGATTGTCGGCCGTGTCGTCGAAGAAAGTCTGGATCGCACGCCCTGCCCCGGCCGGCTCGACACAGGATCAAATCTTGCCTGTCGATTGGAAGGGAATCACCCGTCGTGGACATAGCCGCACGAATTACCAAATTCTGCCGGGTGACCGCGTCTTCGTGATGGCGAACCCACTGAATAAACTCGACACCCAGATGGCACGAGTGCTGACGCCAATCGAACGAGCATTCGGTGCCACCTTGCTTGGTTACACGACCGTCCGCACCCTGGAAACCGGCAACATCGGCGGTGGGATTGGGAGTGCCACGGGACGATAACAACGGATCATCCGGCTGAGTGGATCGCACCTCTCGACACGGTTGTAACAAAACTGATCATTCGAGATCGCCGAAATCAAACTCCGACGTCGG
>JAYSYJ010000309.1:0-2949 GCA_043727675.1 Fimbriiglobus sp.
TCGACACTCCGCAGATCCTCGGAATCAATGGCCAGCAAATCTTAGGTGTACCTTTGGAATTGGTTTTCCCTTCGCGTTCGATCAAAATAATCGACGGGCTTGCCACCGGCACTTTGGAGGTCACCTTGCCCGAGGCGAAGCCGATCAAGATCCGTGCCCCGGTGCCGAGGTTAACGACGAAACCGTTGTGGTCTGAACCAACCCGGGTGGACTGGAAAAGCAGCGGCGCCGAACGGATCAATGGCGTCTGGGCGCCGGACGGGAAGAGCGTGGTCGTTCCGACGCCGACGATGAACGAAAAGGCTCGGCCAATTCCTGGCGGTGGTGTGGACTTCCTTGACGCCATGACCGGCAAAGTGACTCATTCAAGGAAAATGGAGCCATCGGACACCATCACGTTTCAGGCAACTTCCATCGCCACCAGCGTGGATGGGAAACAAATTATCGCAGAAGGTAAGAATCACAATATCGATTCGAAGACCGTTGCAATCGAGAGTATTTGCGTTTGGCGAGACGCCGACGATTCTCCGAAATTTTTGAAGGGGCCTCAAAACAGTCCTTTCGACGCCTTTTCAGGAGTGGTAATTTCGCCCGACGGCACTCGTGTCACCACATCCACTCCTTCGGGCTTGGCTTATGTCCATGAGCTATCCACGCTGAACTTGCTCGGATCGTCCGAGATGCATTCGGCAAAAGGGACACTCCGTTCGGCGCCCGCCTACCACCCGTCCGGGAATTACACGGTGATAGCGACGACAGCCGGCGAAGTGTATTTGAACGCCAACGGCGACAAGCCAAACCCTGATCCTCGTAAGGATCCGAAATATGGACGATTGGACGGATGCGATTCCAAGTTCCGCGCGGTCGCTGTCTCACCGGACGGTAAAGTCGTCGCTGCCGGAGGAGCATCCGGCACGAAGGGACAGTTGCTCGCTGTGATCGACGACTGCAACGAGAATGCTCTCGGAAAAGAGTTTAAGGCAATCGTCGCTGCCTTACCCTTAAATGAGCAAATCAATGGCCTCGCATTCTCGGCGGACAGCAAACATCTCGCGGCGGCTTGTTCCGATGGCGTGCTCCGAATTTTCGACGTGAAAACCGGCAAACTCTCAGCCTCGGTGAAAGAGCACCAAGAGGAAATCTTCAGCGTGGCCTATTCGCCGGACGGCAAGAAACTGCTGACCGTCGGCCGCGACGCCATGAAAATGTGGGACGTGGCCCGGTTGATGGCCGGTCAGTGAGCCTTGCCAAGCGACTGCCCGAATCTAGAATGATTTTTTGATCCGTCACTCGAGTCGAGCCATGAAGAAGAATATCCACCCGAATTACCGCCCGGTCGTGTTTCAAGACGTTTCTGCAAACGTCTCGTTCTTGACTCAATCGTGCGCCGAATGCGACGAAACCGTCAAATGGAGCGATGGCGTCGAATACCCACTCTACAAGCTGGAAATCTCGAGCGCCAGTCACCCCTTCTTCACCGGCAAAATGAAGTTCCTCGACACCACCGGCCGGGTCGAGAAGTTCCAACGGAAGTATCAAAAGTCGTCCTCCGCCTACGCCAAAGTGGCCAAGCCCATGGACGCCGATGACGGCAAGCCGACGGATGAAGTCGTCGCTAAGTAGCGTATCGTCTGAACCTCGTAGCCCGCAGGCGTCTCCGTCTGTGGGCTTTCGCATTGATGCCTCGCCGAGCGCCAAACCATGTGGCCCATTTTCGAACAAAAGCTGGCACGCTACCGCGAACTGGAAGGCTTGCAAGCCGATCCGGGGATCGCCGGCAACCCTGCGAAAAGCAGTGCGGTGAACCGGGAACATGGGGCATTGTCGAAGGCCGTGCTCCCTTATCTAGAGTACCAGCGGATCGAACTGGCCATCCAGCAGGCGGAACAACTTCTGGTCGAACCGGATGCGGACATGCGTGAGATGGCCGAGGCCGAACTCGCGGAACTCCGCCCACAACTCGCGGTGTTGAAAGAGAAGATCGAAGACCAACTGTTGACCGATCCGGAAGAAGAATTCGACAGCCTGATTCTCGAAATCCGAGCGGGCACCGGCGGTGACGAAGCCGCCCTCTTCGCCGGCGACTTGTACGAAATGTACATCCGCTATGCTCGGACAAAAGGTTGGACAGTCGAGGAGATCGGGCATAGCCCTGGGGCGGCCGGGGGCTTCAAAGAAATGGTTCTGAGCCTCAAGGGAGACGGGGCATTCCCGCACCTCCGCTTCGAGAGCGGTGGCCACCGTGTCCAGCGGGTTCCGAAAACAGAAACCCAAGGTCGCATCCAAACCTCCATGGCCACGGTCGGTGTTATGCCCGAACCCGACCAAGTGCAGGTGGAGATCGACCCCGAAGACTTGGAAATCGAGACCATGCGTGCCGGTGGCGCCGGTGGGCAACACGTCAACAAGACCGAATCGGCCGTGCGGATTTGGTACAAGCGTGGTACTGCCGACGAAATTGAAGTGAAGTGCCAAGACGGTCGGAGTCAGCACAAGAACAAAGACCAAGCGATGCGGGTTCTCCGGAGCCGGGTCTACGAAGCGCAGCAGCAGAAACTGCACAAAGAGCGGGCCGACATGCGCCGCAGTCTCATCGGTGGCGGCGACCGCAGCGAACGGATCCGTACATACAACTTCCCCGATGGCCGAATCACCGATCACCGCATCGGCCTGTCGGTGTTCAAACTGATGGAGATTCTGGGCGGCGGCCTCGATCACTTGATCGTGCCGATGCGGGCATTCGACAAACAAGAGAAACTCACCGCCGCCGCCGCGGGCAAATGACCTTGCTAAACCGGCATCGACCGGTATTTTTAGAGTAAGATGCCGCCTTAGCTCAGTTGGTAGAGCGACGCTTTCGTAAAGCGTAGGTCGCGAGTTCGAGTCTCGCAGGTGGCTTTGCTTCCCGTCCGTCCTCTCCGCTCTTCGCCCGTCCCGAATCGTCTCCGT
>JAYSYJ010000310.1:0-2946 GCA_043727675.1 Fimbriiglobus sp.
GTCGAACTCCAAAAACTTCAACACGCCGATGGCGGTTGGTGCTTACCGAGTCTCGGCAACTACATCCGCCGCGATAAAACACCCAACGACCCAGCGGCCCCAAGCGATGGCTACGGAACCGGCTTCACGCTGTTCGTGCTCCGTCAAGCCGGTGTTAGCCAAGACGACAAAACGATCATGGCCGGTGTGAAGTGGCTCAAAGCTAACCAACGCGAAAGTGGCCGGTGGTACACACGCAGTTTGAACAACGATAAAGCCCATTACATCACCAACGCCGGCACCGCGTTCTGTGTGTTAGCCTTGGACGCCTGCGGAGAGAAGTGACAGTCTGTAGCCGAGGTTGAAATCGAAGCGGCCGGGGGATTACCCCCGGCCGCTTGCGTGTTTAGTCGTTCAGAACTCAGTAACGGAATTCGAGGCCGACCATCACGCCGTGAGCGTAGAAGTCGCTTGAGCGGTGCTCGAACTTCGGAAACAGTTCGCCGGTTTGATTCGTCCGGGGAGGAATCTGGCTGCTGTTCACGCGGGTATCGATCACGTCGCCTGGGCGGGTCACGCTGCTCATGTACAAGAAGTTGTAACCACCGTAGACACGGAGGTGATCGGTGACTTGCATCCCGAGTTTCAGGCCGATTTCAGGCACCACCGAGAACGTATCTTTCGTGTACCGACCGATGTTCGACGGCTGTGCCAACAGGCCACCGACGTAACGCGTCTGATTCCCGGCGGGATCGGTGACCGTCGTCGAGCCGCTGATGTCCACAACGGAGTGATTGACACCCAAGGCCACCGTCGACCGGAGTCCCACGAAGAAACTACCGAAGCGACGTTCGTACGCGAGACCCATCACACCACCGTGGAAATGGTTTTCCGTACGGAAGCGATCTTCGACTTGGAATCGGAAGCCGGGGAACTGCGACCCTTGCAGGCCGGTGAGGTCTTCGCGGATCGTCAACGTGTCGGTCAAGCCGATGTAGCGATAGCCGAGCAAGACGTCGAGGCGACCGCATGGCGAGCAGCAGAGGTTGCGAACGAAGTTCGCACCGCCACCGATCAATTCGGACTTCGACTCCACGTTGATGGTGCCCGAAAGGACGTTCGGGAACGACACCAACTGCGTATCTCGGTATGGGCTGACGGTCGTGAACGTGCCGTCCGTATTGCGGCGAACGTTGTTCGTGAACGGCCGCGTCACGATGTTGGTGCCGTCCGACCCGGCCGAGTACTTTTGATTGCTATTGCCCAGAAAAAAGAAGTTGCCTTCGATCCCGAAGCGTTGGCATTCATCGAGCCACAATCCACCGTAAACGCGGAAGCCACTGCGCCAATCACTGTTCGCATTGTTAGGGTCGATCAAATTCGTGGTGCCCGGGCCACCGAGCGTACCGGCGACGTTACGAGCCGTGCCAGCGGGGGCACCCGTCGCGAGCACTGGGTATCTATTGCCTTTGGTCGTCCAATAGAGCCATTCGCCGCCGATCCAGAACCGGCCGGGAGGCCCGCACAGGCAATCGCAGGCGTTGCTGGTATCACCGCACGCGGCAGCCACATCGGCGGCGCAAGGCGTGCCGGCTCCCAGATTGCAACCGGCTGCTGTTGGCATGGCTGCCCCGACGGCGGGCAACGTTTGCACTGACGGAGCGGGTGCATCCGCTTTGATTTGTTGAATTTCGGAAGCGGCCGCAGTCGGTTTCGACGGAGCAAAGGCCGGCTTCGGGCGAAACTGGCCATTTGGTGTTTGTGCTTGCAGTGCACCGACCGTACCGAGGACAGCCACTAGGCCGCCTAAAAAGCGTGTCAACATTAGGGCTCCTCCTGGAGGCGGGGATTTGGGGGAAAGTGCATTTTTGGCACTTTCGACCCAACTCACGGGGCCGGATCCATCCGGACAAGTGTCGTTATCGACTCCGACTATACGAATCACGATGAGGTAAGCCGCGCAAACCGGGAGGATTGGAAAATCTGACCCGAAAATCAGTCATAAAATGCCTATTTGCCCCATGTTAACTTTCCCCAACGCTAATTTTGATGTAATTAGTGGCAATAACTATAGTTCCGGTGGTTGTGTCCGAGAATTAGTCAAGTTGGGTAAGAAGTGGCTGCGAAGAGCAACTCGACCGGTTCCACCGGCCGAAGAATTGGTTACATTGAGTAGTATCCGCTGCTAGGGTCATTATTCGGCCGCTGCGCGAATTCCGCTTTATTCGATTTTTCTCCATTTGCTCACTTGAGGTTCATCAATGTCGTCTCCTTTTATCGAACAGCCTGATACTTCATCTAACCAGAACGCTGGACGTAAAGCGGCCCGGGCCAAAACGACTGATGGAGCCAATAAATTAGAACTTCTTCAACTCGAAGATCGCCTCGTTCCAGCCGGGCAGATTACCGGTCAGGTCTTTCTCGATTTCAATTCGAATGGTTTGCTCGACACCTCCACCACCTTGAATAACGATGGTTTCGGCACATACACCCGCCAGACCGACAAAGGGGTCGCGGCGGTCGTTGTACAGGCATACGATTCCTCGAACGTTTTACAGGGCGCGGCCACCACGGCCGCGGATGGAACGTACACCCTTGCCGCGACCGGAACAGGTGGCTATCGCCTCGAATTCTCGAATGTGCCGACGGGAAATTTCACCGGGTCGCAGGGAGCGAATGTCGCCCCGCCGCCCCAAGGTAGTGGCACCTCGGTTCAATTCGTGCCAGACGGCAATAGTGCTAATCGCAACCTTTCCATCTCACTTCCGTCCGGGTACGCCGACAATCCTCAGCTCATCACGAGTTCATATCTGGTCGGGGATCAGAGTGGTTTGCTGGCGACCGGGCCTAAGTTTGGCACAGCCAACGTCAGTTCGTCCCCAGTCATCATCAGCTTTCCGTATTCGGCAGGGACAACGGAACAAAATAATGTTGCGAATGCCCAAATTCCCACAGGGCACGCTCTGG
>JAYSYJ010000311.1:0-2929 GCA_043727675.1 Fimbriiglobus sp.
ATGGCGGCGAGTGCCTGAAGTTGCGTCAGGCAGTTCGGGATCGCATCGCCGTAGAGTTCCATCGCTGCCGGAGTAGCGAGGAACGGCTTGGTGGCAGACGGTTGGAACAGGTTGGTCGATGCCGGATCGTCGAAAGGGACTTCCTGCGTCTTGAGGGACGGGAGTTGCATTGGAAGATGGGGAATGGGAAAGAAACGGGCGGGTACCGGAAGGCACCCGCCCGCGCGGAGGCTATCGGGAATCAGTTTCGGTTGGACCCTCTCGGGCGTCGCTCGGATCGGGACGACCATTCGGTTCGGTGTCGAGGGCATCCTTCATCTTCGACAAGCGGAGAGGGGAGTAGTGCGGATCGATAGTGGCCAAGAGCGTGTCGAACTGACGGACGTGGGCCAGGAAGACGGGGTTGTCGGCCGCAAGCGTTTCGATGAGTCGATCGAAGCTGTCGGCGGCCGTCGTTTCGATGGGGGAGGGGATGAACATGGGAAAGGGGGGAAGTGGGCGGATACGCGCCGATGATGTGGAGTCCGGCATACGAAGAAGGGGAAGGTGCTGCCTCGCGGCAGAAACACTCCAGCAATCCGCAGTCTCGCGTCACAGCAAGTGAGCGCGTGCCCGCGTGCAGGTTCGCAAGGGCCTTCCGGGAATCCATCGGGTAGTCGCCCGCCGCGAACCTCTTGCCGAGGGCACAGCGAACGCCCTTGACGCATAGAGATGAGGAATTGCTACACTGCCGACACCGCGAGCAAACAAGTTTGAGTCGAGTGTTGGCGACTGCTTTTGGCGGCGTTTTGGAAGAAATCCGATGCACTATTCGATGCACCAAACGGGGTCGAATCGGTGCCATTTCGGGGTGGTATGGAAACTGTGGACGTGCGAAAAAGGCCTTCAATTCCAGCACATACGGCTTTTCCGCAGTTTCCTCACTGTCCAGTCCGGATCGTGTCCTTCCCAATCCGGAAAATAGCCGAGCACGTTGTAGGTGAGATCGGTGCCGGTCCCTTTGACGCGCGCCCCCGACACTTGAGCCGTCCGCACGACCTTGGTGCCGTACAGTTCCACCGGCAGCGGCGAACCCGAAGATTGCGAGTTGCGGAACAAGAACTGACCCTTGCTATCGCTGGCGGTCACGGCGTCGGCCCGGCGGTTCATCAGCGCGGCGAACAAGCTCTTCCGCATCAGCCATGCGGTCGGCGCGTCGATGGCATCCGGTAAGCGGGCCTCCATGCCGGCCACATCCTGCGGTTGAAACGTGTTACCGTTGGCACCGATCGTACTGGCCGCGTGAACTCCGATGCCGCTGTAAGTGATCAAGCCTTTGATCTGTGTGCCGCCGGTGCCTTCGAGCATGGCGAGATCGGCCTTCATCGCGGCTGCCCGGGCCATATCGAATCGCACCAACCCTTCGGCCGACGGGCTGGCGAACCGCAGCAACTCGTTGTTGATCTTCACCAACACGCCGAGCTTCTTGGCCTGCAAGTCCAAATTCCCCGTCGTCGGTTGGCTCTCGGTGATGGCGTTCCCCTCGCCGACCCAGTACGCGGTGCTCCCACCGGTGAGGCGCGGGAATTGAATCCGGCCATTCGGTGGCATGGCAATTTCCTGGGCACCGGCCGCCGCGAACGCTTCGAGGTTCCGTTGCAGGTCGATCAGTTCCCCGAGCATCGGCAGCGGAACCAGCGTCCCACCCGCCGTGTCTGTCAGAGTGCCGAGCGCTTTCACTCGAAGATTGCGACCACTGCGGTTGCCGATCCAAACGGCTTCGTCCGGATCGAATTGATCGGCGTGCGCGGTCATTTTCTGCCGCAGTTCACTTTGCAATTTCTGGCCCTGCGGCTCGAACGCCGGCAAGTGCGCCGACGCCAACGGCACCAAGAACGACTGGGCACCATGGTGCGGCAAGAAGCCGTAACTGGCGTACAAATCGCGCAATTGGTTGTGGGCGTGAATCTCTTCCTTGGCTTGTTCGGGGCCAACGTATCCCAGGGCATACGCGGCCGCTTTCAGCACCGAGTAGCCGGCGGAATCGCGGCCGATAGGGCCGGTCGTCACCCAGGGCACTCGCCGTTCGACCCGGCCCGGTTGCCGAGACGCCTTTTCCACCGCCACGGTGGTTTGCTCTTCGATGAACTGCACGAGTTCATCGCGGGATTGAAATTTGTTGTCGGGGAGTTCGGTCATCGTAATCATGGTGAACCTCAGGGAAAACAGGGGACAAGGAAGTCATCGTGGAATGGATTGTCACGCTGGGCGGCTAACTTGCGATCAATTCTTCAAACACATCGCGGGTCGGGTATGCCCGCCAAATGCGGCCACCGCGGTCGTCGGGGATTTGCCAAAGCCAATCGCGCAGGGCGCTCGTTTTCACCAGCCCCTTTTGCAACGCCAACGTCAACGCGCCGGGATTCTCGGGGATCGGCACCGCCGAGTATTCGAGCAGTTCCCAGTCGTCGATGCGGGCACCCTGCACCAACGGCTTGACCTTGCGCGGAATGAACCCGATCGACCAGCCGCGGAGCACGCCCTGCTCGTAGAGCCGGAAGACGTCTTCCGCGAACGGCACGTTCTGCGCGAACTTGGTCTCGGCGACGATTCGCCGCGGTTGCAAGTCGAGCCATTGGCACGTTCCGATGGGCGGCACGGCCGTGCGGTTGTGGGCCCAGAGCACCACGGGGTTCAGCAGGAACTCCTCGGCGTTCCGCAGCCCCATGGGCATCACCACATCGCCACCACGATCCGGCTCGATGGTGGTGATGACGCTGCGCAAGATCATCTTGGTGGCATCGAGATGGAGCGTTCGTGCCGCAGGATCAGCGCGAATGAGCGAAGTCATGGGGGAATCTCGAATTGGGAAATTAGCCGCGAGACGAAGTCGAGCGCGGCCTGGGAAACGGACGACAGTTCTGCGAATGGCTCGGGCGCTTCGTCGGCC
>JAYSYJ010000312.1:0-2922 GCA_043727675.1 Fimbriiglobus sp.
TCGGGCAAGCCGAGAAGTCCGAACCGCTCAAGCCACTCCTGGCAGTGCTGGCGTTCTTGCTCGGTGCCGGGCTGCTCTTCGCGGGCGTCCAACCGTTGCGGGCCGAGGAACGGCACGATTCCCTGTTGCGACGCATCGTGTACGGGTCGAACTTCTTCCTGACCACGCTGCTGCTCATCGTCGGCTTGGTGTTTGTGAACGTGCTGGCGACGCTCAAGCTACCGTCGAAGCTCGACACGACCGAAACGGGATTCTACTCACTATCGACAACGACCAAAGACTACGTGGCCCTGCTCGATCAAGACGTGGTCATCTACACGACGATTCAAGAGACGAACGATGGCGGTTCCGATGCGTTGCGGGTGCTGAACGCTTTCCAAGAAGCGAACCCGAAACGGGTGAAGTTGAAGCAACTGTCGCTGACTCTCGACAAGAAGGAACTTACGGCTCTTAAAACGAAATTCCCAGCGGCCGATTTCGTAGACGCCGAAGGTCGCATTTCCCGGTTAGGACTCGTCATCGCCATCGGCCCCGATGAGAAACGCTACCAATTTATCCAGCAGATGGAACTCTTCGGCAAGGATGGGAACCCACAGCAGGGGACAGTCAAGAGAACCTTCCAAGCCGAGCCGCGAATCATCCGCGAGATTTTGTTTTTGACCGAGAGCAAGCTGAAGCCGGTGATCTACTTCACGCAGGGTTCTGGGGAAATTTCCATCGAAGCGGCCGGGCAGAACGATATTAATGGCCGGTCTGGCGAACAAATCAAACAGGCTCTGATCGACGATTACTGCGAAGTGAAATCGCTTAAATTCGACGCTTTCGATGTCAATCCTAAGGTACCAGTCGACGCGACCGCCGTGATTGTTGCCGATCCGACGGCGAAATTGTCGGACGTCACTCTGCTGGCCTTGCGTAATTATATGACGAACCAGAAGGGCAAATTACTCGTGCTCGCGGGGGCGCATCGCGACCCGACCAATCCCAAAACCATTTTGAACATCGGCCTCGAAAAGATTTTGGCTGAGTACGACATCGAATTGCGTGATCGCGTGGTCTATTCAGAGCCGATCGAGAGGTTGTCGGCGTCCGAGATCATCGCCGTTTGCCCGCCATCATTGATTGCGGCCAAAAACACGATCGCTATGACGTTTGCGAGGGAAGCGTTGATTTTCCGCGACACCCGCCCCTTAAACGTGGGCGACAAATCGCAAAAGGCGAAGGCCCTTTTCGTCACAGGTGTCGACCGCTACATGTGGCTGGAATCCGAATTTTTCTCCAATCCCCAGGAATCGTACACTGCTGTCCGCGCCCTCTCCGATGCGGGTCGCGGTGGCCTTCTGGCCTCTAAAGAACTCAACAAGTCGCCCCGGATCTTCGCAGCCGTGGCCTCGGAGCCAGACAAGGCTAGCAAGCGTGAAGACGAACCGGATCGGACTGTGAACCGTGTCGTCGTCTTCGGCTTAGGGAGCTTCCAAGACGTCGATAAATCCGCCGATGGCCGAGCCATTCAAGCGGAGCTTGTCACAGCCTCCGTCAACTGGCTGCGCGATCGCCCGGCCGTGGCCAACGAGGGGGCCAAGCCCTACGGCGTGTACACGGCGTCCGCCAAGTGGGACTGGACGCGCGGCGTGACCTTGCCCGTGCTGTTGGTGATCTTGAGCATCACGACGGTAGGTCTCGGTCTGTGGGTCTTGCGACGACGCTAAGGTAAACCGGGTCGGCTGAGTGGTTCCGTATCTGGATGAGGTTTCCTGCGATGAATTTCCGCTTCACGGCCATCCTCTTCGCCGCGGTCGTCCTCGGCATCTCGGTGCTGGCGCTCGTGACTTATTTCGACTCCGGCACCGCCGGACGCGATGGGTTGGTCGCGCCGTTCACCAAGACCGGCCTGAACGAAAGCAACGTCGATACCGTCGAAATTATCCGCACTCAACCGACCGAAGAGCGACTCGTCTTCAGTAAGATCGGCGAAGGCAAATGGGAGCTGCGCCAGCCCGTCATCGCGAAAGTCGATTCGTTCGCCGTCGACAGCATTATCAAAATGCTCTTCACCGCCAAAGCGACCCGTTACCCCGGCCTCACCGACAACCTCGCGACCCACGGCCTCAGTAAACCGACCATCAAGATCACGCTGAAACGCGGCGCCGACACTTCGGCCACGGTCAATATCGGCGACACCACCATCGGTGGCAAAAACGCCTTCACTTTCGTGACCACCGCCGATAACCCCGATCGGCCCATCGCCTTGCGGACAGTGGATCTCCGAGCACTCTTCCGGGAGTCGGCCGCCGGGAAAGACGGCGAAGCGTGGACACTGTCCAAATGGCTCACCGACTATCGCGCTCGGCGCTTGCTCGGGGAGAACGTGAGTAACGCGGAATCCGGGATCGAAAGCGTTTCCTTGAAACGGGGTACGGGCGCGTTCAAACTCTCCCGATCATCCGAAGGAACTTGGAAGTTCGACGCGCCGGCCAACTTCGGCGAAGCCGATGCGGCCGGGGATACTGTCGTCCGCCCCGATTTGTTCACGAGCGTCCGAACGCTGCTCGTTCTTTTGGTCACGCTGCAACCGACCAGCGAAGCGGACTATTTGGAAGGGCAAACCGAAGCGGACTGGATCAAGTTCGGTCTCGCTGAAAATGACCCCGCCGTCATCCGAGTGGATCTCAAGCCGAAAGGCTCGGCCATGGAGACGCTGCTCATTGGGAAAAAGGTTCTCGGGAAAGAGGGCCAGCCGGTCGTGCCGACGAAAGTCTATTGCCGGCTTCTGGGCGACTCGGCCGTCATTCAAGTGGCCAGCGACCGCATTGATGCGCTCGCCAACACCATCGCCAACCCGGCGGAGTTGCGGAATAAGGATCTCCTGGCGGAGAGTAAGAAAGAGCAGATCGACGCCATTGACGTCATCCAAGGTACGAC
>JAYSYJ010000313.1:0-8920 GCA_043727675.1 Fimbriiglobus sp.
GCGCTTGCGCAGTGGAACCCGAAGGCCGAACCCGATACCGAAATTGGCTTCACCCCCGCCCGTGTTCTCCTCCAAGATTTCACCGGTGTGCCCTGCGTCGTCGATCTCGCGGCCATGCGAGATGCCATGAAGGCCCTCGGCGGTGACCCTGCGAAGATCAATCCGCTAGTGCCGTGCGAACTGGTGATTGACCACTCCGTGCAAGTGGATGTGGCCGGAACCCCGAGCGCATTCGACGACAATACGAAGCTCGAATATGAACGGAACCAAGAGCGGTACACATTCCTGCGCTGGGGCCAGAGCGCGTTTGAGAACTTTAAAGTGGTGCCGCCCGAAACGGGCATCGTGCACCAAGTGAACGTGGAATATTTGGCCCGCGTGGTCTTCGTCAACGATCATGGGCAAGCGTATCCAGATACACTCGTCGGCACCGATAGCCACACCACAATGGTGAACGGCCTCGGCGTGCTGGGGTGGGGCGTCGGTGGCATCGAGGCCGAAGCGGCAATGCTCGGCCAGCCGGTGAGCATGCTGATACCCCAAGTGGTCGGCTTCAAATTGTTGGGGAAATTGAAGGAAGGGGCCACCGCGACCGACCTGGTGCTCACCGTCACCCAGATGCTGCGCAAAAAGGGCGTCGTCGGTAAGTTCGTCGAATTTTTCGGGCCGGGGTTAGCGGAACTGCCGCTGGCTGATCGGGCAACTATCGCCAACATGGCTCCGGAATACGGAGCGACTTGTGGAATCTTCCCCGTTGACGCCGAGACGCTGAAGTATCTGCGCCAGACCGGCCGCAAAGAAGAACAGATCGCGATTGTCGAAGCCTATTGCAAAGAACAGGGGCTCTTCCACGACGGCACTAATTTCCCCGCCGACTACACCGATACGCTCGAACTCGACATGTCGACCGTGGTGCCATGCTTGGCAGGGCCAACCCGTCCGCAAGATCGCGTCGCCCTCACCGATGTCAAGAAATCCTTTTACGAAGTGCTCCCCAAACTCAAGACGGCTGCCAAACCGAAACCGGGCTTGCCGATGGCCGGCGATACGGCGGTGCATGTCGATGCCGTCACGAGCGATGGCCACTTGAACGATGGTTCCGTGGTGATTGCCGCCATCACCAGTTGCACGAATACGAGCAACCCGTCGGTGATGATTGCGGCGGGCATTTTAGCCAAGAAAGCGAACGCGAAGGGTCTCCACAGTAAGTCTTGGGTGAAGACGAGCTTGGCCCCCGGCTCGAAAGTGGTGACCGATTACCTCTCCGATTCCGAACTCCTCCCCGAACTCGAGAAACTCCGCTTCCACGTGGTCGGTTACGGCTGCACGACCTGCATCGGCAACAGCGGGCCACTGCCGGATGCGATCTCGAAAGAGATCGCGGCGGGCGGATTAGTCGTCTCGGCGGTACTCAGCGGCAACCGGAATTTCGAGGGCCGCGTCCACGGAGAAGTCCGGGCGAACTATTTGGCGTCCCCACCATTGGTCGTGGCGTATGCTCTCGCCGGGAAGATCGACATCGATTGGGACGCGGAACCGGTTGGGCAAGATACGACCGGCCACGATGTATTTCTCAAGGAGATTTGGCCGACCCAAGCCGAGGTGCAAACCGTCTTGGAGAAGTCGATCAAGAAAGAGAGTTACGAACGGATTTACGCCAGTGTGTTCGAAGGGGACGCCAACTGGAAGAGCCTGCCGGTACCGTCGGGTAAACTTTTCACTTGGGAAGCGAAGTCGACGTACATCGCCAACCCGCCGTACTTCGCGGGTATGGGGATCTTGCCGCCGCCGCTCTCGGAAATTTCCGATGCCCGTGTGTTGGCCCTTCTCGGCGACAGCATCACCACCGACCACATCAGCCCGGCCGGGAACATCAAGAAGGACTCCCCCGCCGGGGTCTACCTCATGGAGCACGGTGTCCAACCGGCCGACTTCAACCAGTACGGGGCGCGTCGCGGCCATCACGACGTCATGATGCGGGGAACCTTCGCCAACGTTCGCTTGAAGAACCAACTCGTTCCCGGCGTCGAAGGCGGTTTTACTCGGTATCTGCCGACGAACGAACAGATGAGTATCTTCGATGCCGCCATGAAGTACAAAGCGGATGGCACACCACTCGTGGTCATCGGTGGCAAAGAATACGGCTCGGGGTCGAGCCGGGACTGGGCTGCCAAGGGGACGAATCTCCTCGGCGTGAAGGCGGTGATCGTGGAGAGCTACGAGCGCATCCACCGCAGCAATTTGGTCGGGATGGGTGTGGTACCCCTGCAATTCAAAGCCGGAGACACTGCCTTGACGTTGGGGCTGACCGGGGAAGAAACCTTCGCCATCGAAGGGTTGTTGCAAGGCTTAGCTACCAACTTCACAATCGGCAAAGAGTTGACGGTGATCGCCACGAATGCGGACGGAACCACGATGACGTTCGCCGCACTGTGTCGGATTGATACGCCGCAGGAAGTGCTCTATTACCAGCACGGGGGCATCTTGCCTTACGTGCTGCGACAGTTACTGGCCGGGAAGTAACCGCTATTTTTTCTTACCGACTTTCATCATCCCGTTCGGCGCCGGTGGCGGCTCCGCCGGGGCCACATTGACACCGGACTGTTTGGGATTGTTCGGATCGACGCAACCCAAAGTGGGCAAGAACAATCCCACGATTGCCGGTAGCACGACCCATCGGCACAGGCATCTGCGGTTCATTACGGCGACCTTGGGCGTGGAAGAACGGAAGTCGATCATTGGGCTTCAGCTGGTAAAACGCTACCGTCGTTGTAAGCCCACAATCGCCAAATTGTGTCGGCCGACATCCCGTAAATGAAGCAGCGGACCGAGCCATCCGCCATCGCACAGGGCATCGCACCGATGTGGGGCGAACCCATGTAGTATTCCATCGGAAGACTGTTGCTATCTTGCGCGAAGTAGTTCGGATCACGCTTGTGCTCCCAGTGATCGCCGGGCATGCTGGCATCGGGGTTCATACTGGCCCAGTTGAAGTCGGTGCGGGCACTTCCAAAAGCTAAGGGGCTTCCGCCAATGTAATACTGCGGCGCCAGCCCTTTGTGGGCCAACAAAAGTGTGTTGGTTGTCCCATCCGAAATACCGTTGATGGTCGGTTCGGGAACCTGCCTTCCTCCGCTCAAGAAAGGCCCGCCGAGGATTGAAAACTTCCCGTTGCTGTACCACCAATCGGGATGGTGGCCCCCACCGTAATCGTCGCGCGGGCCGACTGCAATCGTCCGCCGGCTCGGGCAGAGAAAAATCTTGACCGGGGCTTGGATCGCGTTGCTGTTGTTCCCCTGCTCGATGTACGGAAGGATGGCGGTGTAAAACGTTACGGGTTTCCCGGTGGTGTTTGAAGCGCCGTTGCCGAAGTCATCGTCGATTGGAAATTTCAGGCGGGTATCGTGGTAGTGGTGAATCCCGAGCGCCAATTGCTTGAGGTTGTTCGTGCACTGCATCCGGGACGCCGCCTCGCGGACTTTTTGCACGGCGGGCAGCAGCAGCCCGATCAGAATCGCGATGATCGCAATCACCACGAGGAGTTCGATGAGCGTGAACGCCCCCCGCGCGGTTCGCCGAAGCATGATGACCCCCTCTCAAATATGAAGAATGTGTTAAAGCATCGCTCACGATCTTGATTTCCGCAATCTAAAATCTCGAAAAGCTTTTGAATAATAAGTTGTCGGAGACGAAACGACTTCCCATGTCTGGTGATTCCGGTATTATTCACCCGATTCTACGAACCAGGGAGATACGCCGATGCTGTTGGCACACGGATTAGAACTGTTCTCTCAAGCCGGTAACCCATTCGGCGGAGGAGGTGCAGGTGGAGCTGGTGGAGGAGGTGGTGGAGCAAATGCGATTCTGATCATCTTTGTAATAGTGATTGTCATTTTTGTGTTCGTCATGATAGCGATTCAGATCCTGTACTTGATGATGCTGTCGAGAACGCTGTCTCGCTGCTCGCCGAGAAATCGCACCATGGAACCCGGTCAGGTTTGGCTCAACTTGATCCCGTGTTTCCAGTTCGTTTGGCTGTTTATCACCGTGAACCGAGTGGCGGAATCGCTGGAAGAAGAGTTCTACGACCGGCGGCTACCGCGCGAGGGTGATTTCGGAAAAGGGCTGGGGACCACGTACCTTTGCCTGAACCTCGCTGGCATGATCCCTTACATCGGGGCTCTCTTCAGTATCGGCGGGTTGATCTGCTGGATCATTTACTGGATTAGAATCTCCGGCTTCAGCAAGCAACTGGCCGAAGACGACGGTTATGGGCGGGGTTCCGACAACGAGCGTGACGACGAGTACGACGACCGACGCCGACGCCAGGACGAAGACGATCAACGGGACTATGAATCACGCGATGATCGAAACCGTGACGAACGAGATCGCAACGACGATTACCGTCCTCGTGGCCGCTGATTCACTCCGGCGGCATCCAATTCACGGGAAAGGGGTATGCTTCTCACGGGTAAGAATGAGTTTTATTGAAACAGGTTAACCCGATGCGCAAGCATCGGCGGTACTGTTTGTGGTTTCCGATGCTTGCGCATCGGGTTAACCCCGAATTGCGTCGGTTGTTCCGCCACAAAAGCTCAGATTGACCCGCGTGGAGTATAGTCAGTCCAACGAGACCACTTCGCCTCGGTCGGGGGTCACCGAACCCCAGAAGATGGAATTGCTGACACCCTCCCGGATGAATCGCACGCTCCCGTCCACGAAGCCGCAGAGTATGCCACCCGGCATCGACGATTGCGGGATGCGCGGGTCGCACTGCTGGAGCGGCGGCCGAACTTGAAAGGTGAGGGGAAGGCTACCCGTGCTGACCGGACCGTTAAGACCGACGGACGTGACGGGGATGACATCGAGGAACATCTTGCCGTCCGCAAACGTCGCCCGCCGCTGGATGGACGATGAACACGGAACCTTTTTCCATGAAGGGGACAGCTCGAAACATTCCGTGTGAATTTGGATCCAATTGTATTGGGCTTGGTCGCAAAAAGCGTAATGTTCCGTGATCGCGATCGTCGTCGATGTCCCGTCGGGAATCGATGCGGGTAGTCGAGATCTCTTGGCGTACACGTAAGGGTTGAACGCCAGACTCGTCACTGTCCGTTGCGGCTCCAATTCTTCTTCGAGCGTCCCAGAAGGAGGTGGCAGCTCCGGGTGAACGGCCGGCGATAAATCCAGCGAAGGATCGGATTTGAATCGCATCAAACTCGGCGGATTTCGTCGCTGCGCTTCGAGATACGGGAGCAACGCCAAAAACAACGAAACGTTATTACCACTCGGATCGAGGTTGCCGTCAACGCTCGGCAACGAATCTTGGTAGACGCTCGCATGGTGATGTGTGGCGAGGACTGTTTGCTTGATACTATTTTTAGCACTGGCTTTGATCGCCTGCATCCGCACCATCTGAATCGCCGGCAGAAGAAGCCCGATCAAGATGGCGACTATCGCGATGACAACCAAAAGCTCAACCAGTGTGAGAGCATTCCTGGTCGTTTTTGCTCGAAGTTCCGTCTTCATGTTTTCTCTCCTTGAAGTTTTGGGTGAATATTGAAGGTAACGGGATGGACGAGTTCTCAGTTCGAAAACTGATGCAGGAGCACAAATAGGCTTGGTAACGAGTAGTGGATCTACCAAAAAGTAATCAGCTTAGACTTAATTAGACGATGTTGGCACAAGAAACAAGGCGAAGAGAGAGTTGGAAAGTTCAAACAGTGACAATTCTAGATTTTTTAATTTATTCCGGGTGTAACCCCAGTGCCCCCTGTAGCAATTCCTTCACGGCTGTCATCGGGATGCGTTCCCCGCTCGGACGCAACCCATGGCCGATGAGGATGGCGGCATCTTGTGGGTCAATAGCAACTAAACCATGGCTACCGCGGACAATACTGGCATCGAGCGGGGTCAGGTCGAAGATGGTGCGGAAGCCGAGTTTTTTCTGGAGCAGTCGCCGGGCCGCCCGCAGTTTCGGGACGCGGAACTTCGGATCGAAAAACAGTTCGCAGGGGTCGAAGCCGGGCTTGTTGTGGATCGCCACCGAGCGGGCGTAATCGGGCGCCCGAGCATCATCGAGCCAGAACGGGTAGGCGAACCAGGCGTTCGGCTTTGCCAGCACCACGACCTCCCCGGAACGCGGGTGATCGAGTTCGACCTCGGCCCGTTCCTCACCGGCAAATACATCCGCAACGCCGGGCAAGCCGACGAGCAATTCTTTCACCCGGGGGACATCGACCGGATTCTTCACATACACATGAGCGAGCTGGTGATCGACGACCGCGAACGCCCGGCTATCGAACGTCTCGAGCTGCTCGCCGAACGGCCCGTGCCGGACGCTCAACAACCCGGCCGTGCGCAACAGTCGGTTCAAGTAAACGGGCGCGTCCACATCGCAATGGCCGTACTCGCTGACCACCCAAACCTGCGCTCCGATCTTCTTCGCTTCATCGAGTAGCGGTGCGGCCGCATCGTCGAATTGTTTCACCTGTTGGGCCATATCGCAACCGCTCGGGCCACGGCGCTGCGGTTCGTAATCGAGGTGCGGCAGGTAGACGAGCGTGAGATCCGGGCGGTGGAGTTTCAGCGTTTCGGCCGCACAATTGGCGATCCACTCGGTGCAGGCAATTCCGGCCATCGGCCCCCAGAAACTCGGGAACGGGAATGGCCCGAGTTTCGCTTTCAAGGCGTCGCACAATTCCGGTGTGCCCGACACGTCGAAGGCCTTGTTGCCATCGACGCCGTACCACGGTTTCGGGGTGACGCTGAAATCGACCGCCGCCCCCTGGTTGAACCACCAGAAGAGCTTCGCACTGGTGAACGCCGCGCCGCGTCGTTCGGCCCGCTGCTTCGCCGTGACGTAAAGCGGCTCCGCTTGGATCAGTCGATTGCTTTGTTGCCAGAAGCGGACTTCGCGGGTGTCGCGGAAGAGCCAGCCGTTGGCGACGACACCGTGCCGGTTAACCGGTTGACCCGTCAGAATGGTGGCCTGGGCTGTGCATGTCACAGCGGGTACCACTTCGGCCAGCGACGCAGCCCAACCGGTGGAAGCAATCGCTTGCAAACGCGGGGCGTGTTTTAAGAGTCGCGGAGTCAGACCGACGGCATTTATGAGAACAACGGGTGGTGGCATCAGCGTCGTATAACCAGTGACAGTACTGTTAAAGTATTTGCCCTCAGACGAATGCGGATGCTCATTGGTTGAACAAAAATCCTTTGCTGTTGATCAGGGCCCAGATGATGTTCTCGTACGACAGCTTTTTGAGCTTTTCGTGGGTCTTCAGATGCTCCCGTGCGAGCGACAATTGCTCGGGGGTAGGTTTCTTGGCCTGCGTGAGCAAGAAGAGTTCCGTCACCTTTTCATCGTCCGAGCGCGGGTCTTTGGTCAGTCGATCCGCCCGTGCTCCTACGCGAGCGATCTTTCCCTGAACTTCATCGCTGTTGAGCAGGTGTAGAATCATCGCAAGGCTCGCCTCATTCACCCGTTCGCACTCGCACGCACTGATGCGTTGAGGCCGACCGAGTACGTCGAGGAAGTACGAGGCGAATGATTCGTCCGGCAGTTCAATGGCTCGTTTCGGAGCATTGCGATCTTTCGGCAAGCCGGGGAAATCCGAGGGACTTTCCGTCACATTGCACACGGCATCGAAGACCACTTCCGCTTGCAACCGTTTGGGGTAATACCGAGCATACGACTGCTTGTCGCTCTTGTTGAACTCGTTCGGCAAGCTCGAAAGTTGATAGGTGCGGCTCTTCACGATGGTCTTGATCAACGCCTTCAAACTGAATTTGTTCTCGACCAAATTCTTTGCCAACTCGTTCAGCAGTTCCGGATTGCTCGGCGGATTCGTGGCCCGCATATCATCGAGCGGATCGACGATACCCCGTCCGAAGAAATGCGCCCAGTAACGGTTGGCCACTGCCTTGGCAAAGTACGGGTTGTTCGGGTCGACCATCCAATCGGCGAAGAGGACACGCGGATCGTCGTCGCCACCCACGGTGACCACGGCCCCATCGAGTGGCCTCATCTCGGCGGGGCGATTCGTCCGTTTGTTGGTCACATTGCCGGTCGATTTCGTGTAGACCGACTGATGCAAGTTCTGCTGGTTGTTTTGCCGGCCCGCAGTCGGGGTCGTCTTCTTTCCAACGCGACCGAAGTAGGCCGCGATTCCCCAGTAATCGTCTTGCGTCCATTTTTCGTACGGGTGGTGGTGGCAGTTCGCACAAGCCAAGCGTTGACCGAGAAATACTTGGCTGACGTCGTCGACGAATTGCTCGGGGGTTGTCACTTCCTTGTACCAGACCGTGGCGGGCGATTTGGTTTCGTCGCCGATGGCACAGACTATTTCACGCGCGAACTCGGAGTAGGGCCTGTCGTTGGCAACCGACTCGCGGATCCAATCGTGGAAGGTGAACGTGCCGGGGGCGCGTTCCGCCAAACCGCGCCGCTTCACCCGCAACACGTCGGCCCATTTATTGGCGAAGTAAAAGCTGTATTCCGGAGTTTCGAGAAGCTTGTCGACGACTTGATCCCGTTTCGATTTCGACGGATCCGCCAGGAATTTCCCGATCACATCGACGCTCGGAAGCGTGCCGGTGATATCGAGGTACACGCGGCGGAGGAACTGTTCGTCGGTACTGAGTTCACTCGGTACGATACCGAGTTCACGCCATTTGTTCGCGGTGTGAAGATCGACAACCGTCTGAGTCGGAAACTCGAATTTCGGAGCGTCGCCCGGTCGAGGCACCACACTGCGGAAGGTCGCCACGTTGCCGCTGAAACGCACCATCACGGCCGCTTGACCGGTCATCGCGAGTGTCTGCACCAGTCCCAATTCGCTGACCGACGCCACTTCCGTTTCGTTGCTTTCGTACTGGGCGCGCCGGGTCACATCTTCGATAGTGCCATCGGTGTAGT
>JAYSYJ010000314.1:0-8911 GCA_043727675.1 Fimbriiglobus sp.
CCTACGGCTTCCGAGACGAGGACTACCTCAGGCTCAAAATCCTGACCTGCCATCTGCCGAAATTGTAGAAAATCACCCACAGGATTCCGTGATGAGCCAAATAAGATAATCCCCCATGCTCTGTCATTGTTTGATCTCGTCCCTATCTCGTTGACTCTGTGGTGGAAGATCTTGCTCTAAATATCCGCAACGGAAATCTCGAGCACCTTGAAGCGGATGGTACCGCGTGGCACGGCGATTTCTACGGAGTCGCCGACTTTACTACCGATCAATCCTTGACCGATCGGGCTGGTCGTCAGAATCCGATTCGTGTCTGGGTCTTCTTGACCGGGGCCGATCAATTCGTAGGTCTCTTCTTCTTTGGCGTCGAGATCCATCACGCGTACTTTGCTCCCGAACACGACGATGCCCTTGGGCAAGTTCTCGGTGTCGAGGATGTACGAACGTGACAACTGATCCTTCAACTGGTTGATCTTGGCTTGCAACAAACCCTGATCTTCGCGCGCGGCGTGGTACTCGGCATTCTCGCTGAGATCGCCCATGTCGCGGGCCGAGGCCACACGCTTGGTGATCTCGATCATGTCGAAGCCCTGGAGGTGATCCAGTTCGGCACGTTTCTTGTCGTACCCGGCGCGGGTCGTTGGGATGCGGTCTTCGGACATTCCGCACTCTCCTCATCTGGCTAGCGGTCATGACCGTACCGGAGAAATCCGGACGGCACAAAAACAGTACGGCGGCCGCTATCCCGAGCGACCGCCGAAGTTTCAACTTCAAACGGTATTATACGTCATCTGGCTCGGATCGCAAAAGGATTCGGTTGAATGGCCCCGTGGCCACCGGCCAACCGCGGCTTGTCCAGCCGTCTTTTCGTACCGTTTGAGGCTCTTCTGCTTCGATCACTTTCTCGACGCAAAGTTGCTCGGCCGGCGTCAATTTCTTGGTTGCCTGCATCGCATTCGAGCGCCGAAGGCCAACTGCGCCGTCATCGACGATCGCGATCACACAGTGATCGTCGAGATCGAGCAAGCGCAAGGCGATGACTTCCAGATTCACCGTGTCGAAAGTTTCTTGTATGCGGAACAAGTCGTTGTTCGCCTTTCGTACGACCGTGCCGAACCACCGCGTCGGCAGTAGCAACCGAGGCGCGATTTTGCTGGCCAAGTGAGTCGCGGCCGATTTCTCTTCGGTACCCGGAGTGACTCCCAGCTTCTGCAAGATTCCCGGCACCATTTCCTTGGCACAAGCCCGTGCGGCCATCATTTGCTGACTACCCGGCGATTGGCTGTGCTTCATCACCAATTCACGTGGTCGACGCCGCTTCGGGGGATCACCGTATTGCGGTTCGTCTTCTTCCTCTTCCTCGAACTGGACGGTGTACCGGAACGCATCTTGAACAAGCTGCAACGCATCCACCGGCGGCGCTTCGATGCCATAGCGGGTGAATAAAGCCCAAACGCATTGGTCGATGGCATCGTACAATTCTTCTGCGTCGAACATGCGAGTGTCTCTTGCAAGGGGTGCGACCGATGACCACAATTACCATTCAAGAAGCGCAGGCGACATTGGCGGATCTTATCCACCGCCTTTCAGCCGGCGACGAAATGCTGATTACGGAAGACGACTAGCCTGTAGCCAAGTTGGTTTCGACACCACCGAGAAAGGCCCCTCAATTCGGGACTTTGGCAGGAACAGTTTTGTCAATGGATCGCTTCGACGACCCGTTGGAAGAATTCGCGGAGTGCATGTGATGCGCCTCATTCTCGACTCGCACGCCCTCATTTGGGCTGTCGACATGCCTGCCAAAATTCCCGCAACTTCAATGCTCGCCATGCGGAACCCGGCGGTCAAGCGGTTCATTAGCGCGGCAACGATTTAGGAAATCGCGATCAAAGTCGGTAACGGTCGCCTGCCGCTTTCACTGCCATATCGCCAATGGATCGACAAAGCGATTCTCGATCTGGTTCTCAACATTCTTCCGATCACGCTTGATCACGCCGAGCTTCAATCTGATTTGCCCTTCCACCATCGCGACCCATTCGACAGCTTGCTCGCGTCCCAATCGCTCGTCGAAGGCATCCCCCTTATCAGCAGCGATGTCGTCTTCGACTCCTACGGTGTCAACCGAATCTGGAACTGACACCTCGGTTCTACTAACATAGCCACGTCTTCAGAACGATATCATCCGAGTGCTGCAATGACCGAGTCCGAGTCGAACAAACAACCGCGAATTCCACCCATGACCTTGGCATTGGGGGTATTACTGGGCCTCGGTTGTGCCGTGTTACCACTGATTCCCGAACCGTACCGAATTCAGAACTTCGCGGCCTATGGCGCGGTGGGTTTGTTCGTCGCCGGCCGCATGGGCATCGTGCCGGGCTTGATTCTTTGCTTCGCTTCGAAGGTCCTTGGCGATCTTTTCAACTACGTCGCTCACAATTATGATTTGGCCTATTTCCCAAATTGGTCTCTGATCTGTTTCGCCATCTACCCGATCGTCGGGAGTATCCTCGTTCGTCGCACGCAGAATCCACTCCGGATTGCCGGGGGAGCAGTCAGCGCCAGTGTCCTCTTTTTTCTGGTATCCAACTTCGGTTCGTGGCTCGAACAGGCGATGCCGTATCCGTACACGTTGGCCGGTCTCCTCGAATGCTACAAACAAGGCATCCCTTTTTATCGAGGCACTTTCTTCAGTGACCTTGGCTTCACCGCCGTACTCTTTGCGGCCCATCGAGTGTTAAGCCGAAACTATTTCTACTCCGAGAGTGCATCGGCCATTCCTTTGGAGAATCGCGCATGAAATGGGCCGCCGTCATTGAATATGTTCCGGATGCTGCGAAAGTCGCCGAGTATCGACCCGCCCACCGAGTCTACCTCACAAGCTTGATTGAGAATGGGCAGCTGGTGGTCGCTGGGCCGTTTCTGGACGACTTCGGAGCATTGATTGTTTACGAAGCGGCCGACGCGGGTGCTGCTGAGTTACTTTTGAAAGCCGATCCTTTTCACACGGCCGGGGTGTTTTCCAAGTGGACGATCCGTCCTTGGAAGACTGTGTTCGGGAACCCGGCACTCCTACCGCCACACGGCTGATTCACCGTTGCAACTTCCCGCGAGTCGCGCATTCACCAGCCAATTTGTAGAGTTCGAGCACGCCACCAGCGCGGTATTTATTTCTGCCAATTACAATCCAGATCACGGCACTGTCGGCTTGATTTGGATTCGCTTTCTGCCAGTAAAGACGGATGGTACCACGCCGGGAATCTTTGAAGCGGACGCGGTATTCCCCGAGTAAGGTCTTCGGGGGGATTTTGTCCACTTTCTCCGCACGGCTAAGTGCCGCTAACAAAATCGGAAAATCATCGCTGCTCATTTCGACCGGGCCGACGTCGTCCTTACCTTGTGGGTGGTTGAACAACTGGACTCGGAGAACTTCCACATCGGCGGGGTTGATTTCGTCGACCGATTGGAATGCCGGTTCTTCGAGCCACGGGAAAACCACAAACAACATAAAGACGGGCACGAGCAGCGTCAACATACTCAGCCCAATCAACCACTTCGTGTTCACTTTATGCCGCTGGGGTTGCGGCAATGGCTCCGGATGGAAGTACGGTTCTTGTTCGCCATCGGGGTAAGGCGCCACCATGGTAGTATCGTCTCGGTTGGTATTGTTCCTGCTATTGTAGGCGGGCGAATTCCGCTTCAACTCTCCCCGTTCTGCTGGGCTAACTCGCGTACGAATTCCAGCGCTTCATCTACGGTGCCGACGTTGGCCCCGGGCACCCGGCCACCGAAGTCGCATTCTTGCAGCAATAGTAGATCTTCGAAGTCGGCGTGGTTCTCCAATCTCTTGCGGTGACGGGCGCCGAGTGTCCCGGCGACATACTCGTGTGCGGTCATATGTTCTTGAATCAACCATGCCGTTCGTTCGCTGATCAACCCGTGCAACGCTTGTAAGGCCGCACCAACGTGATCGAAAGAATCGATGGCTTTGCCGGCATCATGGAGCAGGGCCGCGAGCAGGAATTCTTCGTCGTAAAAGCGAACTTCACGTGCCCGCTCGAACACTTGCAGTGTGTGGTACAGGGCGTTCCCTTCGGGGTGCCACTTCGGACTTTGCTTCACGTTTTCCAGGGCGAGCAGCATGATGCGGTAGAGTGGAAAGGGATCGAGTTCGAGTGCCGCGTCGTCCGGCATTTCGGGGTCGTCGAGGTTCACATCGGGGTATTCGGCCGTCAAAAGCTGTTCCAGTTCCGCGATGCTCGCCCGCTCGATGGCCTTTCCGGTGATCGACGATTTGAACACGTAATGGCACTGGCTCTCGGCGTAAACCGTCAACTCGAAATTGAAGGTGTCGTACACGTGCACATGGGTGAAAATCCGACTCTCGCCGTGCTTCGTGATCTGCTTGCGTTCCACTTCGTACGGTAAACCTTCGGCCTGGAGCAGTTCCTCGATCCCTTGAACCGAATCGGCGAAGAGGTGCAGGTCGATGTCCGACCCTTCGCGGGTGTGGCCAGTCATCACACTGCCGATGAGGCGGGGGCGATATTTGCAGAGCAGTTTCATCATGTACAGCGCGGCCAAGCGCATTTGCAAGAGGTTGTCGGTGCGGCGGTCGCCTTCGTAAATGCGGGCGAACTGCTGGATGAGGTCGCGGATTTCGGCGTTGCTCGGCAGGCCGCTGGTTTTGACATAGCCTTTGCAAAGTCGCTTCGCCGCCTTGATTTTCGCGGTGAAGTACTCGCTCTCGACCCGGTCGTACATGAGGCGCGCTGCCTCGAAGGCAATCGCATGACGCAGTTTGGCATCGGCCATAAGAAGTGTGCAGCGGTAAATTTTTAAGAGCCTACCCAATGCCGCTGCGAGGCTCTACTCGGATCATACCAGGCTGCGTGGAACGCACAACCGACGTTTACCAACAGATTCACACCGGTTGCAGCAAGAACTCGGAGAAGGGTTGCACCAACGAGCGAAACGCCTGCACAGGAAGGTGAACGGTGCCCCATTTCGGGCTGCGTACCCGCATGTGTTGCCGGTATTCTGCGACGCCCACGGCCCGCATGAGATACGTCTTACTGTGAAACGTGAACACATCGGGCGTACCGGGTGTGAGTTCATACGGCGGTTGAATTTGATAGACAAACGCTAACACCGCGCGAAAGGGTGTCCCGAATTCCGTGGCCCAACGGGTCAAGCCATCAATGTCTTGTTCCTCGGCCCAATTCTGCCAGCTCTTGCCGCCCTTGGAACCACTTGGAAATTTGCGACCCTTCACATCGACAACCAGTTTGGCCGTCTCCGGGCCGACGATGATGAAGTCGGCACTTTTGATGTTCTGCTGACCGAGGATGCTCCGCTTGGCCTCGTCGATGACGATGAACCCCACCTGCTTCTCACGCAGGTAGGCCTCGAACGCCGCTTCGTAATGGTTGGAACGGATCACAGTTTCAATACTTCATGAATCTTCGCGACCACTTCGGCTTCGGTCACCGTCACTTCTTCCCGCGTCGTCAAATCCTTGATCTTCCAGACCCCTTTGGCGAACTCGTCCGAGCCGGCGATCAAGGCGACCTTGAACCCGCGCTTGTCGGCGTATTCGAATTGGGCCTTCAACCGCTTCACATCCGGGTAGACTTCGGCGCCGATCCCGGCGGCCCGCAGCGTCCGTGCGACCCGTTGATATTGGCCGAGCCAACTATTTTCGAATTGCAGTACCAGTACCGGGGCCGGCGTGCTTTGGCCGGTCATCCACGGGTGTTTGATTTCTTCCATCGCGGCGAGCAAGCGGTCGACGCCGAGAGACGCTCCGACGCCGGGGAGGACCTGCTTCGTGTACAGGCTGGCGAGGTTGTCGTACCGGCCACCGCTGCACACCGAGCCGATGCCGGGGAGGTCGCCGAGGAACGTTTCGTAGATGGTACCGGTGTAGTAGTCGAGTCCGCGAGCAATGCTGAGATCGATGCGGATGCGTTCGGCGGGAATTCCGGCCGTGTTGGCCACATTCAACAATTCCCGGAGTCGCAGTAGCCCTTCACGGGCTTTTTCATTGGGGTTACCGCCGAAGCTCGCTTCGGCCGTGTTCAGGATTTCTTCGTTCGTTCCGGTGGCTTCCGCAAGAGCGAGCACGCGTTCCGCTTGCTCGGGGGTCACCTCGGCGTCGCGGGTCATTTCTTCGAGGACTTTAGCCCGGCCGATCTTCGCCAATTTGTCCAAGCACCGCAACAACGGCACGGCGCGGTCGATCACGCCAATGCTTTCGAGCAACCCATTCAGCAGCAACCGGTTGTTCACTCGGATCTGGAAATTGTCGAACGCCAACGCGGTAAATAGGTCGTTGATGACGAGGGCCACTTCCGCGTCGGCGGCGTTACTGAGCGTGCCGATGGTGTCGAAATCGCACTGCCAGAACTCGCGGTACCGACCCTGTCCCGGTCTCTCACCACGCCAGACTGGCCCCATGGCATAGCGTTTGAACGGCGTGCCGAGTTGGGGTACCTGCACGGCCGCGAAACGGGCGAACGGTACTGTGAGGTCGAAACGCATGGCCACGTCGCGCTCGCCGTGATCCTTAAAGCGGTAGACGATTCGGTCGTTCTCGCCACCACCTTTGCCGAGCAGCACGTCAGCGTATTCCAGCGTCGGAGTGTCGATAGGAGCGTAGCCGTAGCTGCGGTAAACGGTGCGAGCAGTCTGGAGTACCCGTTCGCGTGGAATCATCAATGCGGGCGGATAATCGCGGAACCCCTGCAAAGTCCGGGGTTCGATCAAGGTCGTCAAAGCTGAACTCCAGAGATTCAAATTCCTAATTACTTGTTCCGATACCGAGCGCTGACGCGTTCCATGAACCGTCGTTCTTCATCGGTTAACGACAGCTTACCGCTGCGAGCGATTTTATCGAGCATCTGATCCATGCGTTCATCGTCTTGGAGCCGCTGCGCCGCTTCTTGACGCAAACGCTTGGCGGTGCGGGCTTTCAACCAGCGCTTCACGAAACTCTGTTTTTTCGGCTTGGGCTTCGGTGCGTCCTCGTCCTGATCGAGGCTGGAGTAGCCGCTGCTGAAGTCTCCGAATGCTCCTTCTTCCATGTCCAAACTGCGCAACTTCAACACGCAGGCGAATAGCATCATCAAACTGAGGCCGATCAACAGCGACTCGTTGGTGGCGATGGTGACCACGAACATTAAAATCGAGCAGACGATTCCGACATAGGCCGCCACGGTGACGCCCGTTCGGAAGTCGCGGCGCCACCAAATAATCCCTTGCAACAGTTGTCCGCCGTCGAGCGGATACGCCGGGATCAAATTGAAGAGCAACAGAACCCACGACATCCAAAATGTCCGGTTCAGCCAGACGATCCATCCGGGGGCCAGTGCCCGCTCGTACGACGACTTCACGGCGACGTCGTTCAAATCATTCGGCTTACCGATGACGGTCTTTTCATAACCGGGGGCGCTCTCCGCACTCTCGGGCAAGTACATTCGCAAACCGTACTGACTCGTGTAAATGCGGTCGTCTTTGACCTTCCGCATCTCGGAGATGTACGGGTTGGCCAACGGGTTGAACGTCGGTACGTATCCGGCACCACCGATAATGACCGCTGTGAGAAAGCAGATGATCACGTTCACGAATGGCCCGGCCGCGATCGTGTAGCTGTGGGCTTTCCAGTCGTGCGGAACGTCGACGTAGGCCAAGCCACCCAGTGGCCAAATCAAGATTTCCTCCGCGTCGCCACCGACCGCTCGGCCGCCGAAACAGTGGCCAAACTCGTGGAGTAAAATGATGCCAAAGAGCAGGGCGACCGTGAACAGGAAGATGTCTCCCCACCAAACAACATCTCCGGGAACCGAGATTTGCCTGAGGAATAGGCCCAAAGTCACCACGAAGAACAGCAAGTGGACGCGGACTTGGATGCCGAACAGTCGGAAGATCGGCAGCGCCCAACTCATCGGATCGCGCATCGGTAGGAGCCTGTCGAGGAGGGTCAGCGGTTCGATCTATCCTTATGGTAGCATCGCACGCTCGTTATCGAAAGGGAGACAGCCGGATGACCCGCGAAATCGTTCACATCGGCCGGCGGATTCAGGTCGCTGTCGACACCTTGGTCACCGCGAGTGGCCAGACCATCCGGCGGGATTTGATCCTCCATCCCGGTGCCGTCGTCATCTTGCCGGTTCTCGATGCCGAACATGTCGTATTGATCCGGAATTTTCGTTTCAGCGTCGGCCAGGCACTTTGGGAAGTCCCGGCTGGAACCGTGGAACCAAACGAAGCGTTGGAAGCCTGTGCGAAGCGGGAACTCGCCGAAGAGACTGGCTACTCGGCTATTGATTGGACGTACCGAGGATTCCTCTATGCTTCGCCCGGTGTCCTCGATGAAAAACTCCACCTGTTCGTCGCGGAATGCCTGACGGCTGGTGCCTCGCGGCCAGAAGCCGACGAGCAAATCGAACCGTTTACGGTACCGCTGACCGAAGCCATCCGCATGTGTCTGAACGGCGAAATTCAGGACGCCAAGACCATTACGATGCTGCTGCTTTGGGAAAAGCTGCTCGCCGAGAGACAGCTTCACAGAGTGTGATTGGCGGACATCATTGCCCCAGCGGCGCATCCCAATCGCGGATCTGCCTGCGGAATTCGTCGAAGTCCAATCGAACCTGCGGGGGTGTTCCCGGCTCTTCGCGCGGTAAATCCTCGCGCGGTTCGTCGTCCTCTTCTTGCGGGTCGAGGAATCGAACTTTCCGCAACTCTTCTTCGAGTCGGCGAATCCAAACGGGAACATCCAATCCGACTCCGACGGGTGATTCGGCCAACGGTTGTATCGCGGCAAGTAGCCCGGTGAACGCGGAATTGTCCTCGGGCAGGCCGTCGCGCGCCGCAATGGCCGCGCGAGCCACCCGCCCAGCAGCTTGGTCGA